>NZ_PNOT02000281.1 GCF_002879535.1 Mesorhizobium intechi
CGCAGGCGAAGGAATGACCGGCCTCAGCCGACCTTGTCCAATTCGCCCCGTGCCTTCGCCGCCGCCACCTGGCGGATGGCATCAGCCAGCGTGTCGACGTCCTGAGCGCCCATCACGGCATATTTGCCTTCAAGCAGGAAGCACGGCACGCCCGATATGCCCATGCGCGACGCCGTGGCGATCTCGGTGCGCACCGCCTCGACATCGGCGTCGGTCGGCAACAGCGTGGCGACCACGGACGCGTCCATGCCGGCCTCGCGGGCGGCTTCCACCAACACGGCATGGTCGCCGATGTTGACGCCTTCCTCGAAATTCAACTGGAAGAGGCGGCGGACCAGCCTGTTCTGCACGGCTTCACCGGCAGCACCCGCCCAACGGATCAGGCGGTGCGCATCCAGAGTGTTGGGCGCTACCTTGATGGCATCGAAGGCAAAGGAAATGCCGTCTGCCTCGCCAAGCGGCTCGATGCGGGCATGAATCTGGCGAATGCGCTCATCGCTGCCGAACTTGGCTCGCATATACTCCCCGCGGTCCTTGCCTTGCGGCGGAATGGTCGGATCGAGCTGGAACGGCCGCCAGCGTATATGCACATCGACATCGCCGGCCGCGGCAATCGCCTTGTCCAGCCGCTTCTGACCGATGAAGCACCAGGGGCAGACGACATCCGACACCACATCGACGGTTATGGCGTTCGCTTCGCTCATCTCGATCTCCGGATTTTCAGTTCGGTTTGCGCCACCATGTCGGCAGCTGATAACCGAATATGGGCGTCTTCTTCGGATGTTCCAGATAATTCCAGTAAGCAAGCCACTGCTGCGTGTTGTACTGCATCGGCACCATGTAATTGCCCGAAATCAACAGCCGGTCGAGAACGCGGACGGCGGCGACATAATCCTCCTTCGAGCGGGCGCGCAGCATCGCTTCGATAGCCGCATCGACCGCCGGATCGGCAACGCCGGCGAGATTGAACGAGCCTTCGGCCCTGGCCGCCTCGGAGCCCCAGCGTCCGAGCTGTTCGAAGCCTGGCGACAGCGAATTGTTGAAGCCGCTGGATCCGATCAGCGCCTCGAAATCGAAGCGCTGCTTGCGTGACTGGATCTGGTCCCCGTCGAGGCTACGGATGCTCACGTTGATGCCGATCTTCTCCAGCGTGCGCTGATAGATGCCGGCCAGGCGCTCCTCGTCTTGGGAAGCAGTCAGGATCTCGAACCCGAACGGTTTGCCGTCGGGATCGAGCATCGTACCGTCCTGCACGTGGTAACCGATGCTTTTCAGGAGATCGAAAGCTGCCTTCAACACCTTGCGGTCCTGGCCAGATCCGTCGGTCACGGGCGGCTTCCAGGTGCCGTCCATCACATCGGGCGGCACACGGCCGGGATAGGGGGCCAGCAATGCTTTTTCCCTGTCATCGGCCGGATGGCCGAGCGCGGAAAGCTCGGAGTTCTGCCAGTAGCTCATCGTGCGGGTGTATTTGCCGCCGAAAAGGTTCTTGTTCGCCCATTCGAAGTCGTAAAGCATGCCGAGCGCACGCCGAACCGCCGGATTGGAGAACTTCGGCAGCCTCGTGTTGAACAGGAATCCGGTCACCACGGGTGGAATGCCCGTGTCGAAGGTTTCAGAAACCACCTCCCCCCTGTGGAAGGCCGGGAAGTCCAGATCGCGCTCCCGTTTTACCGGATCGCCGTCGTCGTCGATTGCGCAGAGGCCTTTCTTGAAAGCCTCGAGCTTGGCGTTGGCGTTGAGGAAATATTCGATGGTGATCTGGTCGTAATTGTCGAAGCCGCGCTTGGCCGGGACATCCTTGCCCCAATAATCGGGGTTGCGCTTGAACACGATACGCTGACCCGGCGCCACCTGGGCGATGGTGTAAGGTCCACTGCCAATCAGCGGCTTCAGCGTTGTCTTGTCGAAAGTATCCTTGTCGAAGGCATGTTTCGGCAGGATCGGCGTCAGCGCGATGATCATGGGCGTTTCGCGATTGGCCTTGTCATTGAAGGTGAAGCGCACGCTGTGATCACCGGTCTTTTCAAGCTTGGCGATCAGGCTCATGCGTGCGTTGTAGGGCGGGCGGCCCTTGTCGGTGAAGACATCGTAGGTGAACAGCACATCCTCCGGTGTCACCGGCTCGCCGTCCGACCACCTTGCATTGGGATTGAGGTGGAATTCGATCGACCTGCGCTCTGAATCCATGTCGGCGCTGTCCGCGAGCAGGCCATAGAGACTGAAGGGCTCGTCGTAGTTGCGCTGCATCAGCGGTTCGAAAACGAGGTTGCCGTAGGTCAGATCCATCATCCCACGCGCCGTCGTGCGCAGGCTTTTCAGGATGAACGGGTTGAGGTTGTCGAAGCTGCCTACGACACAATAGGTGATGTTGCCGCCCTTCGGCGCATCGGGATTGACGTAGTCGAAATGGGTGTAGTCAGGCGGCAGTGCCGGCTCGCCCTGCATGGCGATGGCATGCTTGGGTTCCGTCATGGCCGGTCGCAGCGAAAGGGTGAAAAGCGGTATCGCGGTGATCAGCCAAACAAGAACGCGGCCCATGACCGTCTCCTAAACAGGTCGGCTTGATGATTCGGTGCGCACCCTAGCATGAGGGAGCTCGTTGCCGGCCAATCGTGTCATCAAGAATTACAAGTGAGCGGGGCTGGATTCGGCACCGCTTGCAGTGTAACACGCCGTCCGAAGTCATTCTGTTGCCTCATTTCGGCAACAGGTAGCTGGACCACACGGCATAGAGAAGCCGGTTCCGGGATTATTTGAGAGGAAGTGCACGACATGACGAGCCTGAACAGCAATGCGTACCGCCTTTCGGTCATGGCCGCGGGCGTGGTCGGCTTTCTGGGCGCAGGACTTCCCTCTGCTTCCGCGCAGCAGCAGCAACAGATCCCCCAGGGCTGGTTCAAGGCCTGCACCAAGCAGGAAGACGTCGATATCTGCAACGTCCAGAACATCGTCACCGCCGGCAACGGCCAGCTCGTCACGGGTGTGAGCCTGATCGAGCTCAAGGGCAAGGTGAACCGCAAGGTGTTTCAGGTGACGGTCCCGACCGGCCGCCTGGTGCCTCCCGGCATCGGCCTGCAGATCGACACCGGCAAGGCGCAGAAGCTCGACTATGTCATCTGCTTCCCGGATCGTTGCGTCGCCGAAGTGCCGCTGACCGACCAGCTCGTCGCCTCGTTCAAGAAGGGTCAGGGGATCACGCTGACCTCGATCAATTTCCAGAATCAGGCCAACCCGATCAAGATCGCGCTCCAGGGCTTCAGCGGCGCCTATGACGGCCCTCCGCTGCAGCAGTCGGACATCGAGGACCGGCAGAAGAAGCTGCAGGACTTCGTTGCCAAGAACAACCAGGACTTCGCCAAGAAGCTCAAGGACGAGCAGGACAAGGCCAAGACCGCCAACTGATCACCGGGTTCGGTCGCTTCCAATTCAAAGAAAAAGCGGGGTCATGCCCCGCTTTTTTCGTGCCTGGCCTTTCCTGACGGCCGACCGGAACGCCGGAAGGTCAGTGCCTGGACTGGCGTTTGGGCTCGTAACGCCCGTCTGGCCTCTTGTCGAACATCTCCTTGATCTGCGGATGGCGGACTGGTTCGCCCGACCGATCCTCGAGCAGATTCTGCTCCGACACATAGGCGATGTATTCGGTTTCCGAATTCTCGGCGAGCAGATGGTAGAATGGTTGATCCTTGCGCGGCCGCACGTCGGCGGGGATGGCTTCGTACCATTCGTCGGTGTTGGCGAATTGAGGGTCGACGTCGAAAATGATGCCTCGAAACGGAAACAGCCGGTGGCGGACCACCTGTCCGATCGCGAATTTGGCCGTTTTCATCGTACTCACCACTGAATTCCTTGACTTTATTTGGCGCAGACTCCGAGTCAATTCAATCCCGAAGCGTTCGAGCGCCTTCAAGCTACGCAGAATCCGGCGCGAAGGTTTTGATTGATCTCGCGATGCCGCGATAAAATCCGCAAAATCGCTATTGCTGCCGAATGGGTTTTCGCAGGCCGCCCGCGAGTGCTGCAAAACCACTGCCGGGGCTAAGCCCTTCGCGCATGAAGAAGGCACGCAGCGGCGCAAAGCCGCCGAGCACGCCGAGACCGGCGCCGCGAGCCATCTGCGCCGGCAGCATATCGGAGAGCAGCGACATGTTGAGCAGGTTGACCGCGCCGCTGCGCGCCAGAATGTCGGGGCGACGCTTGAAATCGTAGGCGGCAAGGGCCTTGGCCGCGCCTGGATCTCCGCCATTTTCTTTTGCGATTCCAACCAGGTCGTCAATATCCCTGATGCCAAGGTTGAGGCCTTGCGCACCGATCGGCGGGAACACATGCGCGGCTTCGCCGACAAGCGCCACCCTGTCTCGCGCGAAACGCAGGGGCGTCACGGTCGAAAGCGGATAGATCTGGCGGCCCGGCTCTACCGTCACCCGACCCAGCATCGACTGCATCCGCTGCTCGACCCGCAGCGAGAGCGTCGCGTCATCCAGCGCTGCAAGCTCCTTGGCGGTCTCGGGCTTCACCACCCAGACGAGACTTGAGCGATTGCCAGGCAAGGGAACCTGTGTGAACGGACCGGTTTCGGTGTGAAACTCGGTCGAGGTGAAGGCATGCTCGCTTCTATGGCCGAAATTGAGCACGAGCGCGGCCTGCGGATAGGCGTGCGATGCAGTCGAAATGCCCGCCGCCTCGCGGGCAGGTGACTGCCGCCCATCGGCGGCGACCGCCAGTGACGCGCCGACCTCGCTGCCGTCGGCGAGGACGGCATGAGCCCGATCGACATCGAGATGCCAGGTCTTCACCATCGACTTGCGCCATTCGATCCCGGAATGGGCGGCGACCTTGCCGGCAAGCGCCGGGCCTAGGACGCTGTTGGGGAGGTTCAGCCCGAACTGGTCCTCGTCTATCTCGCTGGCGCGGAAGGTGACGACGGGGCTGCGGATCAGCCGGCTGGTCGCGTCGACGATGCGCATGACTTTCAAGGGAGCAGCCTTGGGCCTGATGACTTCGAGGACGGCTAGTCGCTCAAGCACTTTCAGGGCGGGGTTCATCAGCGCCGTGGTGCGGCCATCAAGGGCCGACGCCTCGGGTCCGACCAGCGTCACCGGGAAGCCGGCGTCGGCGAAAGCAAGCGCCGCGGTCAGCCCTGCCGGGCCGGTGCCGGCAATCAGTATCGGGGCTGTTTCCTGATGCTCCAAGATCGGTTTCCGGCTTGCGATGCGAGGCGGGCCACCGGACCCGCCACTCGAGAAGCATATAGGTCAGTTCATGCGGCTTGATCAACGCGGCGATTCGGCCCATTCGGGTGTGATGACCGGCCACCAGGACGATTTCAGCCATCTCGACCGCGCCGGCCGCGCCACGGCTGATATTGCGCGCAACCCGCGTTTGACGGTCAACATCGCCGTCGGCGCCAGCATTCTGCTCGCCTGGCTGACGCTCGCCGCGATGGCGATTCGCGGTGCCGAGGCGCGGGGCAGTGCGCCCGGCGACACGTTCCTGCGCGGGCTGCCGCAGTTGCCGCTGCCCGATTTCCTGGAGCGGTTCTTCGCGCTCTGCCTGGCGCCGGCGCCGCTGGATGCCAGCATCGTCGCGCGTGCTCTGGCGCTGATCCTGATGTGGTTCCTGATGGCGATCGCCGCGATGCTGCCGTCTGCGGCGCCGATGATCCGCACCTATTGCGAGATTGCCGATACGGCACGGATCAAGGGCGAGCCGGTCGTCCATCCGCTGGTGCTGGTTGCCGGCTATCTCGGCGTCTGGCTCGCCGCCTCGACACTATTTTCGGCCCTGACGCTTTCCGTGCACGCCTTCGCCGCGTCCGACGAAATCTACGATCCGCTGCTTGGCGTTGCGGGCGCGCTCGCACTGCTGGTTGCCGGCCTCTACCAGTTCAGCGGCCTCAAGGAGGCTTGTCTGAAAAAATGCCGCAACCCGTTCTCGATCTTGTTTTCGAACTGGAGCGCCAAGCCGATCCGCGTCTTCCAGCTTGGTGCCGCGCAAGGCATCTGGTGCCTCGGCTGCTGCTGGGCGCTGATGCTGGTGATGTTCGCCGTCGGCGTGATGAACATCTTCTGGAT
>NZ_PNOT02000304.1 GCF_002879535.1 Mesorhizobium intechi
CGGCATTGCTGCCCGACAGATGGCCGCAAGTGACCTTCACCCAGCGGCGTTCCGGATCGGCGCCTGGCACCAGGATCAGATAATGCGTCGGCGCGTCCTTGTTGCCGGCAAGCAGTTGGTAGCTTTGTCCGGCATCGGTTGAGACGTTGCCGGGGTTCTTGCCGTTCTTGATGGCTTGCGTTGCCGGACAGGCGGCATCGGCAACGAAGGTGCCGCTCATCTTGACTTCGGCATGCGCAGCATTGGCCAGCGACGCCGCCAGCAAGGCCAATCCGAAAACGACATCGATGCGCATGAGAATCCCCGGCTTAGAAGTGGGCGATAGACTGAAGCTGTCTCCATGTCAGAATTGCGATACTTTGCTGGTCAAACGCAAGAAACATCGTCGCGCAAAAACGGTTGCTGTGGATTGACGCGTAACCGGCGGCGGCGCAAACAAAGCCAACAGCGATAAAACGAGGGGGAGAGCGGGCGGCCATGCCTTTCCATCAACAACGCATGGTCCGCTCACCGACCGGCGCCGATCTCAATCTCCTCGTCAGCCGCGCCGAAGGCAAACCGCGCGCGGTCGTCCAGATCAATCACGGCCTTGCCGAGCATGCCGCGCGCTATGCCCGCTTTGCCGATTTCCTCTCCGCGCGCGGCTTCCACGTCTATGCCCATGACCATCGCGGTCATGGCGCGACCAAGGCCCCCGATGCGCCGCTCGGCAAATTCGCCGACACGGACGGCCCGGCCAAGGTGATCGCCGATGTCGATGCCATCCACGATCTCATCGCAGGCGAATGTCCGAACCTGCCGGTCATCCTTTTCGGTCACTCGATGGGCGCCTCGGTGGCGCTGAACTACCTTTTCGACCACTCCCCGCGCCTCCATGCCGCTGCGATCTGGAACGGCAATTTCTCACAAGGGCGGCTCGGGCAGGTAGCGCTCGGCATCCTTGCCTGGGAGCGGATGCGGCTGGGCTCCGACGTCCCATCCCGCCTGCTGCCGAAACTCACCTTTCAGGCCTGGGGCAAGGCGGTGCCCAATCACCGCACGCCGTTCGACTGGCTGTCGCGCGACGAGGCCGAGGTGGCGAAATACGTCGCCGATCCGCTGTGCGGCTGGGATGCCTCTGTGTCGATGTGGCGCGACGTGGTCTCGATGGCGCTCAACGGCGGCAACGATGCCGCCTTCGCCGGCGTCCGGCGCGGCCTTGCCGTCGCTGTCGTCGGCGGCGAGAAAGATCCCGCTTCGGACTATGGCAAGGGCATCATCCACCTTGCCAATCGCATGCGCGGGATGGGCTTTTCGAATCTCGTTTCAAAGGTTTACGCCGACACCCGCCACGAAAGCCTGAACGAGGTGAACCGCGATATCACCATGAACGATTTCGCCAGCTGGGCCGACAGCGTGCTGAAATAGCGGCCCGCATCCTTTTCGAACCGGACCGTTGGCCTATTGCAAGGGCCGTGACAGCCGATGCCGGGCTTGATAGAGGCTCTGCTTTCGCGGCAATCATGATGATTGCCGCAATCACGGTGACTTATGGCCGAACCACCCCTGAAAGGCGTCCGCGTAATCGAACTGGCCCGCATCCTCGCCGGGCCATGGGCCGGGCAATTGCTTGCCGATCTCGGCGCCGACGTCATCAAGGTCGAAAGTCCCGATGGTGGCGACGACACCCGCAAATGGGGCCCGCCCTTCGTCATGAGCCATGACGGCGAGAACCTTTCGGCCGCCTATTACCATTCCTGCAACCGCGGCAAGCGCTCCATCGCCATCGATTTCTCGACGCCGGAGGGCGCCGAGACCGTGCGCCGGCTGGTCGCGACGTCGGATGTGCTGATCGAGAATTTCAAGCTCGGCGGCCTGAAGAAATACGGGCTAGACTATGACAGCCTGTGCAAGATCAACCCGCGCCTCGTCTATTGCTCGATCACCGGCTTCGGCCAGGACGGGCCCTATGCGCCACGCGCCGGCTACGACTTCATCATCCAGGCCATGGCCGGCATGATGTCGATCACCGGCGAGGTCGGCCGCGAGCCGCAAAAGGCCGGCGTCGCCATCTCGGACATCTTCACCGGCCTCTATTCCGTCATCGCCATCCAGGCCGCCTTGCGGCATGCCGACCGGACCGGCGAAGGCCAGCATATCGACATGGCGCTGTTCGACGCGCAGATCTCGGCGCTCGGCAACCAGAACCTCAACTATCTCGTCTCCGGCAAGTCGCCGGTGCAGATGGGTAATGCGCATATGAACATCGCGCCTTACGAGGTGGTGCCGGTCCGGGACGGCCACATCATCCTGGCGATCGGCAATGACGGCCAGTTCGCCAAATTCTGTGCCGCCGTCGGGCTGGATGAACTGTCGACCAATCCCGACTTCGCCACCAATCCGGCCCGGGTCGCCAACCGGGCGAAGCTGCGCGAACGCATCGTCGAGGCGCTGAGCACGCTCGATCGCGACCCGCTGCTGGCAAAGCTGGAAGCGGCAAGCGTGCCGGCGAGCCCGATCAACACGATCGGCCAGATGTTCGCCGACCCGCAGACGATCGCGCGCGGCATGCGGCTCGACCTCGACGACGGCCATGGCAACCTTCTGCCCTCGGTGCGCGCGCCGATGGTGATGTTGGGCACGCCGCTGGTCTATGCGCGCCCTTCGCCGCGCCTGGGTGAACACACAGACGAAATCCTTGCCGAACTGGAGAGATCAGCGAAATGAAGACCGGTGGACAACTGATCGTTGAGGCGCTGGAAGCGAACGGCACTGACCGCATCTTCTGCGTGCCCGGCGAATCCTATCTGGCGGTGCTCGACGCGCTGCACGATTCATCGATCCGCACCATCGTGTGCCGCCAGGAAGGCGGTGCTGCGATGATGGCCGACTGCCAGGGCCGGCTGACCGGCAAGCCCGGCATCTGCTTCGTCACCCGCGGCCCCGGCGCCACCAACGCGTCCGCCGGCATCCACATCGCCATGCAGGATTCGGTGCCACTCGTTCTGTTCATCGGCCAGGTTGCCGGCCATGCCAAGGAACGCGAGGCGTTCCAGGAGGTGGACTACAAGAAGTTCTTCGGCGACATCGCCAAATGGGTGGTCGAGATCGATGACGCCTCGCGCATCCCCGAATTCGTCACCCGCGCCTTCGCGGTCGCGACATCGGGCCGGCCTGGCCCGGTCGTCATCTCGCTGCCCGAAGACATGCTGACCAGCGAGGTCGAGGCTCCGGAAGCGCTTCCCCACACGCCTGTCGAGACCTATCCCGGCGGGGTCGAACTCGACGCGCTGGAGATGCTGCTCAACGGCGCCAAGCGACCATTCGTCATCCTCGGCGGCACACGCTGGGATGAGGAAGCGGTTGCACGCATGCGCACCATATCGCAGACATGGTCGCTTCCCGTCGGCTGCTCTTTCCGCCGCCAGATGCTGTTCGACCATCTTCACCCGAACTACGCCGGCGACGTCGGCATCGGCATCAACCCCAAACTGGCCGCGCAGATCAAGGCGGCCGACGTCGTGCTGTTGATCGGCGGGCGCATGGGCGAGATGCCCTCCTCCGACTACACGCTGCTGAAAAGCCCCTACCCCGACCAGGCGCTGGTGCACGTCCACGCCGACGCCGGCGAGCTGGGCCGCGTCTACCGGCCGACGCTGGCGATCAACGCCTCGCCCGCCGCCTTCGTCGAGGCCTTTGCCAAGCGCAAGCCGGCCGGGACGCCATCTTGGGCGGCCGAGACGGCGAAAGCGCATAGCGCCTATCTCGAATGGTCGACGCCGCCGCAGACAGGCCCGGGCGCGGTCCAGATGGGCCCGATCATGACCTATCTGGAACAGGAGTTGCCGCACGACTCCATCTTCGCCAACGGCGCCGGCAACTACGCGACCTGGGTGCATCGTTTCCACCGCTTTCGCCGTTTCGGCACGCAGGCGGCGCCGACCTCCGGCTCGATGGGCTACGGCACCCCGGCCGCGGTCGCCGCAAAGGCGCTTTATCCGGATCGCACCGTTGTCGCCTTTGCCGGCGACGGCTGCTTCCTGATGAACGGCCAGGAATTCGCCACCGCCGTGCAATATGACCTGCCGATTATCGTGATCGTCGTCAACAACGGCATATACGGCACCATCCGCATGCACCAGGAACGCGAATATCCCGGCCGCGTCGTCGCCACCGATCTCAGGAATCCCGACTTTGCGTCGCTGGCACGCGCCTATGGCGGCCATGGCGAGACGGTCGAGAGGACGGCGGACTTCGCGCCGGCCTTCGAGCGAGCCCGCGCCAGCGGCAAGCCGGCCATCGTCGAAATCAGACTCGACCCCGAAGCGATAACGCCAACCCGCACGATGACGCAGATCCGCGACAAGGCGTGATCCAAATAGAAAAGGGCGGTCGCCCGCCCCCTTTTCAAGCGGATTCCGCTATTTCGCCGCCTCGATCTGCCCGCGGATCTCGCCATCCTTGTTGGCGGCGGTGTGAACGTTGACATAATAATTGCCGGCCGCCAGGTCGGCGGCTTGCGCGTCCGTCAGCGTTGCCGAACCCTTGATCGGGCTCTTGAGCTTGCCTTTGAACGGGATGACCGGGGCGGCGTTCGCCCCCATCGCCGCCGGGCCATGAATATGCGCTGCCGTCGCCGGTCCGCTGAGGCCGGAATATTTGACGTTCCAGCTGAGCTTCTTCTTGGTGGTGTCGAAGGTGAGCGTGGCGGTGCCTTTGCCCTTGGTGGTGACGGGCGGGTTCTGCTGGCCGCCATCGAGCGTTGCCTTGTACTTCACCACCTCGGCCATTGCTGGCGAAGCGAGCATAAAGGCGGTCGAAACGGCAAGAGCCGAAAGCACCGGCAGGAAAGAATATGTGCGCATGAAGAACCTCCGATTGGCTGTCGCATGGGTCACGGCCCCCGACGCGCGCATGCTCCAACGCAACGGCTGGAGCGCGCAATGTTTCCCCGCACACGTTTTTGTTACCAGGAAAGCAAAAGGGGGCGATCGCTCGCCCCTTTGCAGGTTCCAAAGAGAAGGCTTCAGGCCAGCGCCAGCGCTTGCGTCAGGTCAGCGATCAGATCGTCCGGATGCTCGACACCGATCGACAGCCTGACCGTGGTCTCCAGCACGCCGATGCGCTGGCGCACGTCGAAGGGAATGCCGGAATGGGTCATGGCCGCCGGGTGGCTGGCGAGCGATTCCGTGCCGCCGAGGCTTACCGCCAGCTTGAAGATCTGCAGGGCGTTGAGAAACGCGAAAGCCGCCTTCTCTCCGCCCTTGATGTCGAAGGAGAAGGTCGAGCCGGCGCCGCTGCATTGCCTCGAATAGACGCGGCCCGCCGGGGTATCCTCGCCAAGGAACGGCAGATAGTGCACCTTCTCGACCTTGGCATGATCGCGCAGGAATTCGGCGACCAGGCGCGCATTGTCGTTGGCCCGCTCCATGCGGATCGACAGCGTCTCCAGCGAACGGCCGAGCATCCAGCAGGAATGCGGGTCGAGCTGGGTGCCGATCGCGCCGCGCAGCGCCTTGATCGGCTTGGTGACCGCCTTGCTGCCCATGGCAGCGCCCGCGATGAGATCGGAGTGGCCGCCGACATATTTGGTCAACGAATAGACGGAGACATCGGCACCATGTTCGATGGGCCGCTGGAACACCGGGCCGAGCAGCGTGTTGTCGCAGACGATGATCGGTGTTGACCCTTGGCTTGCCCCAATCTCATCGGCGATTGTCCTGATCAGCGCGATATCGACCAGGCTGTTGGTCGGATTGGACGGCGTCTCGATCAGGATGACTGAAACGCGCCCCTTCGCCACCGCGGCGTCGGCGGCCGCGCGCACCGCCTTCTCGTCGACACCATCGGCAAAGCCGACAGCGCCGATGCCGAAGCCGGACAGCGTGCGCGTCAGCAGCGTCTCGGTGCCGCCATAGAGCGGTTGCGAATGCAGGATGACATCGCCTGGACGGGCATAGGCGAGCAGCGTCGTGGCGATCGCCGACATGCCGGAGGAAAACAGGATGCAGGCATCCGTGCCCTCATAGATCGACAGCCGGTCCTCGACGATCTCGCTGTTGGGATGGTTGAACCGCGAATAGACGAGCCCCGAAGTCGTGCCGCTCGGCGGTTCCTTGCGGCCGGACGTGTAGTCGAAGAAGTCGCGCCCCTCTTCCGCCGATTTGAACACGAAGGTCGAGGTCAGGAACACCGGTGGCTTGACGGCGCCTTCCGACAGCTGCGGATCGAAGCCGTAGCTCAGCATCAGCGTCTCCGGATGGAGCCTGTGGTTGCCGATATGGGTTTTCGACGGGCGTGGCGCGGTCATGGCTTTCCTGCTTCCAAGGGATGTCACGCCGCAATTTATGCGATCCGGATCAGCCAGTCCTTGCTATTCTCGGGCTCGCATGGCTGCATGTTGGCAACAAACTGCCTAAAGAGACCGAAAATGCAGCAGAAGATAGCCGATGATTTCGACCTAAGGATTCTGCGCGAACTGCGGGCCGACGCCCGTATCACCAATAACGACCTGGCCGAGCGCATCGGTCTGTCGCCGTCTCCTTGCCTGAGGCGCGTGCGGCGGCTGGAGGAGACGGGTGTGATCAAGGGTTACACCGCGCTGGTCGATCCCGCCGTCTTCGGCTGGAGCATGGTCGCCATCGCCACAATCCGGCT
The DNA here is from genome assembly GCF_002879535.1 of Mesorhizobium intechi. Lineage (GTDB taxonomy): Bacteria > Pseudomonadota > Alphaproteobacteria > Rhizobiales > Rhizobiaceae > Mesorhizobium > Mesorhizobium intechi. Next base: position 6,637 of record NZ_PNOT02000304.1, read on the forward strand.
CGGTCGGCAGAACGAGGACGAGATCGTCATGTTCGAAGAGGCGATCCGCGGCTGGGACGAGGTGCTGGAATGCCACCTTGTCACCGGTTCGCGCGACTATGTGCTGAAGGTGGTGACGGGCAGCCTCGAACAGTACGAGCGCTTCATCAAGGAAAAGATCGCGCGACTGAAATGCGTCGCCTCGATCGAGACCAGCTTCGTCATGAACACCATAAAGGAACGGCGCCTCTGAATGCATGCCGCTCAAAAATGCGAAGCGGTTTTGGGACAACGGCATGCATCAAACAATGGAAAAGAGCGGTTCTTTCGAACCGCTCTTGGCGCCGTTCCATTCTACGTCAGAGCACGACCCTTGCGGGATCACGCTCTGCAGGTTACTTGATCGCCTTGTCGGTGATCGCGGTGGTGTAGGCGCCTTTCGGCTCCTTGGTGATGATCTTCTGGTCGAGCAGCGCCTTGGCGGTGCGCTCGTAGGTCGCCGGATCGAGCTTGCCGTCGGCATTGTCGATCAGCTTGGCGACTTCGCTCATCATGCGCTTCTGGTGGTTCTCGTCCTGGCCGCCGCCATCCATGACGATGCCTGCCGCCTCGTCATTGTTGTCGACGGCGTATTTCCAGCCCTTCATCGAGGCGCGCACGAAACGCACCATCTTGTCGGCGAAGGCCGGATCCTTGAGCTTGTCTTCCGACGCATAGAGCCCGTCCTCGAGCAGGTCGTTGCCCATCGCCGAGTAGTTGAACACGGTCAGCTGTTCCGGCTTGTAGCCGGCGTCGATCAACTGCCAGTACTCGTTGTAGGTCATGACCGAAATGCAATCCGCCTGCTTCTGGATAAGCGGCTGCACGTCAAAGCTCTGCTTGAGCACGGTGACGCCGTCCGGGCCGCCATCGGTCTTGAGGCCGAGCTTGTTCATCCAGGCATAGAACGGATACTCATTGCCGAAGAACCAGACGCCCAGCGTATGGCCCTTGAAGTCGGCCTCGGTCTTGATCGGCCCGTCCTTCGGGCAGACCAGCTCCATGCCGGCCTTCTTGAAGGGCTGGGCGATGTTGACCAGCGGCACGCCCTTTTCGCGCGCGGCGAGCGCGCCGCCCATCCAGTCGACGATGACATCGGCGCCGCCACCGGCGATCACCTGCTCGGGCGCGATATCCGGGCCGCCCGGCTTGATGTCGACGTCGAGGCCTTCTGCGTCATAGAAGCCCTTGGCCTTGGCGACATAGTAGCCGGCAAACTGGGCCTGTGTGACCCATTTCAGCTGCAACGTCACCTTGTCGGCGGCCATTGCCTGGAAGGCGGCGAGCGACATCGCGCCGGCCAGAACTGGAATGACAAGTCTTTTCATGTTTTTACCCTCTGAAGTTAGCACCCTTAAACCCACCGCCCCTATCCACCACGGACAGAGGGATGCCAAAACGTGACGGCTCTTTCGACAAGAGCGACCACGCCATAAAAGACCGAACCCGCAAGTGCTGCAACTGCGATTTCGGCCCAGACCATGTCGATGTTCATCCGCCCGACCTCGGTCGAGATCCGGAAGCCCATGCCGACGACGGGCGTGCCGAAGAACTCGGCGACGATGGCGCCGATCAGCGCCAGCGTCGAGTTGATCTTCAGCGCGTTGAAAATGAAGGGGGCCGCCGCCGGCAGCCTGAGCTTGATCAGCGTCGGCCAGTAGCCCGAGGCATAGGTGCGCATGAGGTCGCGCTCCATATGGCCCGATGCGGCGAGCCCGGCGACCGTGTTCACCAGCATCGGGAAGAACGTCATGATGATGACGACCGCCGCCTTGGACTGCCAGTCGAAGCCGAACCACATGACCATGATGGGCGCCACGC
>NZ_PNOT02000377.1 GCF_002879535.1 Mesorhizobium intechi
ATATATTACAGGCATGCAGGATTACGGATGACCTGAGGTGAATTGCGCCAATGAGGGATCTTCTTACGGAAAAGCGACCGGGTTACTCCGTAACCGTACGGTGCAGCCGCCTTGCCGAGGTAAGATGAATTTGCAGGTCTGAGCCTGGGACAAAAGATACAGCCTGAGATGCTCGTGCGGCCAGAACGCTCGGACATTGCAGTCGAGCAAAGAGGACATCCGTGACGGGCGGCGAGAGCGCTCGACGGTCGCCACAACTCATTCGGCGCCAGCCGGAACACGAGCCGAGCCGACCGGTGCGCAGAGGCTGGTTGCCGCGCCGATCAAGTCGGACACGTCGGCCTCGGTCGTCGCGAAAGAGGTGACGAACCTCACGATCCCAGGCTCCCAGCGATCATGGTAGAAGCGGAATCCCATATCGAGCAGCCCTCGGATTAGGGACGTGGGAAGTCGGCAGAATAGGATGTTGGCCTCGGGACGCTGCTGGATTTTCACGCCAGGCACCAGGGCCAACCCCCGCGCGAGCGCCGATGCCATGGAATTGGCATGGGCCGCGTTGCGAAGCCAGACACCGTCCCTCAGATAGCCGTCCATTTGCGCCGCCATGAAGCGCATCTTGGAACTCAACTGGCCGGCCCGCTTTCGGCGAAAGGCGATCGTGCTCGCGAGATCTCCGCGGAACGAGACGACCGCATCGACCCCAAAGGTTCCATTCTTCGTGGCGCCAAACGACACAAGGTCGACGCCGGCCTTCCACGTCATCTCGGCCGGCGAGCAGCGCAGAGTGACGAGGGCGTTGGCGAAGCGAGCACCGTCCATGTGGAGCGGCAGGTTCGCTGACCGGCAGATATGGCTGATGGCCTTGATCTCGTCGAGCGCGTAGACCGATCCCATCTCGGTCGCCTGCGTGATGCTGACGCTGGAGGGCTGGACCGAGTGGATGTCGCCCGCCATGCGCGTTGCATTGGCCGCCAAGGCGTCGAGGTCGATTTTGCCAGCCTCGCCTGGAAGCTGCACCAACTTCGCACCGGCGGTGTAGAACTCCGGCGCGCCGCACTCGTCGCGGTTGATGTGTGCGTCGGCGTGCGAGAGGATGCTGCCCCATGGCGGCGTCATCGCCGCGAGCGCCAGCGCGTTCGCCGCCGACCCCGTCGAAACGAGGAACACGTCGACCGCATGCTCGAACATCTCGGCGAGCTGGCGCTCGACGGTATGCGTCAGCTCATCGTTGCCGTAGGGAAGCGCCTGACCCGACGCGCACGCGGTGATGGCTGCGATCACCTCGGGGGAGACGCCGGCGATGTTGTCGCTGGTGAAGCCGCGGGGGCGGGTCTGCTTGCTTTCGTTCATAGTCTTGACGCTCGTTTCATCCATTGAGCGTCCAAGCTAGACGGTTCGCCGCGCGCTTTATTGAACGATATTCAAACCGAGAGGTAACGCGCCGGCGTCACGCCCAGCACCGCCTTGGTGTGCCGGGTCAGGTGGCTCTGGTCCGCGAACCCGACCGCGACGGCGACCTCGGCGACGTGGTGACCTCGCCTCAGCAGCCGTCGCGCCTCGTCGATGCGGACCTGGATGAGGTAGCGGGTGGGGGGCAACCCGAAATGCGCCTTGAAGCCCTCGATCAACGTCGCCTTGGAGCATCCGGCGAGGGCGGCCAGGGCGGCGAGCTGCAGAACTTCGTCAAAGTGGGCATGGATGAAGTCACGCACGTCGCGGAACCTCGGCGGCACGAATTTTGGCTCAGCAACGCGCGACCCGCCGGCCTCTGCGAAGACGTGGGGCAGGAAACGGATCAGATACTCCTCGATCTCCAGTGCCGAGCTATGCCCATGTTCAAGCAGGCGCCAAAACGCGCTGAGGCCGTGTGCAACTGGGGCATTCTCCTGGAACGGGCTCTTGAAGTCGATCGTTCCGGGTTCGTTTTGGCCGCTGTCCTCAAGGACTTGCCGGACAAGGCCTTCGGGCATGTAGAAGATCTTCTGGCTCCAGCCAAGATCGTCACCAGCACCCCCGAAATGCGGTTCGCCGGGCGCGAAGGTCGCGACGGTGCCGCTACCGGCGTGCCAAACCTCACCTCGGCACCAGACATCATGGACGCCTCGCTCGATCAGGCCGATCAGATACTCATTGTGGACGTGCTTGGAGAAGTCCTGCCAGTGATAATCCGCCGCCAGGTAATCGAGCCCGCCAAGGACGTCGGTGTGCTTCATCACCGCACGATTGCGCGGCGGCCGCCCCGGAGGTTCAGAACGGCCGCGCGCCTTTTCGTCGCATTCTACGGCGGTATCGGCCACTTGATGATCAATCCGGGTCGGTCGTCACAACGATATCGTTCTCTCGTAGCGAATTTCAAACCGAAGCAGTATTAATTGCCGCCCGAAGAGGGGCCTGCTGCAGGGGCAGCGGATTGGCGGGATTAATCGTGTTTCAAGCTTGGGATGTGGACCCGAGCGACGCGTGGCCGGATGGCCGATATCGAGAAGAAGACCAAACGCTATCCCTTCCGATCTGACGGATGAGGAATGGTCGCGGATACAACGTTCCTGCCGGGCGCGGCCAAGACCGGGCGGCGCGTGGTGACGGACCTGCGCGAGGTCTTGAACGCGATCCGCTACAGGGCCCGATCGGATGGCGGCTGGCGCATGCTGCCAAAGGACTTCCCGCCCAGATCGGTCGCGGTCGAGACGCCTTACGGTCACGCCCTCCGACTGCGCCAACTGGCTGGAACGTTCCCCGGCCTGACGGCGAAGCAGCAGGCGACGATCAAGGCGCTGAACGCAGAATACGCCAAAACTCGAAGCCGAGTACGAGCGTGCCAACGAACTGCCGGCCGATGTTGACGAACGGCTACCAGGGGCGGGTACGGCTGCACTCATTGTCGGATCTTCGACGAAGTCGGACATCAGACACAGCGCTATCAGAGTGACCGCATTGTTTTGCAATCATTTTCTCATTTGGCACGACACATGCGGGGGCTATCCCGCATGAGCGCTCCGTCAATCTCGATTGATGCGAGCAGGATTCAATCAAGGCGCAGTGCGTCGCTTCTGAAGATCAAGGAGAGAAAAGTATGGCGAGAGCGCGAATTGGCGTGGCGCGGGCAATGACAGCGGCTGTCGTCCTCATCGTTGCGGGACAGGCCGGCGCGGCAGATGTTCATCAAGCCGCGAGCGTCCCGCAGGCAGAAGCCTGCGTCGCGGAAGCGCCAAGCCCCTGGCAGATCCGCCTGCGTGCGTTGGGGGTGATCACCGAGGATTCGGGCTATGTCAATGCGGTGCCCGGCTCCGGTCTTTCCTATTCGAACACCGTGACGCCGGAACTCGATATTTCGTATTTCTTCACGGACAACATCGCCACCGAACTCATACTCGGCACCACCTATGCCAACATCGATGGCCAAGGTGCGATCGGCGGGCTGGGCAAGGTCGGCAAGGTTTGGCTGCTGCCGCCCACGCTCACATTGCAGTATCATTTTACCGATTTCGGCGCCTTCAAGCCCTATATCGGCGCCGGCGTGAACTATACGATCTTCTATCATCAGCAAGCCGGCAGCGCCGATGATCTCAAGGTCAAGAATACATTCGGCGCCGCGCTGCAGGTCGGATTCGACTACATGGTGGACCAGCACTGGGGCGTCAACTTCGACGTGAAGAAGCTTTTCCTCAAGCCCGACTTCGACGTCACTGTCGCCGGCGCCAAGCTCACGGGCAAGGCCAAGCTCGATCCCTGGTTGATAGGCGCAGGTCTCACCTACCGCTTCTGAGGACGAAGCACACGGGGGGGCACTTTTCGAAGTCCGCGCGCGGATCATCCGTGCCGAGAAGTGGATCCGCGATGGTTCTTAGGGGAGTTGTTGGCATGCGCGTAGAAAACGATCATTGCGACGTGATCGGTGTGCCGGCGGCTCCCACGCAACTTGATCGTCTTTCTTCCGCGATTCTGCAGCAGGGGGGGATGGCGCGAGTGTCGCTGCCAGGCGATGTGGTGACCTGGGCGGCAGGCCGTCACCAGACGCTCAGGCAGATGCTTTCCGACCAGCGTTTCAACAAGGACTGGCGACAGTGGCGTGCGCTGCAGGACGGCGAGATTCCCGAGGATCATCCGCTGATCGGGATATGCAAAGTGGACAACATGACCACGGCGCACGGCGCCGATCACCGGCGCTTGCGCGGCCTGCTGTCCAGCAGCTTCGCGCCCAGTCGTATCGCCTTGTTGGCGCCACGGGTCGAACAATGCGTCGATCGACTCCTGGCCGAGATGGCGCAGCGCGGCGGCAGTGCCGATCTGATGTGCGAGTTCGCCGCTCCGCTGCCCACCAACGTGATCGCCGAACTGTTCGGTTTGCCGGACGAACAGCGCGAAGAGATCGTCGCGCTCACCTACAGCCTGGCCAACACCTCCGCCACAGCCGAAGAGGTGCGACAGACGCGGCAGCGCATCCCGGAGTTCTTCCGTCGCCTGATCGCGCTCAAGCGGGGCCAGTCCGGCGATGATCTGGCTTCGGCCCTGATCGTCGCGCGTGACAAAGGCGAGCTCGTTTCCGACACCGAGCTCATCGACATGCTGTTCATGGTGCTCTCCGCGGGCTTCGTGACCACCGCCGGCGTCATCGGCAATGGCGTGCTGGCATTGCTGACGCATCCGCAGCAACTGCACCTGGTGCGCAGCGGCCAAGTTCCGTGGTCACAGGCGATCGAGGAGATCCTGCGCTGGGGCAGCTCAGCGGCCAATCTGCCGTTCCGCTATGCCACCCAGGACGTGGAGATCGACGGATGCATGGTCCGCCGCGGCGACGCCGTCCTGATGGCGTTCCATGCGGCGAACCGGGACGAAAAGGCCTTCGGTCCCGGCGCCGACAGGTTCGATGTCACCCGGTGGCACAACCCGCATTTGTCATTCGGCGAGGGGCCGCATTCCTGCCTGGGCGCTGCGCTGGCGCGCCTGGAATTGCGCTGCGCCTTCCCCGCGCTGTTCGGGCGGCTGGAGGACCTGGCGCTGACCATCGCTGCGGAGGACGTCGTCTACATGCCGTCTTACGTCATTCGCTGCCCGCAGCGCCTGCCGGTCAGCTTCCGCCCTTCCGTCGCTTAGAGAGTGCGGCATTCACCCCGGATTCGGTGATTCTCGGTTCGCCGGGGTGGCTGGTCTCGCACGAGGGGGGCGAGCATGCCCGGTTAAGCACGATCGTGGCGCCGGCCTTCAGCAACCGCAGGGTGAAGCTGCTCGCGCAGCAGGTCGAGGCGATCGCCGCGCAGTTGTTCGAGACGCTGGCGGCCCAGCCCCAGTCCGCCGACCTGAGGCGCCACCTCTCCTTTCCGCTTCCGGACATGGTTATCAGCGTGCTGATGGGCGAGTGCGCAAGCACGCCGAGCGAAGCCGAGCGGGGAACAAATACCGGGATTCCCGGCGGACCGTGACGACCTGGCCCGACTTTACGCCTTGGGCCCGGCGACCTCCATCTGATCCGGGGACAAGGACCTCTCCGAGCCTGCACTGATGAGAGGCCGCATCGAATGCGGCTTTGGGCGAAAGAGACCGATCAGCGCAAGGGCATTATTCGCATCATCACATAAACATCTTGTTATATGTATTGACAAGGAGCGAAGCGGCTGTGATTGTGCGTATGTCATGGTTCTCCGCGCGGCACTGCCGTAGCGGAGCTAAGAGGGAAGCCGGTGCGATGCCGGCGCTGCCCCCGCAACTGTTAGCGGCGAGCCAAGCCCATTGGTGTCACTGAGGCGAACGGCCTCGGGAAGACGGGCAGAGGCTTTGACCCGCGAGCCAGGAGACCTGCCACGACGAACAACGTCCACGGGCGGGGTGTCTCGGTGGTCGCAGTAGCCCGGCTTCGTGCCGCCTGCTCGCGCGTTCCTTGTCCCCACGCCCCAACCATCGGGGTATGGCATGACTGTCTCTCAACAAATTCCTGTGGCAACGCTCGGCGTGCCGCGTATCGGTCGACGGCGGGAACTCAAATTCGCGCTTGAAAGCTACTGGTCCGGAAAATCTCCCGCTGCCGACCTGCTCGCGACGGCGAAGGCGCTACGCGCCGCCAGCTGGAGGGAGCAGCACGATCGCGGCGTGTCGAAAATCCCGTCCAACGATTTCTCGCTTTATGACCATATGCTCGACACCGTCGCCATGGTCGGCGCCGTGCCGGCACGATACGTCTGGACTGGCGGCGAGGTCCCACTCGATACCTATTTCGCAATGGCGCGCGGCAACCAAGATCACGCCGCTGATTGCGGATATGCCGGTGACGAGCATGCGGCCAACGGGCATGGCCTTGCCGCGATGGAAATGACCAAATGGTTCGACACCAACTATCACTACATTGTGCCGGAACTTACCGACGATCAGAGCTTTGCCCTCTCGTCGGCGAAACCGGTCGATCATTTCCTCGAGGCCAAGGCGCTCGGCATCCACACGCGCCCGGTCCTGCTTGGACCGGTTACCTTTCTCAAGTTGGCGAAGTCACCTGAGGAAGGTTTCAACCCTATCGCGCTCCTGCCACGGCTGCTGCCCGTCTACGAGGAGCTCCTGCGGAGGCTGAAGCTCGCGGGAGCCGATTGGGTGCAGATCGATGAGCCGGCGCTCGTGGTCGATCTGGTTCCCAACGAACGGGATGCGCTCCAATTCGCCTACTGCCGGCTGTCAAAAGCAGCACCGGAGTTGAAGATCATGGTCGCTACCTATTTCGGATCGCTGGGAGACAATCTCGAGACCGCAATTTCTCTGCCCGTGGCGGGACTGCACGTCGATCTCGTGCGCGCTCCAGAGCAGTTGGAGACCGTCGGCCGGCTCGCGCAGAAGGAACTTGTGCTCTCGCTCGGGCTGATCGACGGCCGCAACGTCTGGCGCGCGAACCTGCCTGCCATACTTGACCGCATCAAGCCGATCGTCGCCGGCTGGCCGTTGGACCGCGTGGAGATCGCCCCGTCCTGCTCGATGCTGCATGTGCCGATCGACCTGGACATGGAGACGGCACTCGATGCGGATGTGAAGTCGTGGCTCGCCTTCGCGGCGCAAAAAACCGACGAGCTGGTCGTGCTCGCCCGTGCCCTGGCTGAAGGCCGGGACGCGGTCGCCGCCGAACTAGAGGCGTCGGCTGAGGCTGCCGCCGCTCGCGCGACATCCGCTAAGGTGCATGATCCGCTCGTCGAAGGTCGGGTCGCCAGCATCAAGGTCGCCATGACGCGCCGGAAGAGCGCATTCGCCGTGCGCTCCAAGCTTCAGGGCGACACGTTTGGCTTGCCATCCTTCCCCACCACAACGATCGGCTCCTTCCCGCAAACAGCCGAGGTTCGCAAGGCGCGGGCAGCCCATGCCAAGGGCGAGCTGAGGTACGTCGACTATGAGGCCTTCCTGAAAAAAGAGATAGAAGCCGCCGTTCGCTGGCAAGAGGAAATCGGACTCGACGTGCTGGTCCACGGCGAATTCGAGCGCAACGATATGGTGCAGTATTTCGCTGAGCAGCTCCGCGGCTTTGCCTTCACGCAACATGGGTGGGTGCAGAGCTATGGCTCGCGCTTCGTGCGACCCCCGATTATCATTGGCGATGTGTCGCGACAAAATCCGATGACACTACATTGGTGGCGATATGCAAGGTCGCTGACGCCGAAGCCGGTGAAGGGCATGCTTACCGGCCCGGTGACGATCCTCAACTGGTCCTTCGTCCGAGACGACCTTGCCCGCTCAGCCGTCTGCCGCCAGGTCGCGCTCGCCATTCGCGATGAAGTGAGCGACCTCGAAAAGGCCGGCGCCAGGATGATCCAGATCGACGAAGCCGCACTGCGCGAGGGCTTGCCGCTGCGCGAGGCCGACTGGGAGGCCTATCTCGACTGGGCCGTCGAATGCTTCCGGCTGGCTTCAACGGCCGTCGGCGATGCGACCCAGATCCACACCCATATGTGCTACTCCGAGTTCGGCGATATCGTGGACGCGATTGCCGCAATGGATGCCGATGTAATCTCCATTGAAACCTCGCGCTCGCAGATGGAACTGCTCGATACGCTTCGAACCTTCAAGTATCCGAACGAGATCGGTCCTGGCGTCTATGACATTCACTCGCCGCGGGTCCCGGAAGTGGGGGAGATTTCCAACCTTATCATGCTTGCGCGCGAGCGATTGTCGGATGGGCAACTGTGGGTGAATCCCGACTGCGGTCTCAAGACGCGCCGATGGGAGGAGGTCCGCCCTGCCCTGATGAACATGGTGGCTGCGGCACGCGCAATTCGGAAAAAAGCGCAGACTGGGTGATGCTCGGTGACACTCGCCGGCGGTGAGCGGCAACGCCACACCGGGCATCGAGGGGGAGTCTATCCGGCGCACCCAGGGCAATCGCGCTGCCGGTGACGAAGCGCCTCGGCAAGCTTGGCCTGGCCGCGGCCCTTGTTACGGCGCGTCGAAGTCAGCTTTCCAGACTTCGCCGTTGGCTGGCGATCGAAGGAGGCTTGGCCTCAAATGAGCCGGCCAGAAACGAGGCGGCTCACCGCCAGCCAGTTTCGGATTATTCCGTATCGGGATCATCCAGTATCACTATCGTCTCCCCGACCTTGATCGCCGAAACCCCGTTCCCGACCATCGGGAGAGGCATCGGCGATCACGCGGCGCCGGTCCGCGGAGCGTGTTCCGGGAAACCGGATACAGGGCTAAGCTGGGGAAGGTTCAAACGGCACTTCTGGAGACTATTGAGGCGGCATCGATGCTCTGCCATCTGCAGCGGGCCAACTCTCCTTAATGGCCCCGTCTGCCTCTGTCTCCAACGATCGCCGCGAAGGCGAAGCCGAGCGGCCGCATCTGGCTGGCGGACCCCTTGTGTTTTGATGGTGAAGATCCGGCACCGGGCCAGGAAAGCCATCGGGGAAAGTGCGGGGTTGGCTTGCTCCTGGCGGCCGGCGGGGGTGTTCGGACCGCGCCCAATAGCGACGCGCAGATGGCCGAGATTCATGGGCGGCGTGCTAAATCTCAATCGCTGCGCAAAATGCGTGCTTCGAGCGCGGCTGCGACGAAGGCTCGTCGAGCGGCTGGTGAATGGGTCTTACCGCGTAACACCTGCAGACAGGTGTCCATCGCTATTCTGCGTTTATCGGTCTCATGATGCAGATCCCGCAGCAAGATAGCGGCCGCGTCGTTGACGTCGAACACGGTACGCTCCGAGCTGCGGCGGCTAACCTGAACAACGACTGGTCTCTCAAATCTGATCAAGCCGGTCATCCCCATCCTCCACAGCCACTATGCGGCAAACAGCCCGGGTCGCATTTCTTTACTCAGCCGAACGCGACCACTGCCTGCAGCCGCCGAACCTCGCCCTTGGCGACGAAGCGATCGCTGTGAGGCGCGTCTGGCCATGGTCAGCTTGCTTGCGATCTGCGGTTTTACAGTCGGTGGTGAGGAACTGCTTCTCATTCGCGTGGTCTAGTTGTGAAGCCTGGACATAGTGCACTGTTTGACGCGCCTCGCCAGTCTCAAACTCGTCGTCGAAGTCTACACCTGCACTTTTCCACTGCCCGATCTGCAGGCGGCGATCCACTGCATCGCGGAGGTTGGATCTTCCAATATGGCGACCCGCTTCGCAAAGCCGAAAAAGGCATTGCGCGCCGTGCTTACCGGCTTGCGCCCATCGTATGCATCGTAGCATGCCCTCAGGGCGGCTTCGTGGATCAGGTCTCTGCGATCTTCCGGCCATTCATTGAGAAAATCGATTGCATCCGCAAGGCCGGCAATCTCTTGGATGATGTGCGTTGCGCGCCTCACGAAAAGCGGGCTGCTGAAAGCTTTAGCATTCATTAGTTCCTCCAACCTTCCAAATAGTCAATTTGTGTGAAGAGGCGCCGCATCGACGCGAGGCGACCCTGACACAATGTGTTGTCAGGGCGATGACGGTTCAAGCGGAACATCCGCGACTGCGGCCGGGTGCGTAGCGATCCGCCACATCCTGCAATGGCTTTGGTTGCCATCAAACGCTGTCGTCACTATTAAGCTACGAAGTGATTCTCACCGCCTAGTCCAAGCCCGCAGGAGCGTTTTTATGACCGAAGAAACCGAGAGCAAAGCTGACAGCCTCATCGAACTCACCGCCCATGTCGTCTCAGCCTATGTTTCGAACAATCCGGTTCCCGTCGGTGAACTGCCTGGGCTTATCGGCCAGATCCACATCGCATTGAAAGCCACAGCTGGTGGTGCCGCACCAGAAAAATCGGAAGCTCTCAAGCCTGCCGTACCGATCAGAAAATCGGTTATGCCCGATTACATTATCAGCCTTGAGGACGGTAAGAAGTTCAAGTCGCTCAAGCGTCACCTGGCCACCCACTATGGCCTTACGCCCGACGAATATCGCGCGAAATGGGAGCTGCCGGCGGACTATCCCATGGTGGCGCCGAACTACGCTGCGGCGCGCTCGGCATTGGCCAAGACCATGGGTCTGGGCCGCAAGCCGAAGGAACCGGAAACGCCGGCACCTGCCAAGCGTGCCGGCAAGAAAGCCGCAGCCTGACCGCAGTTTTTTCAGGATCGGCTAATCGGATCCGGCATCATTTCGCACTCGCGAGATGAAATTTGTGCGTTGCAATATCCGCGACGATCGGTATGATCATGGTGTCGGCCATCTACTCCTCCCAGATGTGGTGCCGACGCTGAATGGGGCGCACCTCCTCCCGCGTCTCATTCGAAATCGAGCCCGCTGCCACCTCCTCCCGGTAGCGGGCTTTTTCTTCTGAGGCGCGATTTCGGTAGGGCCATTTGGCTCTAAAGGAGGCGAATGCTCCGGACTTCCAGGCCTTTCTTGCCCTGTCCGCATTGGACAAACACCTTCTGGCCCTCCATCAGCATGCTTAGTCCTGAGCGGGTCAGTGCTGTGGCATGAACGAAGATGTCCTTCTCACCGTTTTCAGGAGCAATGAAGCCGAAGCCCTTTTGGGGATTGTACCACTTGACCGTGCCCTCGCTCTCCAACTGGGCGCTCGTCCCGGCGGTGGACTCTCCAGTGCAACGCGTATGGACTTGAGGTTTCGCGGTCTGATCGCCGACCTCCAGCACTTGCGTGACCTGATGACCTCTTGGACTTTCTTCCGTTGTGACCTTGAGACGCGTTGCCTCGGAAACACCGCGGCTCCCGGCCGCCTCCAGCACCCGGATGTGCAGATAGGCCTCGATGCCCTCCGGCAATTTGACAAAGCCAAAACCCTTGCTGGTGTTGAACCAGATCACTTCGGCGTCGACAGGATCCGCGGTTACGATTGTCGAACGCTGAAAGTAGCTCGGCTCGGAAGACCGTTCGGAAAAAGAAACCGCGTCATCGTCATGACGATACCGGCGTGGCTCACGATGGTCTTTATATTTGCCCATGATCGTCCGACTGGCTTGAACAACGCACTGCGCTCCCGGCAGAATAATCTCAATCGGCGATGCGTTGATGTCAATTCACCAGTTGGCCTCTTAGCCGCTCGATCGCATCACGATCCCGGCCGACCTGTTGCCACACGAGGTCGACGATGGCGGGTGAGCAATATATGCGATAGGTCGAGCTGCTGATACGAACGCGTTCCCTATATCGCACGGCAAGAGGGTCGCGCTGAAGGGCGGGCACCGCCATCAACCTTTCGATCGTGACATTCAGCCGCTGCGTCCCACGCTGATGCGCATCCGACATTTCGATTTACACGCACTTTCCCGCACAGTCCGCAGGAGGGGAGAGATGCTCGTCGTTGAATCGCCCGGCTAGATCAACCCCGCCTGCTCGGCCTCGCGGCGCAGATTCTGCCGTGGCCTTGGGCCGATCTGCTGGATTACCAATCCAGCCGCCAGTGAGCCAAGGTCGCCGCAGGTCTTGAGGTCGCGGCTTTGCGTGTAGCCATGCAGGAAACCGGCGGCATAGAGATCGCCGGCGCCTGTCGTGTCGACCAGCTCCTTGATCGCGGTCGCCTTGATCACCACGGTCTCGTCGCCGCGCACGATGACCGAGCCTTTTTCCGATCGGGTGACGGCGGCGATCCGGCAATCCCCGCGGATCTGCGCCAGCGCCTCGTCGAAAGACGACGTCTGGTAGAGCGACTTGATCTCGTGGCTATTGGCAAAGACAATATCGACGGTGCCGGAACGCATCAGCTCGAGGAACTCGTCGCGGTAGCGGTCGACGCAGAACGAATCCGACAATGTCATAGACACTTCGCGGCCCGCAGCGTGCGCCAGTCTGGCCGTCTGCCTGATCGCCTCCTTGGCGCGCGGTGGATCCCACAGATAGCCCTCGAAATAGGTGACCTTGGCGCTAGACGCCTTGTCGGCCTCCACATCCTCCGGACCGAGTTCGACGCAGGCGCCGAGATAAGTGTTCATCGAGCGCTCGCCGTCTCGCGTGACGAAGATCATCGAGCGTGCAGTTGGCGGCTCGCCCTTGAGCGGCCGGGTATCGAACGCGACACCCTGCGCATGGATGTCGTGGGTATAGATTTCGCCGAGCGGGTCGTTCGACACCTTGCCGAAGAAAGCGGCGCGGCCGCCGAAGCTGGCGATGCCCGCCGCAGTGTTGCCGGCGCTGCCACCGGAGGCCTCGATCGCCGGACCCATGCGGCTGTAGAGCAGCTCGGCGCGCTGTGTGTCGATGAGGTTCATCGCGCCCTTGATGATGCCGTTGGTCTCGAGGAATTCCTCGTCGCACTGGGCGATGATGTCGACAATGGCATTGCCGATGCAAAGCACGTCATAATCCGGCATCAATGTCTCCGCCAACTACCCACCGGCTTTCTGCTATGCCGGGCAGGCGCGGGTCTATCGAGTTGAAATGGGTTGCCGCATGCGCTTGACCCAGCGGGCCCTCACGCAGCTGCCGGTCCTGCTTCACGCAGCAAGTCGTCGGCTCTGTCCGTCTTCTCCCAGGTGAACTCAGGCTCTTCACGGCCGAAGTGTCCGTATGTCGCCGTCTTGCGGTATATCGGGCGTAAGAGATCAAGCATCTTGATGATGCCTTTCGGTCGGAGATCGAACAGCTCAAGAATAAGGCGCTCGATCCGTTTTTCCTCGATCCTTGCGGTTCCGAAGGTGTTGACCATGACAGAAACCGGACTGGCCACGCCGATCGCGTAGGCAAGTTGAACCTCGCAGACCTCCGCAAGGCCGCTGGCAACGATATTCTTCGCGACATACCGGGCGGCATAGGCGGCCGAGCGGTCAACCTTGGACGGGTCCTTGCCCGAAAAGGCGCCGCCGCCGTGACGCCCCGTTCCACCGTAGGTGTCGACGATGATCTTGCGTCCAGTGAGACCGCAGTCGCCGGCAGGCCCACCGACCACGAACCGCCCTGTTGGGTTGACCAGAAATCTGATCCCCGAAGTATCCAAGCCCGGCGGCAAGAGCGGCTTAATGATCTCCTCAATGACGCCTTCGCGGACTGTATCTTGGGAGACCGCCGCGTCATGCTGCGTCGACAGGACTATGGTGTCCAGCGCCACCGGGCGGAGACCATCGTAGCGTACGGACACTTGAGATTTCACGTCTGGACGCAGCCAGCCGAGCTGTCCCGTTTTCCGGATCTCTGCCTGTCTTTTCGTCAAATGATGAGCCAGTTGGATCGGCAAGGGCATTAATGTATCCGTCTCGTTGCAAGCGAATCCAAACATGAGGCCCTGATCCCCCGCCCCCTGCTCGAGATCCTGCCCTCGTCCTTCATCAACGCCCTGGCTTATGTCGGGCGACTGCTCGGTGAGAGCCAGAACGACGGCGCAACGTCGACCATCAAAGCCGATGGCATCGTCGTCGTAGCCAATATCGAGTATCGTATCGCGGGCGACTTGGCTGTAATCGATCTCCGCGTGGCTGGTGATCTCGCCAGCCAGAACGACCATCCCTGACTTCACCAACGTTTCACAGGCGACGCGCGCCTTCGGGTCGGTGCGGAGGATGGCATCGAGGATGGCATCCGAGATGTTGTCTGCCATCTTGTCGGGGTGTCCCGCGCCGACGGATTCGGAAGAGAACACGAACTGCCTGGTCATGGAATGGCCTCGCTTCAAATGTTGGAGTCGGGTGGGGAGTTTCTGGATTCGGGCGGCCTTACCGGTCGCCGATGCCGGGAACATCGAACGCAGCGCAGAAGTCGGCAACATCTCTTCGCACGTTGGCATGAACTTCCTCGTCGTCGGGGTGGCGGCAGACCAAATCAATGAAAGCGGCGATCTGCACCATTTCCCCTTCACGCATTCCCATGGACGTCACTGCCGGCGACCCCAAGCGGATTCCGCTTGTGACAGCCGGGTCGCGCGGGTCTCCCGGCACCATGTTGAAGTTCGTAATGATGCCTGCCTTGGCCAGGCGCTCGGCATAGGCTTTGCCCGATAGCGGCCGGGCCCGCAGATCAAGGATCAGCATGTGATTGTCAGTCCCGCCGGTGACCAGGTCATAACCACGGTCCAGAAGCGCCTGGGCTAGCGCCTTGGCATTTTTGACGATCTGCTGTCCGTAGGTGCGGAAAGACGGGGTCGCGGCCTCCTGCAAAGCGACAGCTAGCGCGGCGATGGTATTCACATGAGGCCCGCCTTGCAGTTGAGGAAAGACCGCGCGATCTATACGTTTGGCGAGATTATATTTGCTCGTCGGATGATAGAGCGCCTGATAGCGATCTTCATTCTTCGACAAAATAAAGCCTCCACGGGGCCCGCGGATCGACTTGTGAGACGTGCTGGTGACGACGTCGCAATGGGCCACGGGATTCGGATGCGCTCCGGCGACAATTAGGCCGCTGATGTGCGCAATGTCGGCCACGAGATAGGAGTTCGCCTCCGCAGCGATTTCTGCCATTGCCGCGTAGTCAAAGACACGCGGGTAGGCAGTTCCGCCGACCCAAATGAGTTTCGGCCGTTCCCGCCTGGCGGTCTCGCGCAAGCGGTCATAGTCAATTTGCTGCGTCTTATCGTGCAGCCCATAGGGGACGCGTTGATAATCAGTGCCGGAAAAGTTGACGGACCACCCATGAGTCAGATGGCCCCCTTCGGGCAAAGGCAGCCCCATGACTTTGTCATGGGGGCTCAAAAGCGCGCGATAGACAGCCTGGTTGGCTGGTGAGCCCGAATAAGGCTGGACGTTGGCGTGCTCACTGCCAAATAGCGCCTTCAGGCGCTCGATCGCGAGGGTCTCAAGCTCATCGACGATCTCGTTTCCGGCGTAGTAGCGCGCACCTGGGTAGCCCTCGGCATACTTGTTCGCGAAGATAGAGCCGGTCGCTTCCAGTACGGCTGAGGAGGCAAAGTTC
Organism: Mesorhizobium intechi; assembly: GCF_002879535.1. Lineage (GTDB taxonomy): Bacteria > Pseudomonadota > Alphaproteobacteria > Rhizobiales > Rhizobiaceae > Mesorhizobium > Mesorhizobium intechi. Next base: position 15,245 of record NZ_PNOT02000377.1, read on the forward strand.
TCAGATGCGATGAGTTTGAGCATCGTCCGCTCTTGCCGCCTCTGTCGTAGAAGCAGTTCGTGAACGCGGCAATCGACATGGACCAAGGAAGACCGTCCGAATGTGCCGGGCTCTGCGATGGCTACGTCAGCGGAGTTATTCATGGTAGTTTCGCACTCCCACCTAGGCAGATCTTTTCACGACAAGCAGCAGTCCCCTTCGACCACGCGTCTTGTACCGCCTCGAGCCGCTCCAGGTCCCGCTCATGATACTCATCGTCGTGGGGTAGGAGATCGACCAAGAATTGAATCAACCCTCCGTCCCGGCCCCCAGCATTGAGATGATATGAGGACCAAGGACGTTGTCCGTTGCCGCAAAGAAAGTTGGCTTTGGCGAGCATCCGGACGTGTCGCGCAACGCGCTCCCGACGAAGATCGAGAATCGTAGCTAGTTCGCGGACAGTCAGGTCGGCATGCGCGCAAAGGCCCAGGATCCGTAGGCGATCAAGATGTGCTGCTGTCATTAGGCGATCGACAAGTATCATCATTGGTCAGAACGACACCAAATAGAAGAACCGAACCTCGTCCGCTTGGCTTTTGTCATCTCGCGCTCTTCGAAAATTCTGTTCGGCGGAGGAACACGAACGCACCAGATTTATGCCGCCACTGAACTTGAAACTGTGGTGTGATCGTACCACTGACAGCGAGTTGTGTTCGCAAAGTTTGCGTAAATTTCCTTGAAGGATCTGTTGCAAGGCCTAAACAAGAACGCAACGAGACTGGCGAGGTGCTGGTAAGACGGCAAGCTGGCAAACTGCTTGGCCAAGAGGGAGGCAATCGGCGCCACCTTTCCGCAGGCGACAGTGCTAACCTACATGGTGCACTTAGCACGGGGGCAGGCGGCGAGTTGCGTCCGGAAGCCGCCGCTCAGGCGGACCGCATCCGAAGGACCGGAACGAAGAGAAGGACCCGAAGCGAGAGCAGAGGGTTGCGGGACGTCGCGGCGGGCCTAAATGGGAGTGCCGCCTAACCCTGCGCCGCCGGGAAAGACACACCATAGAAGAGCTGCGCGGGTCTGACGACCCGCGCCAAGGCGGGAGCCGAATGGCTGAGACGCCTGAGCTTGCCGAAGAAAACGGGTTGATCGCGCCGCGAGGCGCGCTGACGCCATACGTCGAGAAATTCAATGATATCGAGACGCCGCTCTTCACCCTCATACTTGGCCACTAAGGATTGCGCGGACGCGCCATCCGGATATGCAGATCATCTCTTTCTCAAACCTTCGATCGCGAACGCGCCGCAATCGCCCTTATTCAGCACTTCGAGGGATGCCTGACGATTGTGGACGTCGATAGCGCGCATTCCTTTGTCCAGCTGGTAACTGCGCCTGATCTCGTGCCTCACCAATTCACGATTATAGTCTCGGCGCCGAACAGTACGACCGTGACGGACGTACCCTTCATCTGTCTTCGATCCAATGCTCGAAATCGCCCGCGCGGCGCTTCGCCTCTTCGAATTCCGCTTTGTCGCATGGAGGTGCTTTGCCTTTGGCGCAAATGATCCAAGAATTTCGGACCTGGGCTACACGATGAACGTCACGCTCGGCGCCCTTAGAGCCGGAAGCTGGCTATCCGCTATTGATAGGGCCAAGAAGCTGCCATTCCCATATCGACCTCGGTAGCGAGCCACCGGCCGGCGTAAGCCGGTGCATTACAGCCTAGAACAACGCGATGACTTGTTTTGGTCCCGAAGAGCCTCAGGCGGTTCACTGCAGGTTCAAACCGGATTGGCCTGAGCGAGGCCAACCCACAGCAGGCTTACGCCGTAGCTTATTCGCCGAAGCTGTTTCGAGATGCTCATCAGAGCCACCTTGCTGAAGAAGGGGAGCGTCGGATTTCCCTCATGCAAAAGCGCGTAGACGATTTCATAGTCGGCCGGATTGGGCCTCTCCGCGGGAATTATGCCGACGATCGCTGGCATTGCTTCCCGAATTTGTGCCCTAAGCGGTGGATGGTCGAGGAATGCTTCGGCGGATACCTGTCCTTGCAGGAACAAATGACTCAGCGTTTGTGACTTGCTACGGCGCTTCACATGCACGAGCTGCCGGCCACCGGTCAGAATGTCACAAAATTCGACCCGACCACGCTCTCCTTCGAAATTCACAAGGTTCTTGTCGTAGAGGTACATGCCGGCCTGGGCATTGACCGCGCGGGCATTGTAATCGCCCTCCTTCTCGCCGGCCGTGTAGAAAGGGAGTTGGAGGGCTGCCAGCGGAATTTCCGCCATAGCTGCGTTGACGGTGGCGACAAAATCGTCCTTGAGCACATACCATTCGTCCGATGCAAGGATGTGGAATTGGTCGTCGAACTGGACCTCGGCGCATAGACATTTGAACACGGACCAACGGTCATGGAAGGGCCCGTCGTCGCCTGCGACACGCACCTTATCCGATTTCATATCCGCAAGCGTAATCACATGTTCGCCATCGAAGAGAGCCAGATAATCGGAGAGACGAAGGTCGTCGAACGCATCCGCCCGTGAGCTGCCGGAGAATTTGAACCGATCGACGTTGTGATAATCGATGATTTCCGGCGGTGCGAGATGGATGCCGTCGAGCTGCCCATTCTGCAGCCGGGCGACAAGGTTCTGATTGAGTTCGTCCACGCGCGAACGATCCCGGATGGGCGTGATCTTGCCGTACCAAGGAAACAATTCCTGGTATGCTGAATCGTTGAATGAGTTGATGATCGTGAGACCCTTGTCATCGATTCCGTCATAATCGACTTCACAGCTCAGCTTGAGCCCGTCGCTACCCGTCAGCGTACCACCGAACGCTTCATCCCCTGATTTGCCGGTAATTGCCTGAAGGATGATACTCGATGTGTCGACGCCGAAATCGAAGATTTGACCAATGCGGCTGTTTTGCGAGCGGGTCTGGATGGTCGAGTCTTCGGGCCTACGCGTGTCGATACTCTTGATCCGCTCGCGGCCCAGCCGGTTCAGCGCCACCTTCAATCCGAACTGGCTCTCCAGCGCTTCCGGGCGAAGTTCCTGAAACCCCATGCCGAAACACACAGCAAGCCATCTGCGCTGCGGGTCGGAAT
>NZ_PNOT02000287.1 GCF_002879535.1 Mesorhizobium intechi
GGGCCAGATGGACGAAAATACGGTCCAGTTCGCCGACGCTGTCGTAGCCAAAGCGCTAGCCTGACGTGCCATGCGATTAAGATCAGTCTTCATAAGCAATTATAAAACTCTTAAGGACTTTGAACTCAGATTTGAGGGCAACGGCTTCATCGATATTTTCGTCGGCAGCAACGGTTCGGGAAAGTCGAACCTCCTCGAAGCGCTCATTGAGATTTTTGACCATATCTATGGCTTCAAGACCGGCAACCCTGGTCCGGGTTTTGACTACGCGATCGCTTGGGATATTGCCGGAAACGAAACCACTATCTCTTGGCGTAACGGCCAACTTTCGATCAATGGCACTCGACGCAAGCAGATCGGAAAGGCGGCGCTTCCTTCCAACATAATTGTCTATTACTCGGGTCAGAACGACACGGTGGCGAGCCTGATCCGCCGCTATCGCGAAAGCTACCGACGCAATGTAAAAAAGGCGATTGTGGCGGAAAGTCCGCGATTTATTGGGATCGGTCCAGACTACAAAACGCTACTCGTCGCTTTAATGCTCATGCTTCCAACAGCTTCAAAGGCGCGTAGATTTCTCTGCGAGAAACTTGGGATAGAAGTGGCCGGTGGAACAACATGGCTGAAACTTCGTCGCCCCAGCACCGCCTCTAAGACCAGATCCTATGACCCATTCAACGACGTGGAAATCTTCTGGGGGATCAAGGGCATCGCGCGTCAATTTCTTGACCAGTTGATGGACTGCATCATCGGAGATTTTACACCCGGCTCGCTTTATAGCCGGGAGAGCGATACCTACCGTATCGAGATCGATATTTCGAAATTTCGAGAGACCTTCTCAACGGTAACTGCAGATGAAGTTTTCTGCCTTTTCAATGCTCTGCGTGCCTTGGGAATGATCGAAGATATCTCGATCCCACTACGGCTGGCGGCGAATGCCGAAGTTTCCTCTCGGGCGTTCAGCGATGGCCAATTTCAATCGGTCTACCTGTTTGCAATCTCCGAACTCTTTAAGAGCCGCAACTGCATTACACTCCTAGATGAACCCGATGCCTTTCTTCACCCCGAATGGCAGTCGGATTTTCTGGGCCAGACACACGCCATTTCTCAAGAAGGCACCCGCACAAACCACATACTAATGACAACCCATAGCGCCTCAACAGTCGCGGCGAAGGTTGAAAGCAACATCCGCAAATTTGAGTTCAGCGGCGAGAAAACCGAGGTGGTCCAGCGAAGCAAGGCAGAGATTATCAAGTCCCTTTCCGCTGGCTTGATTACGTTCTCGGCGAGCGAAGCTCGCTTAAACATAAAGCACAATCTCAAAAATGTAACCGGCCCTGTGCTCTTTACGGAGGGTGTGTCAGACGAGATAATTTTGGAAACCGCTTGGGAAAAGCTAAACCCAGGTTTAACCGCCCCCTTCGCAATACAGAGCGCCTTCAGCGCCAGTTTCCTCCGTGTGCTGTTGTCCGATCAGACGCTTTATGACGAACACCCCGATAGGTCGTTCTTTGGTCTCTTCGATTTCGACGACGCTTACAATTCCTGGAATATCCAAGGGGTGGATATAGAGCTTGATCCAGAAAGATGTCTGACGCGGAAACGAAATAATTGCGAGGGATATTCGATGCTCTTGCCAGTGCCGGCCGGACTGTCCATTCGCGATCAAGTGATAAACCCGACGACAGGGCAGCATTACAAATCGGAAGCGCGGCTTAGCATTGAGCTGCTATTCAGAGATGTTCCGGGACTGGATGCCAACTTTGAAGTGGATCCTACGCGCCCAGGTGGCTGCATTCGGTTTAAAGGGAAGAAAACGCGATTTGCTTCGCAGGTAGTTCCAACGCTCGACGCAGAATATTTCGAGGGCTTCCGTCCCATATTCAACTTCGTCCAGGGCGCCGTAGCTGTCGGTGCCCCGAGCTAAGGCAACCGTTGACCTCAAAGCACCGTCCTATCTTAAGGGTGGCACTGTTCCGGGCTAGCTGGATCCTGATCGGACGTTCTGAGGAAACCGTGCGTTGGCGTTGCTTGGCTCAACATTTCTGACATTGTCGTCTCGCAGCCCAAAGCAGGACAGTCAAAGTCAAGTTCGGTGTTACCCCGGTGTTACCCGAGCACTTGCGCGCTGGAGACTCCAGAATGTCCGATAGAGAAAAGTCTCAGCACTACAATGGTTTACTGGCGCACCCGACAGGATTCGAACCTGTGACCTCTGCCTTCGGAGGGCAGCGCTCTATCCAGCTGAGCTACGGGTGCTTCCCGGGGAAGCCGGAAAACGAACAAGCCGGTGAACCGGCAAGTCACGGCTTCTTAGCGGAAGCCGGCGCGGGCTTCAACGGGCAATTGGCGATTGGCTGCGCGTGGCGCGGGTGTCCCCTCACGGGTGCGGGCTTGTCGGACAGGGCGCTCCCTCTCCGTCCCGGCTTCGCCGAGCCACCTTTCCCCACGTCGTGGGGAAAAGGAACCCGAGCTCGGCGGGCCTCACTCCCCGGCCCCGCTTTTCACCACCCGCCTCCTGCGCACGGCGCGCTTCACCTTCTTGGTGCCCGCAAGCTCGTTCATGGCATCGAGCTGCATCTGCTGCATCTCGGCCAGGCGCGTCCATTGGCGGGATATGAGGTAGTCGAGTTTTTCGTGCAGGTGGCGCACTTCGAGCTCGGCCTTGAGGTTGACGCGGTATTCGTTGAAGGAGCGCAGGCGGTCTTTCACCTCCTGGCGCTTCTGGCTCATCATGATCACCGGCGCCTGGATGGCGGCGATGCAGGAGAGCAGCAGGTTGAGCAGGATGAAGGGATAGGGATCGAAGGCGCCGCCGATGCCCTCGAACAAATTGATGCCGATCCAGACCAAGAGCACGGTGGCGAACGAGATCAGGAACCACCAGCTCCCCCCGAAGGCTGCCATGTTGTCGGAGACGCGGTCGGGGAAGGTGCGGTGCTCCTCGAACTCTTCTTCCGAGTTTTCGGAGATCGTGTCTTGTCTCGCGATCGATTCCACCACCTGGCGGTCGAGCTCGGAGAATTCGCCGTGCTCCTGCTGCAGCAACTCCTCCATGTAGCGCATGCGGTAGCGGCCGAGCTCCTCGCGGCTTATGCGGGCGCCCCTGGGGAGGTCCGGATGGTCGGAACGGATGCGGTCGGCCAGGCTCGGGCGCAGCGTGTCGATTCGCACCAGGTCACGCTTGTGGAATTTGCGGCCGGAGATCGCCGACGGCTTCTTCTTCGGCTTTATGCGCGACGCACCGGGGCCGGTCGGCTCGGAATCCGGCACTTCGGGCATATCGAAATGCTCGTCCGAGCCCTCGTGCAGGTCTTCCGGCGTGATCGGCGCCTCGAAATACTCGCCGCCGCTGTCGTTCTCGGTGTCCGCCGCCTGCTGCTCGGATGCCTTGGGGACGGTGCTCATGTGCGGGCTCCCTGCTATGGCGCTGCTGCTTCAGGATACGCCAAGGCGGCCAGGCATATCCACTGTCGGATCGCGCTGCCTATGCCATGGCTTCCGGACGATTGCATGACAGTCGGATAACAATAGCCGGCTGCCGCCCGCCCCTCGCGGGTTCGGGGCGTTCGCCACACAAAAAGCCAAGCAATTGGCTCTTTGTCCGCCCCTCACTGCTGTTCGGCGAACATCAGCCTGGTCTTGCCGTCGGCCGTCGTCGGCGACAGGCTGCGCTGGATCAGCGCCTCGACATGGTCGTTGCGCTGGCGGGCCGAGTCTGCGCCCATCACCACCACGATCAGCTGGCGGCCGTCGGCATTGTAGGAGGTGACGATGTTGAAGCCCGACGCCCTGATGTAGCCGGTCTTGATGCCGTCGACGCCGCGCACGCGGCCGAGCATGTCGTTGTGGCCGCGCACCAGCCTGCCGCGGAACATGAAATCGCTTTCGGAGAAATAGTGGAAATGCTGGGGGAAGCGCTGGCGCAGCGCCATGCCCAGCACCGCCATGTCCCGCGCCGTGGTCATCTGGCCGTCGTCGGGCAGGCCGGACGCGTTGCGGAAAGTGGTGCTGGTCATGCCGAGCGCGCGCGCCTTGGATGTCATCATGGCGGCGAACTGGTCTTCCGAGCCGCCGAGATATTCGCCGACCGCCACCGCCACGTCATTGGCGGATTTGACGACGATGGCGCGGATGGCGGAATCGACGTCGATCGTTTCGCCGCGCCGGAAGCGCATCTTGGTCGGCGGCTGCGAGGCGGCGTGGTCGGAGACGGGGATCTGCGTTTCCTTGGTGACGCGGCCGGACTCCATCGCCTCGAACAGGAGGTAGAGCGTCATCATCTTGGTCAGCGAGGCCGGATAGCGCTGCGCCGTCGAGTTGACCTCGAACATCTGCTTGCCGGTCCTGACGTCGACGACGATCGCCGCATATTTCTGCGGCGGCGCCGGGACAGCCAGCACCTGGTCCGGCGGGGTCGTGGTCGAGCAGCCGACCACCATCAGCAACAGGCCAAGGGCGGCGAAAACTCTCTGGAGGAGGGGGAAGGGACGCAATTTGGACAAGGGCGGGACTGTTCTGGCGATGCTGTTGCTGAGATGAGGCGAAGCTAACGTAACGTGCTGGATGCGTCCATTTGGTTAATGGCTGTTAGTCCCAGGATTGTCGAGCCTTCGCAGCTTGCCAAGGC
>NZ_PNOT02000251.1 GCF_002879535.1 Mesorhizobium intechi
TTTCAGATACCGCCGGCCGTTGGCTTCCGGTTCCGGCAGCCGGCCGCCATTCATGTTGACCTGCAGCGCGTGCAGGATCAGCCGTGGCATCGGCAATGTCTTGTCGCGAGCCTCGCGCAGCGCCACGAATTCGGCTTCGCCGTGCGCGGCAACGAGATGGATATTGCTGGCCTTCTGCTGGCCAACCGTGCTTTCCCACAAGGGCTCGCGGCCACCGGCCTGATAGTCATGGCCGACGAAGACCCGCGTCTCATCGGGCAGCGCCAGTATGTCCTGGATCGAGCGCCACAGCCGCGCGGCACTGCCGCCGGGGAAATCCGCTCGCGCGGTGCCGCTGTCGGGCATGAACAGCGTGTCGTGGACGAAGGCGGCGTCGCCGATCACATAGGTGATCGAGGCCAGCGTATGGCCAGGTGAGAACAGCACCTTCACCGGGACCGTCCCAACCAGGAAGGTCTCGCCTTCCCTGAACAACCTATCCCACTGCGAACCGTCGGCGGGAAAATCCGGCCAGTTGTAGATCGCCTTCCACAGGTTCTGGACGTCGACGATCCTGTTACCGATCGCCGTCGGCGCGCCGGTCTTCCGTTTAAGGTAGTGCGCTGCAGAGAAATGATCGGCATGCGGGTGGGTATCGAGGATCCACTCGATCACCAGCCCGCTCTCCCCGATGAAATCCAGCAGGGCATCCGCGCTCCTGGTTGCCGTCGCGCCGGATTTCTCATCGAAGTCGAGGATCGGATCGATGATGGCGCATCGCCTTGTCGCCGGATCGGTGACGACATACTGAATGGCTCCGGTCGGCTTGTCGTAAAAGCCCCTGACCTCAGGTTTTGCCAAAGCCAAGTCCAACCTGAACTCCCCCAACCCGCCAGCAGGAACGGTTTTCTCCGCCAGGCCCCAACAGGAGCATGGTTGTCCACCCAAGCCGACCAGTCAAGCATGACTTGGCCCGCGAGGGCGGAAAAGGCAAAACCCGTTCCGGCGCCCGTTTCAGGCCGACGGCTGTTTGGTCTTCCTGAGATAAGGCAGGATGGTCTCAAATGCGCCAAAGCGCTTGATCGCATCCTCGTTGGAAACGGCGGCGGTGATGATAACATCCTCGCCCTGCTTCCAGTTTGCCGGCGTCGCAACCTGATGCTTGGCGGTGAGCTGGATGGAATCGACCGCGCGCAGGATCTCGTCGAAGTTGCGGCCCGTGGTCATCGGATAGGTCAGCACCAGCTTGATCTTCTTGTCGGGCCCGATGACATAGACCGAGCGCACGGTGGCGTTGTCGGCGGGCGTGCGGCCTTCCGAGGTCTCGCCGGCGCCGGCGGGCAGCATGTCGTAGAGCTTGGCGACCTTGAGATCCTTGTCGCCGATCAGCGGATAATGCACCGTTTGGCCCGTCGCCGTCTTGATGTCGGCCTGCCATTTGTCGTGGCTCGCAACCGGATCGACGGAGATGCCGATGATCTTGACGTTGCGTTTCTTGAACTCGCCTTCCAGCCCGGCCATCGTGCCGAGCTCGGTGGTGCAGACCGGTGTGAAATTCTTCGGGTGGCTGAAGAGGATCGCCCAGCCGTCCCCGATCCAGTCGTGAAAGCTGATCGTCCCCTGCGTGGTCTCGGCCGTGAAATCCGGCGCGATGTCGTTGATACGAAGGCTCATGGTTCCTACCCCTGTGAATGCCGCTCGTTGGCGGGCTGCCACCCTTTTACCACTCCATCGGCGACGTTCAAAACGGTGTGGTCGCCGGCAGTGATGCAGGCCGCGAAAAATTTTCGCTTGTTCCCGGGGAATGTGGGAATTTCGCTCTCGGCGTCGCGAAAAGCTAGGATTTCACGGCCAGTGACGTGGCGAGATCTTCCATCCGCTGCGCCAGCGCGCCAAGCGCGTTGGTCAACACGCTGTCGCTCTTGTCGGCCTTGGTCAGCGCCTCGTCGCGCGTCTTGCGCAAGGTCAGCACCTCGCTTTCCATGCCCTTGACGCGCTTCTGCAATTCCGAGAGTTCGTCCATCACCATGATCCCGGCCATGACGGTCAGCCGCTGGTCGCCGATCTCGCCGAAAGAATCCTTCAGGTGCGAGACATAACGGTCGAAGCGTTCGGCGAGGTCGATCAGATGATCTTCCTGGCCTTCGTCGCAGGCCATCCGATACTGTTTGCCGTCGATTGAAACCGTGACCTGTGCCATGGGCCAGCTCCTATCTGTCCAACACGGCGCGGATGGTTTCCATGGCGGTCACCAGCCGTCGCGATACTTCCTTGTTGGCGTCCTCCAGCCGTTCGGCGCGCGCTTCGGAATTGTCGAGTTCCTGCGCCAGCCGGGAGCGGTCGGCATTCATCCGCTGCACCTCGGCCTCGGCTTCCGAGTAATCGCGTTCATGCTCCAGCTTGGCCGCGACGGCGTTTTCCAGCCCCTCGATGGCCTTGCCCAGCCTGGCGATGACTTCCTTGAGTGTGGCTTCCCCGGTCATGGCCTTCGTCCTGTGCCCTGCCCATCACCGAATCGTTCGCGTTCAGAACGCGTTATCCGTGAAACATTAGGCACCGGGTGAAGGCGACGTCAACAAAGCTCTCGCGACTGTCCCCCGCTAACGCTAATGTAGGGCCGCCGCCAGCATCACAAGACCGGCAAATCTGCGCCCGATTTGTTGACTAAAAGCCCGCGCCTGCTATGTGTCGCGCACCTTTTCAAGGGCGCTCCCAAGCCGCCAAACCCCCACCTTTGGAGGAACCATGACGTCGCGTGAACAACATGACCGGATGGCCAATGCGATCCGCTTTCTCTCCATGGATGCCGTCGAGAAGGCCAATTCCGGCCATCCCGGCCTGCCCATGGGCTGCGCCGACATTGCCACGGTGCTGTTCACCCGCTTCCTGAAATTTGACGCCAAGGCCCCGCACTGGGCCGACCGCGACCGCTTCATCCTGTCGGCCGGCCATGGTTCGATGCTGCTCTACTCGCTGCTCTATCTGACCGGCTACGAGGACATGACCCTCGACCAGATCAAGAATTTCCGCCAGCTCGGCTCCAAGACCGCCGGCCATCCCGAATACGGCCACGCTGCCGGCATCGAAACGACGACCGGCCCGCTCGGCCAGGGCCTTGCCAATTCGGTCGGCTTCGCGCTCGGCGAGCGCATCATGAACGCCGCTTTCGGCAACGACCTCGTCAGCCACTACACCTATGTGCTGGCCGGCGACGGCTGCCTCATGGAAGGCGTTTCCCAGGAAGCCATCGCGCTTGCCGGGCATCTCAAGCTCAACAAGCTGATCGTCTTCTGGGACAACAACAACATCTCGATCGACGGCCCGGTCTCGCTTGCCGACAACACCGACCAGGTCGCGCGCTTCCAGGCCTCCGGCTGGAACGCCAGCCATATCGACGGCACCGATCCTGAAGCCATCGCCTATGCCATCGAGGCCGCGCGCCATTCCGACAAGCCGACGATGATCGCCTGCAAGACGACCATCGGCTTCGGCGCCCCGACCAAGGCCGGTACCAACAAGGCGCACGGTTCGCCGCTCGGCGCCGACGAGATCGCCGGTGCGCGCAAGTTCTTCAACTGGGAGTCGCCGCCCTTCGAGATTCCGGCCGACATCCTCGATGCCTGGCGCGCGGCCGGCAAGGCCGGCGCCAAGCCGCGCGCCGACTGGGAAGGTCGTCTCGCCAAGGCGGAGCCGAAGCTGAAGGCCGAGTTCGAGCGCCGCCTCGCCGGCAAGCTGCCGTCCAATTTCGACGCCGTCATCGCCGACTACAAGAAGAAGCTCTCGGTCGACAAGCCGAAGGTCGCCACCCGCAAATCGTCGGAAATGGCGCTGGAG
>NZ_PNOT02000166.1 GCF_002879535.1 Mesorhizobium intechi
ACGGTCAAACAAGGCCGCGAGACGTTGCCTGTCATCATCGGCACGCCGATCGCCGACGAGAAGATCAACGGCGAAACGTTCGACGGAAAAACAGAAACTGCCATATTTCCCGGTGATTTACCGGAGAAGATTGATGTGGTGTTCGACGTCTCCGGATCCGACCACGCCCAGGATTCCACGGAGCCGGCAATCCGCTTTGTTCGATTCCGCCCGCCAAAACTGGAACGCACAGCCGAAGGCGTCACGCTGTCTCTGCCGCATATCAGGCTCGACCGTGCCTTGCAGTTCCTGATCGGAGACCATCTGGCATGACCGCGCCCCGCAAGCCGGCGGCCTTCCGCATCGAGCCGGAAGCCGCGCCAGTACAAGAAGCGTCGAAGACGCGGCAGGCCGAGCCCCCGCGCAAAACCCGCGGGCTGAAGACCGATGTCGCGCTGGTCATACCGGCGGAAGTCGACGTCTTCGACGTGCCCGACATCGTAGCCGCCGAACCGCCACCGGCCGTCGCTCCCAGGAAACGCTCGTTGTTCGGCAGCATCTTCTTCGGCGCCATCGGCGTGCTGGTTTCGCTGGCTGTCGGCCTGTGGACCGACAAGCTGATCCGCGATCTCTTCGCCCGCGCCGAATGGCTGGGCTGGCTGGCCGCTGGCACGGCGGCGCTCGCGATATTGGCGCTCGTGGTGATCCTGATTCGCGAATTCCTTGCGATCGCCCGCCTTGCCGAAGTCGAAAAACTGCAAAAACGGGCGCTCGACGCCATCGCGCGCGACGACCCCAAGGCGGCACGATCGGTGGTCGACGAGCTTTCGGCTTTCGTCGCGGCCAAGCCCGAGACCGCGGCCGGCCGGCGCGCTCTGGCAGAGCTCCGCGGCGAAATCATCGACGGCGGCAATCTGGTGCGCCTGGCTGAAGCGGAAATCCTCGGCCCCCTCGACGCCAAGGCCAAGGTGATGATTCTCGAAGCCGCCAAACGCGTCTCGCTGGTGACGGCGGTCAGCCCGCGCGCGCTCGTCGATGTCGCATATGTCGTGTTCGAGGCCGGACGCCTCATTCGCCGTCTCTCGGAACTCTATGGCGGACGCCCGGGAACGCTGGGGTTCTTCCGCCTGGCGCGCAGCGTGCTGGCGCATCTGGCGGTCACCGGCTCGATCGCCGTCGGCGACAGTTTCGTCCAGCAGATCGTGGGCCACGGCCTGGCGGCGCGGCTTTCGGCCAAGCTTGGCGAGGGCGTCGTCAACGGCATGATGACGGCGCGCATCGGCATCGCGGCGATGGAAACCGCGCGTCCCCTGCCTTTCAGCGCCGCGAAGCGCCCGGGACTGGGCGATTTCCTCTCGGCATTGACATCGTTTGCCGCGAAGAAGGACCCCGAAACCCCGGATTCAGGCGAATAGCGTCCGGCACTTCCCGACGATGAGCGGATTGCCGTTTCAAGGCCTGGCAGTGACGAAGCATTAACCAATCTTCTTCATGGTCGAACCGGTTCCAAACAGCCTCTTTGTTGCCGGGTGTCGTCGATGAAAAGCGTAATTCTGTCCAGCGTCCTGCCCCTGGCCGTTGCGATCACAGCAGTCGTTGGTCTCGCCTCGGGGGCTTCCGCCGCAGAGCCGGACAAGCAGTTCTTCCAGTCGGCCGAAGGCAAATGGGTCGGCCCGGGCGAAATCGTGGCCGGCAAGTACAAGGGCACGAAATTCAACTGCAGCTTCACCGGCTCCACGCCGGACGGCAAGATGGGCATGACTCTCGATGGCGGCTGCCGGGTCGGTATGTTCACCCAGCCGATGTCGGCCAAGATCGAGCGCAAGGGCCGCGATTACAAGGGTTCCTTCATGGGAGGCGCTGACGGTGCGGGCCTGGACATCATCGGCGGCAACGTCGTCGATGCCCGCAAGGTGGTCTTCACCATCAACCGCAACCAACTGCGCGGCGTAATGCAAGCCCGCATTCCCGACGACAATTCGATGACCGTGACGGTTGCCGTGCGTGTGCAGGATCAGCTCGTGCCGGTCATCGGAATGAGCCTGAAGCGCGTCGATGCCGTGGAAGTCGGCTCCATCACGCCGAACTGAGCGCTTTTCGCGCCCTACCCCCAAACACATCCTCAAAAGCAAAGAGGCGGCAGCCCATCGCCACCGCCCCCTTGAACCGATCGAAAGGCGCTTAGCCCTTGATGGCGGCCGTCACTTCGTCATACGCCTTGCAGGCGTCGGCAAGTGTCGTGGTGCCCTGGTACTTGGTTGTCACTGCCTGGACCTTGGCGGTCAAGTCAGCTGCCTTGGACGGATCCTTGGTGATCGCTTCCTGCAGTGCGGCGGCCATATCCTGTGCCTTCTTGGTCGCGATCTCGGCCGTGCATTCCGGCGCCTTCGAGCAAGCCGAACCGGCAAGCACCGCCAGGCCGACGGCAACAAGCAAAAACTTCTTCATGTCAGTCATCTCCTCAAAAGGGCGCGACTTGATCGTCGCTCACACCCTCCAATGGCCGAAGCCGAGCGTCCTTAGCCTCCGATTGTGGCAACAAGCAACGCGCGCATTGCGTAAACTTGTGTGACGCGACTGCAATATTGTCGGGGCCGGAGATGGACTGCCCGTGTCAGCGGCGGCAAAGTTCAGCTGCGCGGCTGTAGCAGCGCCAAAACGCCTGTCGATGCTGCAAGGATAGCAGTCACGGTCAAAGGCGCTGTAGGGCCATAGGTGTCCACGACATAGCCGCCGACAACCGCGCCGATGGTGATGGCGACCTGAAAAGAGGCGACCATCAGGCTGCCCGCCGCTTCCAGCCTGTCCGGCGCCGCGCGAGAGAGATTTGTCGGCAACACCACCGGCGCCATGCCGAAGGCGAACCCCCACAGCGTCGCGAAGCCAAAGGCAACGCCAATGTGCGCGCCCCAAAGCACCAATGACAGCGACGCAACCGCCATCAACGCGGCGGTAACCACGAGAGCGACGTGGATATTGGCGTCGGCCAGGCGGCCACCGGCAATATTGCCGATCACTGCGGCGACCCCAAATCCGAGCAACGCCAGGGCAATAGGCCCGGTTGCCAGGAGCGTCACATGTTCGAGGAAGGGACGCACATAGACCGAGCCGGCAAAATGCCCCGTCATCAGCAAAAGGATGGCAAGCATACCAAGTTGAATGCCACGCCGCCGTGTCAGCCGAAGGACGTCTGCAAAACTATTGCTTGCCGTTGCAGGCAAAGAAGGCAGGCTAAGCAACTGCAGTAGCATGGCAAGCAAGGCCAACCCTGCTGTCATGGCCATGGCGCTGCGCCAACCCAGCCAGTCGCTGATCAACGCGCCCATCGACGGTGCGGCAATGGTTGCGAGCGAGACGCCGAGGGTGACGATAGCCATGCCCCGTCCAGTCGCATTGGCGCCAACCAGCCTCGCCACCACGGCGACCGAAAGTGCCCAGAAAGCGCTGAGTGCGATCCCCAGTCCGGCCCGACCCAGCAACAATAGCCAGAAATCGGTCGCCAGCGCCGCAAGAACATTGGAACCGACCGCCAGGGCGCTGAGACCAACCAGCACTGCCTTGCGGTTCAGTCGGCCGATGAGAACATTGCTCAACATGGCCGTCACGGCGCCGACGGAAGCGGTGGCGGTGACGACCTGTCCAGCCGTTCCTTCACTGATACCGAGATCGCGCGCCAGTGGTGTCAGCAGACCTGCCGGCAGGAATTCGGCCGACACCAGGGCAAAGCTGGTGGCGGCCAATGAAATGACCGCGAACCAGGTGCTTGCGCCCCACGTGGCCGGCGCGGCCGCATCAACGTCTATCGCCGCGTCTTCGAGCTGTAATGTTGTGTCTGTCACGGATGTATCTCCAAGGTTTGGAGATCTTCATAGCCGAGTCCGTTCGGATGAAATGTATCTCAAAATCCGAAATTCATGTCTATTCGTCCGGGAATTGTGCGACGCACAACGCCAGGGGAGACATTGGTGATGCGCTTGAAGGCGCGAGCGAAGGAGGCCTCGGAATCATAGCCCAGGCGGGTAGCAACCTCGGCCACCGACAAACCGTTTTGCCCCAACAGCTCGCGGGCAAGCTGCATGCGCAAACGAGCCAGATAGTGTGCCGCCCCTTCTCCCAGTACAGCGCTGAAGCGCTCGGCGAAAATCGAGCGCGATTGGCCTGCCAGGCTGGCGAGGCTTTCGAGCGTCCAGTTATGGCCGGGGTCTCTGTGCATGGCTGCCAGGGCACGGCCAATATTGGGGTCGCGGATGGCGGCGAGCCAACCGGTGGTCGAAGCTCCCGTGCAATTGACCCAGCAGCGAATGAGCCGGGCTGTCAGCAAGTCCGCCATACGCGACAAGATGGTGGCGCTGCCCATCTGCGGTTGCGCGGCCTCCGCCGTCATGGCCGCCAGCAAGGGGCCAACGACCGGGTCGTTGCCGGCCACGTCGCAACCCTTGATGATAGGCGGCATCAGCGTGATCAATGGGTTTAACGCACAGGCGCCCAAGGCCATTGAGCCGCAGAAAAGCGTGCTTGTCGCGCCCGTGCCTTCCCGTACGACTTCGCAGACGTTGCTCCCCAACTTGGTCACCCGGCAATCATCGAGCGAGCCGCCTGCAACGTCCGGCGCGCTGGACAGCCGATGGGCAATGCCCTGCGGCAGCAGCGCCAGATCGCCATCGCGCAACTCCTGCCAGCCTTGCGCTTCGGTGTGGATCCAGCATGGACCCTGCCCGACAAAGTGAAACCGAAGCAGCGATTGTTGCGGAAATTCCATGCTCCAGGGATGTCGGAGCTCGCAGCGGCCATAGTTGACGCCACTCAAGCGAAAGTCTTGTAGGACTTCGCTGAGCGCATCCATCGGAATGGGGCGCGCAGGAGACGGCCAGGACGAACGATCAGTCATCTTGCCGATATATATACCAATCGTCCGGCAGGCAAGCGGCGACCGTTGTTCCAGAAAGGGAAACGCTTCGACGGCACCCTACCCGTCCTGGCAGGCGCCCCGCCCTTGCCTCCCGCTCCAACTGCATGCAAGGAGTGCTGTCGGACATAGGGACAAGAGGCATGGCAGCGGAAACATCAGGCAGCGATCTCATTCAGGTGGTGGCGCTGCTTGCCGCGGGGGTCGTCGCCGTCCCCATCTTCAAACGCATGGGGCTTGGCTCGATCCTGGGCTATCTGGCGGCTGGCGTGGTGATCGGCCCGTTTGCTCTTCGCATCTTTTCCGAATCGGGAGCCATCCTCCACGTCGCCGAACTCGGCGTCGTCATGTTCCTGTTCATCATCGGGCTGGAAATGCAGCCGTCGCGGCTTTGGGGCCTGCGGCGCGAAATCTTCGGGCTCGGTGCGCTGCAGGTCGGGGTCTGCGCGGTCCTGTTGACCGGTGTGGGAATGGCCGGCGGTTTTCCGGTCTCGCAGTCCTTCGTCGCCGGCGCTGGTTTCGTGCTGACCTCGACGGCGATCGTTATGCAGCTTCTCGAGGAGCGCGGCGAAATCGCCTCGCCGAAAGGCCAGCGCATCGTCTCCATCCTGCTGCTGGAAGATCTGGCCATCGTGCCGCTGCTGGCCCTGATCGCGTTCCTGGCGCCGGGTGGCGCCGACACCAGCCTGTCGGAAAGGCTGACGGAGGTCGGCATCGGCCTTGCCGCGATCGTCGGACTGGTGCTGGCGGGGCGCTATCTGCTCAACCCGTTCTTCCGCATCCTGGCGGATGCCCGTGCCCGCGAGGTGATGACGGCAGCGGCACTGCTGGTGGTGCTCGGATCGGCGCTCACCATGCAGCTCAGCGGCCTGTCGATGGCGATGGGTGCCTTCCTGGCCGGCGTTCTTCTGTCGGAATCGACCTTCCGTCATCAACTGGAAGCCGACATCGAGCCGTTCCGCGGCATCCTGCTCGGTCTATTCTTCCTCGCGGTCGGCATGTCGCTCGACCTGCATGTGGTCGCCGCGAACTGGAAGCTGATCGCCGTCTATGTCGTCGCCTACATGGTCATGAAGGCTCTTGGCATCTACATCGTCGCCCGCATCCTCAAGACCGGCCATCGCGAAGCCTTGGAACGCGCGGTCTTCATGGCACAGGGCGGCGAATTCGCCTTCGTCCTCTACTCCGCCGCCGCTGCCGTCGGCATCATCGACAACCAGGCCAACGCGACGCTGACGGCGATCGTCATCATTTCCATGGTGCTGACGCCGCTGGCGATCATCGCCTTGCGCCGGGTCACCCCGCGCGACAAGCAGTCGCTGGACGGAGTCGACGTCGCCGACGGACTGACGGGCAGCGTGCTGATCATCGGTTTCGGCCGCTTCGGCCAGATCGCCAGCCAGCCGCTGCTGCTGCGTGGCATCGATGTGTCGATCATCGACAACGACGTCGAGATGATCCAGGCGGCCGCCGACTTCGGCTTCAAGGTCTATTATGGCGACGGCACCCGGCTGGATATCCTGCACGCGGCCGGCGCCGGCCGGGCCCGCGCCGTGCTGATCTGCGTCGACAAGGCCGATGCGGCCGTTCGCATCGCCCAGTTAATCAAGGCCGAATTTCCTCTGCTCACCGTGCTGGCCCGGGCTTTCGACCGTGGCACGGCGCTGCAGCTCATTCGCGCCGGCGTCGACTATCAGCTGCGCGAGACCTTCGAATCGGCACTGGTTTTCGGCGGCTCGGCCCTGGAATCGCTCGGCGTTGATCCCGAAGACGTGGCCGAAACGATCGAGGACGTCAGGCGTCGTGACACCGACCGTTTCGAAACCCAGCTCGCCAAAGGCATTCGCGCCGGCCAGCGCTTCCTGCGGGGCAATATCGGCACGCCGATTCCCACACCGCTCTCCACGCCGCGCCGCCCCGGTCAGGCCCTCAACGAGGAGACGGCCGGCGTTCTGCACAAATCCGAGACAGCCGATTGAACCAAGGAATCCTACATGGAATTGGACAGCAGAGCCCTGTCGGTCACCAAATTCTGGCGCGACGCCGGCGAGGATGCATGGTTCGAGAAGAATAACGCTTTCGATGCCGATTTCCGCGATCGCTTTCTCGACCTGCACTATGCCGCCGCGCGGCGCGAATGCGACGCCTGGTCGGGCCATGCCGAAGGTTCGCTGGCGCTGATGATCCTGCTCGACCAGTTTCCGCGCAATTGCTTCCGCGGCACCGGCCATATGTTTGCCACCGACCCGCTGGCGAAGCATTTTGCTCAAAACGCGGTCGCTGCCGGGCATGACCTGGCGCTGGAACCGGAGGTGCGGGTGTTTCTGTACCTGCCGTTCGAGCATTCGGAAGATCTCGCCGACCAGGACATTTCGGTCGAACTTCATACCGCCAAGGCCGAGTTCAACCTGAAATACGCACTGGAGCATCGCGACATCATCCAGCGTTTCGGCCGCTTTCCGCATCGCAACAGGATGCTTGGCCGCGAGACGACACCGCAGGAGCAGGCGTTTCTCGACGAAGGCGGCTTTTCCGGCTGATCGTTAGGTCAGCCACCAGTCGCGACCAGCCGGCAACCGCTCGATGCCGGCGGCGTCGACGGCGCTCAGGCGCTCCGACACGCTTCGCCCGCCGACGGCAAGATCCGGCGCGATCTCGGCCAGCGGCGCAAGCACGAAAGCGCGCTCCAGCATACGCGGATGCGGCACTTCCAGCC
>NZ_PNOT02000336.1 GCF_002879535.1 Mesorhizobium intechi
CCAGGATTCCGTCAAGCAGCGTAATCGGCATGTCTTTCGCCCCACTCCGATTCTTTTTCACGGCTCGGCGAGCCGCGTCATTCTTCGTCGTCCACGCGGCTTCGACGTGAGCCGGCTATGCGCGCCACGAGGTCGGCAAGCTCTGTGGGCTGGAAAGCACCGGCCCCGATCCCTCCGGCAAGTTCCTCGCTGCCCAAGGGCAGAACCGCACTACCAAAACCCAGCTTTTCGGCTTCCTTGAGGCGTTGTTGCGCATGCGCAACCGGCCTCACGGCACCCGACAGGCTGATTTCGCCGAAATAGACGCAATCGGCGGGAAGGGCAAGGCCGGTGAGCGAGGAAACCAGTGCGGCTGCGACCGCGAGATCGGCCGCCGGCTCGCTGATGCGGTAGCCGCCTGCGACGTTGAGATAGACGTCGTGCTGGCCGAAACGAACGCCGCAATGCGCCTCCAGCACCGCCAGCACCATCGACAGCCGGGCGCCGTCCCAGCCGACCACTGCCCGACGCGGCGTGCCGAGCGAGGATTGTGCCACCAGCGCCTGGATCTCGACCAGAACCGGCCTTGTGCCCTCCATGCCGGCGAAAACCGCGGCGCCCGGCGATTTGGCATGCCGCTCGCCGAGGAACAGCTCCGATGGGTTGGAGACTTCGCGCAAACCCTTGTCCG
Source organism: Mesorhizobium intechi (assembly GCF_002879535.1). Classification (GTDB taxonomy): domain Bacteria; phylum Pseudomonadota; class Alphaproteobacteria; order Rhizobiales; family Rhizobiaceae; genus Mesorhizobium; species Mesorhizobium intechi. The sequence continues at coordinate 671 of NZ_PNOT02000336.1, forward strand.
ACATTTCGAAGACGCCGATCTCGTCGGTCGGCCCGAAGCGGTTCTTCACTGTGCGCAAGATGCGGTAATGGTGGCCGCCTTCGCCCTCGAAATAGAGCACGCCGTCGACCATGTGCTCGACCACGCGCGGGCCGGCGATCTGGCCCTCCTTGGTGACATGGCCGACCAGCACGATCGCGGCACCCGTGGATTTCGCATAGCGGATCATCGCCTGGGCGGCGGCGCGCACCTGGGTAACCGTGCCCGGCGCCGAATCGGCAAGGTCGGTCCACAGCGTCTGGATCGAATCGAGAATGACCAGGTCCGGCCGCTTGCCGTCGGCGATCGTGGCAAGAATGTCCTCGACATTGGTCTCGGCCGCCAGTTCCACCGGCGTGTCGGCGACGCCGAGCCGCTGCGCCCTCAGCCTGATCTGCGCGACGGCTTCTTCGCCCGAAACATAGACGATGCGGTGGCCTCGCGACGCCAGCGCGGCAGCGGCCTGGGTGAGCAGCGTCGACTTGCCGATGCCGGGATCGCCGCCGACCAGAAGTGCCGAGCCGCGTACAAAGCCGCCGCCGGTGGCGCGGTCGAGTTCGCCAATGCCCGAGATAATGCGCGGCGCGTCCTCGATATCACCGGAAAGGGTGGTCAGCACCACCGCGCGACCCTTGCGGGCGTTGCGTGTGTTGGCAGGTCCCGAGCCGATGCCGCCGGAGGTCCCTTCCTCGACCAGCGTGTTCCATTCGCCGCAGGCATCGCATTTGCCGGCCCAGCGCTGATGCACCGATCCGCAATTCTGGCAGATGAACTGGACGCGCGATTTCGCCATCAGGCGTGGCCTGCCGTCGGATACGCGCACAAAGGTGCTGGAAGGGTCGAGGCCTGGCTCAAAAGGTCACTCAAACCTCTCCGCAATATGATGCTCTTCCGCCAGATCGGAGAAGCGGGTGAATTCGCCGTGGAAGGCGAGCGTTACCGAGCCTGTCGGGCCGTGGCGCTGCTTGGCGACGATGACCTCGGCCTTGCCGCGCATCTCGTTCATTTCGTTTTCCCACTTGACGTATTCCTCGGTGCCAAGCTTCGGCTCGCGGTTCTTGAGGTAATACTCCTCACGGTAGACGAACATCACGACGTCCGCGTCCTGCTCGATCGAGCCAGATTCACGCAAGTCGGAGAGCTGCGGGCGTTTGTCCTCGCGGCTTTCGACCTGACGCGACAGCTGCGACAGCGCGATGATCGGCACGGCGAGTTCCTTTGCCAGCGCCTTCAGGCCCGTGGTGATCTCGGTGATTTCCTGCACGCGGTTCTGCGAGGCCCTGGCGGATGAACCCTGCATCAGCTGGATATAGTCGATGACGATCAGGTCGAGGCCGCGCTGGCGCTTCAGGCGACGCGCGCGGGCAGACAGCTGGGCAATGGAAATGCCACCGGTCTGGTCGATGAAAAGCGGGATCTTCTGCATGGTCTGCGAACAGGCGACCAGCTTTTCGAAATCCATTTCGCTGATTTCGCCGCGGCGGATTTTTGAGGACGAGATTTCCGTCTGCTCGGAAATGATACGGGTCGCCAGCTGTTCGGACGACATTTCGAGCGAAAAGAAGCCGACCACACCGCCATTGGCCGCCTTGAACGATCCGTCCGCCTGCTGCGCCGGCACATAGGCCTCGGCGATGTTGAAGGCGATGTTGGTGGCGAGCGACGTCTTGCCCATGCCCGGACGCCCGGCAAGCACGATCAAATCGGACGATTGCAGGCCGCCCATGCGGCGGTCGAGATCGCGCATGCCGGTGGCAAGACCCGACAGATGGCCGTCGCGCATATAGGCGGCATTGGCCATGTCGACGGCGGTCTTGACCGCATCGGTGAAGCTCTCGAAACCGCCATCGTAGCGGCCGGTTTCGGCCAGTTCGAACAGGCGGCGCTCGGCGTCCTCGATCTGCTCGGAAGGCGACATGTCGACCGGCGCATCGTAGGCGATGTTGACCATGTCCTCGCCGACGGTGATCAGCGCGCGGCGCGTGGCAAGGTCATAGATGGCGCGGCCATAGTCGGTGGCGTTGACCACGGTGACGGCTTCGACCGCCAGACGCACGATATATTGCGCCACCGTCATGTCGCCGACCTTCTCGTCGGCCGGCAGAAAGGTCTTCAAGGTGATCGGCGTCGCCACCTTGCCCATGCGGATGAGCTCGGCCGCGATCTCGAAGATCCGGCGATGCAGGGGTTCGTAGAAATGGCCCGGCTTCAGGAAGTCGGAGACGCGGTAGAAGGCATCGTTGTTGACGAGGATCGCGCCGAGCAGCGCCTGCTCGGCCTCGATATTGTTCGGTGCCTCGCGATAGAGCGGTTGCTCCGCCACGCCAAATTTCCGCGCTGCCTCTGCCATGATATCCCCGATTTCAAACCCGGCCTTTCGATATCAGAACGAGACGAAACCGTGCTGACCTTTCTGCATCACTGCTCGACCAAACACCCTTGATGCCCGTTGTTCACAGGAACTAGAAACCGTCCACAGGACAGTGTTCCTGTGACCCGATTCCGGTTGACTCGGCAAGCGGCGATTCTTATGCGAAGCGCTGGAACGAAGCAAGAACAATCGGTCGTTCACGTGCTGGCTGGGTCCAGCCTGTCGCCCCAGTCCAGCCGCCGGGCCAGCCTGAAGTCGGCGCCATCACGCTTGGTGAACAGTTGCTCCGTGGCCGTGCCGTCTTCCTGGCAAAGCTTGAGCAGAACCTTGCCCGAACCGGATTTCGGCGGTGCGATGACCCGCGCGGCGTGCGAGGCGGCCGGCTGGCGCGACGCGGCGACAAAGATGAATTTCTCGTCTTCCCACGGTACATCAGCGTCCTTGGCCAGTCGGTGCAGGCGCGAGCGGGCGACGCGACGGGAAAAGTGGCACCAGTCGGGTGGAGTAAGCGGACAGGGCGCCTCGTGTGCACAAGGCGCCAGCAGGTGCGCCCCGGCGGCGATCAACTGCGCGCGCACCGCCAGAATGCGCTGCCAGCCCGCCGGCGTGCCCGGCTCGACGAGCAGCAATGTGTCCGTCGCCAACTGCCACAGCCGGTCGACCATTTTGGGCAACGATGCCGGCGCGATCTCGTCCAGAACATAGGCACAGGTGACGAGGTCCGCCGGTCGAAGATCGGCAAGGTCTGTCGTGACATCGCCGGCACGCCAGACGGTTCGGGTCGTGATGGCATCGGCGGCAAGCGTCTCGCCGACCTTGCGCACGGCCGCACTCGCTTCCAATAGCACAGCCTGTTCGAGATCGGGCCAGAGATCGTTGGTGGCCCAAAGCACCGTACCAGGACCGGCGCCGACATCGAGCAGGGTTTTCGGCTCGAAGTCCGGCCGGGTCGCCTTCAGTGCGTCGAGACTGGCGCGGACCGCGGCATAGGTCGCCGGCAGCCGCGTCGCCAAATAGGCTTTGACCGCCATGTCCTGCGCCATGTGCAGGCGCCCGTCGCGCAGTTCTGCACGGTAGCGGTCCGACAGGGTTTTCGCTGCTTGCTTCAGCTCAGGCCGCGGGATTTTTTCCAGGATGCGATCGACGGCTTGTCGAAGAGGGACCGGCAGTTCCAACGCTATGCTCCTCGCGGTGCGAGCAAGATGAGCGACGCGCCGGCTATGCAGAGTGCGGCGCCAGCAAGATCCCAGCGGTCGGGCCGCACGCCTTCCACCAGCCACAGCCAGGCAAGCGAGGCAGCGATGTAGATGCCGCCATAAGCTGCATAGGCGCGGCCCGCGGCATTGGTGTCGACCAGCGCCAGAAGCCAAGCGAAAACAAGCAGCGAGACGAAGCCTGGCGCCAGCCATAAGGGCGATCTTTCCAGCCGCCACCAGGCCCATACCGAAAAGCAACCGGCTATCTCGGCGAGCGCCGCTGCGGCATAGAGGAGGTAAGTCATGAAAAAGGCCTCGCGACGATCACGAAGCCTTTTTCAGGGCAGGGGCCGCGAATGGCAAGCGCCAATGGCGAACGGCGTGTCTACTCCGCCACCTTGCGGCGGCGCGCGGGCTTGACCGGCTTCTCGACGGGAGCCGCCTCGCGGCGGCCCAAATCACGCATCGCCAAGGCCTTTTCGCATTTGGCCATATAGTCGCGGGTCATCGGCAGCGTGTCGTTCTTCTTGGCGATCTGGAACTGGAAGATGACCAGGTCCTGCCAGCGGAAGGCGGCTTCCGAGGCGGCCAGATAGAATTCCCACATGCGGCAGAATCGCTCGTCGTAGATGGCCTTGGCCTTGTCGCGGTTGGCGGCGAAGCGCTGGCTCCAGTGCTTCAGCGTGTCGGCATAGTGCAGCCGCAGAATCTCGACGTCGGTAACCACGAGGCCGGACTTCTCGATCGCCGGCAGCACTTCCGACATGGCCGGTATGTAGCCGCCCGGGAAAATATACTTGCGGATGAAGGCGCTGGTCGCCCACGGCACGCCGGAGCGGCCGATCGTGTGCAGCAGCATGACGCCATCGGGCTTCAGCAGCGTCGCCGCCTTGTCGAAGAAGGTGCGGAAGTGGTTGACGCCGACATGTTCGAACATGCCGACCGAAACGATGCGGTCGAAGCGTTCGTTGAGTTCGCGATAATCCTTCAGCTCGAAATGGACGTGGTTTTCCAGGCCTTGCGCATGCGCCCGGTCGGTGGCCACGCCATGCTGCTCGGTCGACAGCGTCACGCCCTGGACGTCGACGTCGAACGCCTTGGCCAGATAGAGGCCGAGCCCGCCCCAACCGGAGCCGATGTCGAGCACGGTCTGGCCGGCCTTCAGCCTGAGCTTGGCGGCGATATGGCGCTTCTTGGCGGCCTGCGCCTCTTCCAGCGTCATGTCGGGCTGTTCGAAATAGGCGCAGGAATACTGCATGTCCTCATCAAGGAAGAGCCGGTAGAGATCGCCCGACAGATCGTAGTGGCGCTGCACGTTACGGCGCGAACGCGAGGTGGTATTGAGCTGCTGCAGGCGGCGGAAGGCGTGGCGCAAGCCTTCGATGGCTTTCGACCAGGTCGCGTCGATGCCGCCACTGCCCATGTTCTGGAAGGCGATGCGCATCAGCCCAAGCACGCCGCCTTCGAGAATGTCGAGTTCGCCGTCCATGTAGGATTCGGGCACCGCCAGCATCGGATCGAAGGTGATGGCGCGTTCGGCATGCCGGGTCTTGATATGCATATGCACCGGCTCGCCGCTGCCGTCGCCGAAGATGACTGTCGAGCCTTTTGGCCCGGTTACCTTGAGATTGCCCGTGCGCACCAGGCGATCGAGAACGCGCTTCAGCAGAATGTTCATAACCAAATGTCCCCTCGAGGTCAGACTGGCTGCCTTAATTCTGCAACAATATATGGGGGTTCGAAAAGTTCCTTTTGGCACAAAAATGCCCGGGCGAGAGGCCCGGGCATTGGTCCACAACGGAGCGTTGCTCCCTCGCTTGCCGTACGCGATCAGGCGTTGTCTTCGCCGCCGTCAAATTCGGCATTCGGATCGAAGAAGTTTTCCGGCCGTGCATTGTCGTTGATGTCGTCGCCATAGATGGCTTCGGCGGTGGTCAGCGTCTCGCCCTTGGCCTGGCGCTCGGCTTCGTCGGCCGTGCGGGCGATGTTGAGCGTGACGGTGACTTCGACTTCCGGATGCAGCGCGATCGCCACATTGGTCAGACCGATGGTCTTGATCGGCTGGTTGAGCAGGATCTGATTGCGGTTGACCGAAAAACCTTCCGCCGTCAGCAGCTCGGCGATGTCGCGCGTCGACACCGAACCGTAGAGCTGGCCGGTTTCACCAGCGGAGCGAACGGCGATGAAGCTCTTGCCGTCGAGCTTTTCGGCAACCTGGCTGGCTTCCGACTTGCGCTCGAGATTGCGGGCTTCGAGCTGGGCGCGCTGGCCCTCGAACTTCTTCTTGTTGGCTTCGTTGGCGCGCAGCGCCTTGCCCTGCGGCAGCAGGAAATTACGGGCAAAGCCGTCCTTGACCTTGACGGTATCGCCCATCTGGCCGAGGCGGGAAACGCGTTCGAGAAGAATGACTTCCATGGTTTTGTTCCTTTTGGTTGGGCGTCCGTCCATGAAGGCAGGCGCCGAATTCTCTGGAACAGGTCAGGAAGCTTGAGCGCCTTGAGCGCCGGTGTCGCTGTCCTGCCTGTCGCGGCAGTTAGAGGCCTTGACCTCAACTCGGGATTTGATGGCTGAACCGGTCGTGCCCGTCATGGCCGGCGAAAGGAACGGGCGGCGAACCGCCCGTTCGGAAGAATTAGCGGACCACGTAAGGCAGCAGGCCGAGGAAGCGGGCGCGCTTGATCGCCTTGGCGAGCTCACGCTGCTTCTTCTGGCTGACGGCGGTGATGCGCGACGGCACGATCTTGCCGCGCTCGGAAATGTAGCGCTGCAGCAGACGCACGTCCTTGTAGTCGATCTTGGGCGCGTTGGCGCCGGAGAACGGGCAGGTCTTGCGGCGACGATGGAACGGGCGCCGGGTCGGGATCTGGTTGATGTCGACCATTATTCTGCACCCCCTTCAAAGCCTTCGCGCGGACGGCGCGGACCACGATCGCCACCGGCGTCGCCAAACGAACGCGGCGGACGATCGCCACGATCACGGTCGCCGAACGAACGCGGGCCACGATCGCCACGGTCGCGGTCGCCGAAGCTGCCGCGCTCGGAGCGCTCTTCGCGCTTCTGCATCATGGCCGACGGACCTTCCTCATGCGCCTCGACCTTTATGGTCAGGAAACGCAGGACGTCCTCGGACAGACCCATCTGGCGCTCCATTTCGTTGAGCGCTGCCGGCGGGCAGTTGAGGTCCATGAGCGTGTAGTAGGCCTTCCGGTTCTTGTTGACCCGGTAGGTGAGGGACTTCAGTCCCCAGTTCTCGACCCGGCCGACGGACCCGCCATTCGCGGAGATGACGCCCTTGTACTGTTCGACAAGCGCATCGACCTGCTGCTGCGAGAGGTCCTGCCGGGCAAGAAACACATGTTCGTAAAGAGCCATTATGTCTTCGTGCCTTTCTTCGTTTCTCTCCCGGTTCCCGGCGGCAAAAGCCTCTGCAACTTCTCTGACCCGCTTGTCCCAGTTAAGGGGGCGGGGAAGAAAGGAGCATGACGAGACGGTCGAGAGCGGAGACACGGGAGGCGGAAGCGCTTCTGGCTTCACACGAAGGCTATGATGAAACCTCCGGCCCTCCGTTCAGCCCCCAGCTG
>NZ_PNOT02000027.1 GCF_002879535.1 Mesorhizobium intechi
AGCCCGCCCCATCAGGAAAACCCGAGTATGTCTTCGCACTGAGCTGGCAGCCGGCTTTTTGCGAGACCAAGTCGAGCAAGACCGAATGCAGGGCGCAGAACCCGAACGAGTTCGATGCCACCAACTTCACCTTGCATGGGCTGTGGCCGCAGCCGAACGGCAATTTCTATTGCCAGGTGGCGGCCGGCGACAAGGCCAACGACAATCCTGCTCACTGGAAGGATCTGCCGCCGGTCAATCTGGACGCCGGCACCCGCAAGGAGCTCGATCAGGTGATGCCCGGCACGGCCTCACAGCTGGAACGGCATGAATGGATCAAGCACGGCACGTGCTACGGCAAGAGCCAGCAGGAATATTTTTCCGACGCGCTCGGCCTGATGCGACAGGTGAACGCCTCGCCGGTGCGCGATCTCTTCACCAAGACCATTGGCGGCAAGCTGACGGCGGACCAGATCCGTGGTGCCTTCGACCAGGCCTTCGGCGCCGGGGCAGGGGATCGCGTGCGGGTGTCCTGCGTCATCGATCCGTCGAACGGCCGGCGGCTGATCGGCGAATTGACGCTCGGCCTTGCCGGCCCGATCGGCCCGAACAGTTCGCTCAAGGACCTGCTGCTGGCGTCGGTGCCGACCAACAAGGCCGGTTGCCCAATAGGCACCGTCGACGCGATCGGCTTCCAGTAAGGACACACCTGGGTCTAGGTCAGAACCGCGCCGACTTGGTCCAGGCGATGGCGGCGTCCGGCTCGTGGCCACCCGGCTCGCCGACGACGCGGTCGCGCCCCGTCGACTTTGCCTTGTAGAGGCGCTGGTCGGCGAGGGCGAACAGATCGGCAAGACAGCGTGTCGTTTCGCTGACGGTTGAAACGCCGGCGCTGACGGTCAGCTCGAAGCGGCTGGCCACGGCCGATGCCTTGACGGCGTGCCGGATGCTTTCGCCAAACAGCCTGGCAACCGCATGCGGGCGCGGACTGAGGATGGCGAATTCCTCGCCGCCGATGCGGAACACCTCGTCTTCGGCACTCGCCACTTCGCGAAGCAGGGCCGCGATCGCTTTTAGCACCTTGTCACCTTCAGCATGGCCGAAGCGGTCGTTGATCGACTTGAAATGGTCGACATCGATGATCAGCAGGCTGAGGGGCCTGGCCATGCGCAGGCTGACCTCGACCGCGGCTTCACCGTCGGCGTCGAAGCGGCCGCGATGCAGCAGGCCGGTCAGGCCGTCGCGGCCGACATGCTCGACCAGCGCTTCATAGCGCTCGCGATAGGTCAGGGTCTCGAAAATGTCGGTCAGCCCGCGCGGCAGCGCAATGTCGCGGGCCTCGAACCATCTGAGGTAGGCCACGAGCATGCCGCTGTAGGCCAGCGCCGCCGCCATCTTGGCGAACCAGCCGCCGAAGAAGACCGCGATCGGCGCGCCGGCGACGAAATGCAGCGCGGTGAAGAAGCCCACCTGGTCGAAGGTCAGCACGCAGGCGACGCAGATCAGGATGCGCGCGAACCGCGCCTTGCGCAGAGTGCGCCCAAGCCTTTCATAGAGCAGGATGATCAGGATGGCGTCGATAAACAGGAGCGTCGTGCCCCACACCATCAGCCAGCCCATCTCGTCGATGAAGCCGATATCGGGCAGCTTGCCGTCGGGGAGCGGAGCGATGGCATGCAGGCGCAAGATCAGCACCAGCCCGATCATCAACGCATTGCCGAGCAGCAGGCCATAGATGGGCTGGCGCACCGTGGCGGCGTCCTCCTTGATGTAGAGCAGGAGCAGCATCACCAGCTTGCCCGAAAACAGCACCGCCGAGCCAGGCGAGACCAAGCCGAACGGCAGCGCGACATAAAAGACGCTGGCAAGATAGGTTTCCAGGAAATGCATGACGCCGAGCGCACAGACGAAGACGCCGAGACCGATGCGCTTCCTGAAGCGGAAAAGCGTTACCATGACGCTGAAGTAGACGACCGCTTCGGCAAGGAGCAGGAAACTGTTCAGCACTGCCGTCGATCCGCTTTCTCCACCGGGGTCGCGGCCAGCCAGCGATTCTACCCCGATCCTGTTTTGACGCGGAAGGGTTAACCGGAGATTTCAGCGCGGCTGGTGACCGGCGGAAAACTTCGGCGGTCAGCGCACACTTGGCCGTGTGATCGGCATGATCTGGCAAAAGCGATTGCCGTTCGTCGCCGCATCGCCTACATAGCGGCCAACTCCATTCAATTCGGCAAATCCAGTCAGTTTTTCAGGGAAAGCGCGCGTGGCACGCCAGTTCATCTATCACATGTCCGGCCTGTCGAAGGCCTATGGCACCAAGAAGGTGCTCGACAATGTTCATCTGTCCTTCTATCCGGACGCCAAGATCGGCATTCTCGGACCCAACGGCTCGGGTAAGTCGACCATCCTGCGCATCATGGCCGGGCTCGACAAGGAATTTCAGGGCGAGGCGTGGCTGGCCGAGGGCGCCACGGTCGGCTACCTCGCGCAGGAGCCGCAGCTCGACAACTCCAAGACCGTGCGTGAAAACGTCATGGACGGCGTCGGCAGGAAGACCGCCATCATCGAGCGCTACAACGAGCTGATGATGAACTATTCCGACGAGACGGCCGACGAGTCCGCCAAGCTACAGGACGAGATGGACCGACTCAACCTGTGGGATCTCGACCAGCAGGTCGAGATGGCGATGGACGCACTGCAGTGTCCGCCGGCCGATTCCGAGGTGACCAACCTGTCCGGCGGCGAGCGTCGCCGCGTGGCGCTCTGCCGGCTGCTTCTGGAACAGCCAGACCTGTTGCTGCTCGACGAACCGACCAACCATCTCGACGCCGAGACCACGGCCTGGCTGGAAAAGCACTTGCGCGACTATCCCGGCTCGGTGCTGATCATCACCCACGACCGCTACTTCCTCGACAATGTCACCGGCTGGATCCTTGAGCTCGACCGTGGCCGCGGCATTCCTTACGAGGGCAATTACACCAGATATCTCGACGCCAAGGCCAAGCGCCTGATCCAGGAAGGTCGCGAGGACGACGCTCGCCAGAAGTCGATCTGGCGCGAACGCGAATGGATCCAGTCCTCGCCGAAGGCGCGCCAGACCAAGTCGAAGGCGCGTATCAAGGCCTATGAGGAACTGGTCGAGCAGTCGCAGAACCGCAAGCCGACCGACACGCAGATCGTTATTCCGTCGAGCGAGCGCCTCGGCAACGTCGTCATCGAGGTCGAAGGCCTCAACAAGGGTTTCGGCGACGAGCTCCTGATCGAGAACCTGTCGTTCCGGCTGCCGCCGGGCGGCATCGTCGGCGTCATCGGCCCGAACGGCGCCGGCAAGACGACGCTGTTCAAGACCTTCACCGGCCAGGAAAAGCCGGATGCGGGCACCGTGCGCATCGGCGAGACGGTCAAGCTCGGCTATGTCGACCAGAGCCGCGACGCACTGGATGGGAACAAGACCGTATGGGAAGAAATCTCCGGCGGCGCCGAAATCATCAAGCTCGGCAAGCACGAGATCAACAGCCGCGCCTATTGCTCGTCCTTCAACTTCCGCGGCGGCGACCAGCAGCAGAAAGTCGGCAACCTTTCCGGCGGCCAGCGCAACCGCGTGCATCTGGCCAAGATGCTGAAGAACGGCGGCAATGTCCTGCTGCTCGACGAACCGACCAACGACCTCGACACCGAAACGCTGGGAGCGCTGGAGGACGCGCTCGAAGCCTACGCCGGCTGCGCCGTCATCATCAGCCACGACCGCATGTTCCTCGACCGCATGGCGACCCACATGCTGGCCTTCGAAGGCAACGCGCATGTCGAGTGGTTCGAAGGCAATTTCGAGGAATATGAGAAAGACAAGCTGCGGCGCCTGGGCGCCGAGGCGGCGGCCCCGCACCGCATGACCCACAAGCGGCTGACGCGATAGGGGATCGACAGGGCGGTGAATTCTCGAAGCCACATGAGGAGCTCAAATGGCTGATTGGTCCGCCGCCCAATATCTGAAATTCGAGGATGAGCGCACGCGTCCGGCGCGTGATCTCGCAGCCCAGGTGCCGGTCGACTTCCCGCGCCGGGTCGTCGACATCGGCTGCGGGCCTGGCAATTCGACCGAGCTTCTGGTTGAGCGCTGGCCGGATGCTCAGGTGAGTGGCTTCGACACCTCTCCCGACATGATCGAGAAGGCGAGGGCGCGCCTGCCCAATGTCAGCTTCGATCTGGCGGACGCGTCGACATGGCGGCCGGCCGAGCCGGTCAATGTGATCTYCGCCAACGCCGTGTTCCAGTGGCTGCCCACGCATCCGGCTGTGTTCCAGCGGCTGATGGGCTTTCTGGCGCCCGGAGGCGCGCTGGCCGTCCAGATGCCGGACAATATGGCCGAGGATTCGCACCGGCTGATGCGAGAAACCGCCGCTGAAATGCCGTTTGCGGCAAAGATGAAAGGCGCGGCGCGCGCGCCGCTGCCGCCGGTTTCATTCTACTATGACCTGTTATCGCCGCTCTCCGACCGGCTC
>NZ_PNOT02000074.1 GCF_002879535.1 Mesorhizobium intechi
GGCCTGCATGTATTTCTCGTCGGCGAAGATGACCGATGCGCCGGCGCCGACAATCAACGATTGGGAGAGCGGCTGCGTGACCTCGATGCCAAGCGTGCCCTCCAGGCCGTCGCTGCCGCCGATGGTCTTGTCCAGTTGCGCGAAGATTTTCGCCGGACCGAATTTCACCCCCGCCCTGGCGCCGACGACCGCGCCCATGTCGACATCCCCCAGGCCGCGCAGATGATCGGCATCGTCCTCCTTGCGACCCATGTCGTAACCAAGCCGCGCGCCGAGTTCGAACGGCCCGTGTTCATAGAGAGCGACGTTGGCGCCCGTCGGATCTACCCTCACCGTGTCGAGGAATGTCGCCGATATGAAAGGCACCGGCATGACCTTGAACTCGTTGCTGCCCTCATATTTGGGGACGATGATGGCACCGCCGCCCAGCACGACATGCCAGTCGGCCAGTTTCTGTTCGAAGCGCCCGAAACGCGAAGGATCGGGCGGCGGGGTCAAATCCTCGGTATCGACGGCAATCGCGTCCGCCGCCAGCACGATCTGCGAATGCGTTGAAAACAGGATTGCCATCGCCGCGAGAGAGACCCGGCCGGCAGAGAGTCCAGAGACCATTTTGAACATGCATGCTCCAGAGCAGCGAGGCTGTAAGAGCCCCCGATGCTTCGGACTATTTCAGGTGAAAATGGCTGGATGCGTGAAGTGATGTTAAGTTTTGTTGCGCAATCTTGGCCTGATCTTGGCCCTGTAGGCCGCGCGACTGTTCGGAAAAGACATTGGGCGGCGCATTCCGGTCGCGCCGCCCCGTGCCCGGCAATGGCCCGCGGGTCGAGTGTTGGTGGCGTTATGCGGCCTTCTTCATTCGTGCCAGCGTATCGGCCACGACCTCGCCAAACGACGACGGCGTCGGCAGGATGACGACCCCGGCCTCTTTCAGGATCTCGACCTTCTCCTGCGCCGACTCGCCGAAGGCCGAGATGATGGCGCCTGCGTGGCCCATGCGGCGGCCTTTCGGGGCCGAGAGGCCGGCGATGTAGGCGATCAGGGGCTTGCGCATGTTGTCACGCGCCCAGATCGCGGCTTCCGCCTCTTGCGGGCCGCCAATCTCGCCGATCATCACCACGGCGTCGGTCTCGTCGTCCTGCTCGAACAGTTTCAGCATGTCCTTGAAGGAGGAGCCGTTGATCGGGTCGCCACCGATGCCGACGCTGGTCGACACGCCGATGCCGAGCGCCTTCATCTGCGAGGCCGCTTCGTAGCCGAGCGTGCCCGAGCGGCCGACAATGCCGACGCGGCCGGGCAGATAGATATTGCCGGGCATGATACCCATCAGCGCCTGTCCGGGCGTAATCATGCCGGCGCAGTTCGGGCCGATCAGCCGCATGCGATCCTCGAAGCGGTAGCGGCGCATGTAGCGCTTGACCTGCATCATATCCTGCGAGGGTATGCCGTCGGTGATGCAGACGCAGAGTTTGATGCCGGCATCAGCGGCTTCCATGATGGAATCGGCGGCGAAGGGCGGCGGCACGAAGACGATGCTCGCCTCCGCGCGGGTCTCGCGCACGGCGCCCTTGACCGTATTGAAGACGGGCAGGCCGAGATGCGTCTGGCCGCCCTTGCCGGGGGTGACGCCGCCGACCAGCTTGGTTCCGTAGCGTTTCATGTCCTCGGCATGGAAGCTGCCGATCTTGCCGGTGAAACCCTGGACGATGACGCGGGTGCTGCGGTTGAGCAGGATTGCCATTTTCTCGACCTCCCTCAGGCTGCTTTTTTCTTGGTGGCCGCGCGCCAGGCGGCGACGGCTTTTTCGGCGGCTTCGGCCAGCGTGTCGGCGACGATCACCGCCTCGCCGGAATCTGCCAGGATGCGGCGCCCTTCCGCGGCCTTTGTGCCGGAGAGCCGCACCACCAGCGGCACCGTGACGCCGACCTCGCGGATCGCCTTGACGACGCCTTCGGCGACCCAGTCGCAGCGGTTGATGCCGGCGAAGATGTTGACCAGGATGGTCTCGACATTCTTGTCGCCAAGCACGGCGCGGAAGGATTTCGCCACCCGCTCGGGCGAGGCGCCGCCACCAATGTCGAGGAAGTTGGCCGGCTCGCCGCCGGCGATCTTGATCATGTCCATCGTCGCCATCGCGAGACCGGCGCCGTTGATGATGCAGCCTATATTGCCCTCCAGGCCGACATAGGAGAGGCCACGGTCGCTGGCGAAAGTCTCGCGCGGGTCCTCCTGGCTCTTGTCGCGCAGTTCGGAGATTTCCGGCCGCCGGAACAGGGCGTTCTCGTCGAACGACATCTTGGCATCGAGCGCCACCAGATTGCCGTCGCGGGTCACCACCAGCGGATTGATCTCCAGCATCGAGGCGTCGTAGTCGCGGAACACCTGGTAGCAGCTGAAGATGGTCTCGGTGGCCTTGCCGATCAGGTCGTGGTCGAGCCCGAGCCCGAAGGCGATCTCGCGGGCCTGGAAACGCTGCATGCCGACGCCGGGATCGACCGTGGTGCGCAGGATGGAATCGGGGGCCTTCTCGACGATGTCCTCGATCTCCATGCCGCCGGCGGCCGACGCCACGATCATGACGCGCTCCTCCTTGCGATCGAGCACGAAGCCGACATAGAGCTCCTGCGCGATATCGACGGCCTCCTCGAGGTAGAGCCTGGAGATCAGCTTGCCGCGCGGCCCGGTCTGCTGCGTCACCAGCTTGCGCCCGAGCATGGCTTCGGCGGCGCTGGAGATTTCCTCGTCATTGGCGCACAGTTTTATGCCGCCGGCCTTGCCGCGGGCGCCGGAATGAACCTGCGCCTTCAGGACCCATTTGCCGCCGCCGATCTCGCGTGCCCGGTAGGTCGCCTGTTCGGGGCTGTAGGCAAGCCCGCCGCGCGGCACATGCACGCCGTGGCGGGCGAGCAGTTCCTTGGCCTGATATTCGTGGATGTCCATTTTTTTGTCCTCCCGTAACCTTCAATGCGTGACGGTTTGGCCGGCGCGTTCGATGGCTTCGTTGACCACCAGAACGTTCCTCGCCATGCGCTCCGACGCGGCGTCGATCATCTTGCCGTCGAGGGCGGCGGCGCCTTTGCCCAGCGCCTCGGCTTCCTTGAGCACCTCAAGGATGCGCCTGGCCCGCGCGACCTCCTTTTCCGGCGGCGAGAAGACGTCGTTGGCGAGCGCGATCTGCGAGGGGTGGATCGCCCATTTGCCTTCGATGCCGAGTGCCGCGGCGCGCCTGGCGCCGGCGATATAACCATCGGGATCGGAGAAATCGCCGAACGGCCCGTCAATGGCGCGCAGGCCGTAGGCGCGGCAGGCAACTGTCATGCGCGACAGCGCGAAATGCCACTGGTCGCCGGGATAGTCGGGGTTGAGGCCGCCAATGTTGACAGTGCGCGCCTTGCAACTTGCCGCATAGTCCGCGACGCCGAAATGCATCGCCTCGAGCCGGCCCGGCGTGGCGGCAATCGCCTCGACATTGGCCATGCCGAGCGCCGTTTCGATCAGCGCTTCAAGGCCGACGCGGGTCTTGTAACCCTTGGCCATCTCGATCTGGCTGACCATGGCTTCGACCATATAGAGGTCGGCCGGAACGCCGACCTTCGGCACCAGAATAGTGTCCAGCCGGTCGCCGGCCTGTTCCATGACGTCGACCACGTCGCGGTACATGTAATGGGTGTCCAGCCCGTTGATGCGCACCGATACGGTCTTGCCCTTGGCGCGCCAGTCGATGTCGTTGAGCGCCTGGATGATGTTCTTGCGGGCGCGTTCCTTGTCCGGCGGGGCGACCGCGTCCTCGATGTCGAGGAAGACGAAGTCGGCGGCGCTGTTGGCCGCCTTGTCGATCATCTCCGGGCTGGAACCGGGAACCGCCAGCTCGCTGCGCTGCAGCCGCAATTTCTTCAAATGGTTGATGGTGTGGCTCATCGTCGGCTCCCTCAAGCGGCTTCGGCGACCGGCACAGCGGCCGAGGCGCGGAAATGCTGGATGGCGGCGCCGACGCCGGAGCCCGGCGCCAGCCTGACGCCGCAATCGAGCAGCGCCATTTCGGCCGCCGACAGCGAGGCGAGCACCATCACCTCGTTCAGCCAACCGAGATGGCCGATGCGGAAGACCTTGCCCATCACCTTGTTGAGGCCGCCGCCGAGCGACGTCTGGTAGGTACGGTAGGCGCGCTTGACGATGTCGGCGCTGTCGATGCCTTCCGGCACCAGAATGGCGCTGACCGTATCGGAGTGCCATTTAGGCGTCTTGGCGCAGAGTTTCAGGCCCCAGGCATCGACCGCCTTGCGCACGCCTTCGGCGAGGCGATGGTGGCGGGCGAAGATGTTGTCCAGCCCTTCCTCGGCGATCAGGTCGAGCGAGGCGCGCAGGCCGCGTAGCAACTGCGTCGCCGGCGTGTAGGGGAAATAGCCGGCATCGTTGGCGCGGATCATGTCCTCGAAGGAGAAGAAGCAGCGCCGGTTGATGGCGGTCCGTGAAGCGACAAGCGCCTTCTTGCTGACGGAGAGGAAACCGAGACCGGCGGGCAGCATGAACCCTTTCTGCGAGCCGCTGACGGCGCAGTCGACGCCCCATTCCTCCTGGCGGAAATCGATCGAGCCGATCGACGACACGCCGTCGACGAAGAGCAGGGCAGGGTGGTTGGCATCGTCGAGCGCGGCACGGCAGCCGGCGACATCGCTGGTCACGCCGGTCGCCGTCTCGTTCTGCGTGCAGAAGACGGCCTTGATGCGGTGCGCCTTGTCCGCCTTCAGCCGTTCGGCATAGAGCTCGAGCGGCACGCCGGTGCCCCATTCGCAGTCGATGACATCGACCTCAAGGCCGAGGCGCTCGGCCATGTCGACCCACAGGTGGGAAAACTGGCCGAAGCGCGACATCAGCACTCGGTCGCCGGGGCTGAGCACATTGGTCATCGCCGCTTCCCAGGCGCCGGTGCCCGAGGACGGGTAGATGAAGACGCGGCCGGTCTCGTTCTTGAAGACGCGCCTGATGTCCTCGAACAGCGGCAAAGTGAGATCGGGGAAGGACGCGGCGCGCATGTCCTCCATTGGCAGGTTCATCGCCTGCCGGACCTGTTCGGGGATGTTGGTC
>NZ_PNOT02000158.1 GCF_002879535.1 Mesorhizobium intechi
GCGCTGGTGGCGAAGGGAAAGAGCGATATCGGCGGCGCCTATCGGCTTGCCGAAGCCGTCGCCGGCCGCGACCAGGCGATCCAGTTCGATATCTTCAACCGCCGGGCGCTCGACCTTTTGGCGGATGCTGCGAGCCGTGCTGCGCTCGCCGGCAACCTAGCACGGGCGAAAACGCTGTCGGACACTTGGCAGGAGGCGCTGGACGCGATATCTGAAACCGACACCTACAATCTAGACAAGAAGCAGCACGCCTTGACCATGATCGACCGGCTGAATTCCGCAATGCGAATGTGACTGGCCCAGCCTCGTGTCGGGATGGCAATCGCTGTCTCGATGCGATATCCACCGCCTCACATTCATTCGGACATTCATGACGGTTCATTCATGTCACGCGACACATTCTACATCACGACCGCGATTTCCTATCCAAACGGCAAGCCGCATATCGGCCATGCCTACGAACTGATCGCCACCGACGCGCTTGCACGCTTCCAGCGCCACGACGGCAAGCAGGTCTTCTTCCTCACCGGTACCGATGAGCACGGCATCAAGATGCTGCAGACGGCGAAGCGCGAAGGCATTTCGGCGCACGAGCTGGCCGATCGCAACTCGGCCGACTTCAAGCGCATGGCGACCGCGCTCAACGCCTCCAACTGCGATTTCATCCGCACCACGGAAGAGCGGCACTATGCGTCCTCGCAGGCGATCTGGACGGCGATGGACGCCAATGGCGACATCTACAAGGGCGGTTATGCCGGTTGGTACTCGGTGCGCGACGAAGCCTATTACGGCGAGGAGGAGACGGAGGTCCGTCCCGACAATGTCCGCTATGGGCCGCAGGGAACGCCGGTTGAATGGGTCGAGGAGGAGAGTTACTTCTTCCGCCTCTCGGCCTACCAGGACAAGCTCATCGCGCTTTATGAAAGCCAGCCCGACTTCATCGGCCCGGCCGAGCGCCGCAACGAGGTGATGAGTTTCGTCAAATCGGGACTGAAGGATCTTTCGATCTCACGCACTACCTTCGACTGGGGCGTGCCCGTGCCGGGCGACGACAAGCATGTGATGTATGTCTGGGTCGACGCGTTGACCAATTACATCACCGGGGTTGGCTATCCCAATGAAAACGATGAGAAATGGCGGTTCTGGCCGGCCGACGCTCACATCATCGGCAAGGACATTGTGCGCTTCCATGCGGTTTACTGGCCGGCCTTCCTGATGTCGGCCGGCATCCCGCTGCCGAAGCGGGTTTTCGGCCACGGCTTCCTGTTCAACCGCGGCGAGAAGATGTCGAAATCGGTCGGCAACGTCATCGACCCGTTCACCATGATCGAGCATTACGGTCTGGACCAGGTGCGCTACTTCTTCCTGCGCGAGGTGCCGTTCGGCCAGGATGGCAGCTACAGCCATGAAGCGATCGTCAACCGCACCAACGCCGATCTTGCCAACGGACTTGGCAATCTGGCGCAGCGGTCGCTGTCGATGATCGCAAAGAACTGCGGCGGCGTGGTGCCGAAGCGCGGCGATTTGACGGAAGCCGACGGCGAGATCCTGGATCAGGCGGTGAGCGCTCTCGCCACCGCGCGCAAAGCCATGACCGGACAAAGCATTCATTTGGCACTGGCGGCGATCTTCGATGTGGTGGCGGAAGCCGATCGATACTTCGCTGGACAGGCGCCATGGGCGCTGAAGAAAACCGATCCGGAACGCATGGAAACGGTGCTGTGGACGACCGCCGAAGTGGTGCGGCGCGTGGCGGTGCTGTGCCAGCCCTTCATCCCCGGATCGGCAGCGAAGCTGCTCGACCTGCTGGCGGTGCCCACGGACGAACGTGATTTCGTGCATGTCCACGCCGACCATGCGCTGGTGCCGGGTACTGCCTTGCCGGCGCCGGAAGGCGTATTTCCACGTTACGTCGAACAGCCGAGCGCGAACGCCTGATGCTTGTCGACAGCCACTGCCATCTGGATTTTCCAGATTTCGCCGAGGAGCGGGCGGCCATTGTCGCCCGCGCCAAAGCGGCCGGAATAGGCCGTATGGTAACGATCTCGACTCGTGTGAAGCGGTTTCAGCAAATACTTGAAATCGCGGAAACTTTCGACGATGTCTACTGCTCTGTCGGTACCCATCCGCACAATGCGGCGGAAGAGTTGGACGTGACGTCTGCGGAATTGATCAGCCTGTCGGCACATCCGAAGGTCGTGGCCATCGGCGAAGCGGGGCTGGATTACTTCTACGACAAGGCGCCGCGCGATGCGCAGGCGCAGGGATTTCGCAATCACATTGCCGCCGCTCGCAAGACCGGCCTGCCTCTCGTGATCCATTCGCGCGATGCCGATGACGACATGGCAGCCATTCTCGATGACGAAACAGGGAAGGGCGCCTTCCCCTTCATTCTGCATTGTTTCTCCTCCGGTCGCCGGTTGGCCGAGGTGGGCGTCTCGCTCGGCGGCTATGTGTCGTTCTCGGGCATACTGACCTTCAAGAACTCGGCCGAATTGCGCGCCATCGCCGCCGACGTGCCGCATGACCGGCTGCTCGTCGAAACCGACGCACCCTACCTGGCGCCGATCCCGTTTCGCGGCAAGCGCAATGAACCGGCCTATGTCGCGCACACCGCGAAGGTGCTGGCGGAAACGATTGGCGTCAGCGAAGCTGAAATCGCGGATCTGACGACGAACAATTTCTTCCGCCTGTTCGGCAAGATGCCGCGACCTGCCGAACTGGGCGCCTGAACGATGAGTGACCGGCTGCGCCTCACCATTCTCGGCTGCGGCTCGTCGCCAGGTACGCCGCGCATCACCGGCGACTGGGGCAATTGCGACCCGGCCAACCCGAGGAACCGACGCATGCGCACGGCAGCTTTGGTCGAACGGATTGCGGCCGATGGCGGCCGCACCACCGTGGTCATCGACACCGGGCCGGATTTCCGTGAACAGATGCTGCTTGCGTCGGTCAAACGCATCGATGCGGTCGTCTACACGCACCCCCATGCCGACCATATCCATGGCATCGACGATCTGCGCGGCTATGTGCTCGAGCAGCGCCACCTGATCGACATTCATGCCGACCAGCCGACGATGCTACGCCTGCGGCAGGCGTTCGGCTATTGCTTCGAGACGCCGCCGGGCAGTTCCTATCCGCCGATCGTGCGGGCGCATGTCATCGACCACGCAAAGCCTGTGATGATCCAAGGCGAGGGGGGTGCCCTCACCCTCGAACCTCTGCCGCAGATCCACGGCGACATCATCTCGCTCGGCTTCCGTATCGGCGGCCTTGCTTATTGCCCTGATATCAGCGACTTTCCCGACACCACCGCCGAGCGGCTGCGCGGCCTGGAAATGCTGGTCATCGACGCGCTGCAGTACAATCCCCATCCCAGCCATCTGTCGCTCGGCCAGGCGATCGGCTGGATCGAGAAGCTGACACCGAGGAATGCCGTGCTGACCCATATGCACGTGCCGCTCGACTATGCCACGGTCAAGGGCGAAGTGCCGGCCAACGTCACCCCGGCCTATGATGGCATGGTGATCGAAATTCCTTATGAATCAGCGTGATACGAGCGGGCCCTCATAAAGGTGTTCTGCTCTTTGGGGTGATCGGCCGGATCGAGAAGCTGAGGAATGTCGTACTGACCCATATGCAGGTCCCGCTCGACGATCCATCCGTTCATAGCTCATGCGGAGATAAGGCAGTGCTTCTGCGTGCGTCGCCATGAGCACCGAGCACCGCCGCCTGTCTTCGTGCAGCATCAGCCAGCTGTCGGCATCGGCGCGGCGTGACGCGTCGGCCGTTAGCTCAACGCAATTTCGCCAAGCCTATCAAAATCAACGGCAATTCCCAGACACTAGCTAATGCGGTAGTTCCATAATCTATCTTATGCGACTTTTGGGTAGCGGCTATTTGGCAATGCAATGCGACAGTAGCCCCAGTCAGAGATGCGACACTTCCCGCTTGCCGCCTGCGATTTCGGCGATGGCTTCGAAGCGACGAAGCAACTAGCCTGCCGTCGCTGGAATTCATATTCGGGACCATCAAGCAATGACAGCCTTGTCTACCTTTCTCGGCCTTCCTGATCGTCTCGCCGACAGCGTGCCCCGCGCGGTGATCTTCGGCGCCGGCCACGGCAGCACCTATCCCGGCAAGGACAGCAGCGGCCATGCGTTGGCGGCCGACGCCATCCGTGCGGCCAGTCAGGATGACGCCCCGCTTGTCGGGCACTGGGATTTCGATCTTGGCGGCCCGTTGTTCGACGGCAAGCCGGTCTGCTGCGTCGATGCCGGCGACATCGCGACCATCCTGCACGACAATGCCGAAAACAGAGCCCGGATCGAGGCGAAGACGCGCGAGGTCCTTGCCTTGCCGGCCGTGCCGATCCTGCTTGGCGGTGACGATTCCGTCGTCATTCCGTTCCTTGCCGGCTTTGCCGGTCACGGACCGATCTGGATCCTGCAGATCGACGCCCATATTGACTGGCGCGACGAGGTGCATGGAGAACGCCACGGCTATTCCAGCCCGATGCGAAGGGCAAGCGAGATGCCGCATGTCGCCGGCATGGTGCAGGTTGGCCTGCGCGGCGTCGGCAGCGCGCGCCTCGCCGAAATCGAAACCGCGCGGCACTATGGCAGCCGTTTCGTGACGGCGCGCGAGGTTCATGCGCACGGTGTGGAGGTGGCACTCAGGCATATTCCGGAAGGCGCACGGGTGGTCGTCACTTTCGACTGCGACAGCCTCGATCCCGGTATCATGCCGGGCGTGGCGGCGCGTACGCCCGGCGGCCTATCCTACACGCAGGCGACCGACCTGATCGCCGGACTCGGCAAGCGAGCGAGGATCACGGGATTCGACCTTGTCGAGTTCTATCCGCCCGCCGACATTGGCGGCCTGTCGGCTCAGATCGCCGCGCGCCTTCTGGTCAACGTGATCGGCACCATCGCCAGGCAAGGTTGAAACCGATGGCAAACGTTCCCGGTCACGTGGCGCCCGCCGCTGAAATGCGCCGATGCACGCCGTCCAGGCTCTCCGCCAGTGCATCGAAGACGTTGCGGGCCGCGAGTTCGTTCAGGACTTGCTCGTTGATGCCGCCACGGGTCGCATAATCTTGCGCCAGATGCGTGAAATCCGCATCGGGCGCCGTCTCAGGAGCGTGCCCGAGCGCCATGAAGAGCGCGGCGATATAGTCACGCCCCTTGGTGTCAGGCACATCATGCGCTTTCAGCCAGCGATGGATCGTATCGAGGTACTTGAAATAGGTGGCATAGGTCGCGGTCACGACGCTCAACGCGTCGAACTCGCTGGAACTTTCGACCTCGATCACCTTCCCCAGCCCGCCGAACAATGCGCTCACATCCGGATCTGGCGGGTAGATGATCGTCGCCCCCAGCCGCCGGGCGATCATCGGCATGGGCAACGCTTTGGTCACGCGGCTCGCGGGTGCGGTCAGGCCGGTTATTTCCTCGTGTGACAGCGTGGCGATCAGGCTGATGAGGTGATGGTCGCGCCGAAATTTCAATTCAGTCAGCACCTGGCCGGCATTTTGCGGCCGGACGGCCAGCATGACGGTATCGCAGTCGTCGAGCACCGCCTGATTGTCGGCGGCAACACGTATATTCGGATAGCGGGAAGCGAGGTTCGCCGCGACCTCTGCATTGCGCGGCGACAACACCACCGATACCGGATCGCCGTCGACGGATTTGAGCCCAGTGACAATGGCTGAAGTCAGCGCCCCTGCACCGATGAAGCCGAGTTTCATCCGATGCTCCACCGCGTTGGTCTTTCCGGCTCCGACAATCACGGGAGCCCCTGCTCCAGGCCGATCCGGTAGTCCAGCGAACGCTTAGCCCCCGGTTCGATCAGCATCACGCCGGGTTTATGAGTGAATTCGCCATCGAAATCGGTCGGGCTTGCAATACCATGCCAGGGTTCGATGCACAGGAAGGGCGCGCCGCCGGGCTTGGACCAGATGCCCAGTTCCTCGGCCCCCCGCCATGACATCTCGATCGCCGGGCCGTGGTCGGCTGCGTAGCGCACGCCGGTGCTGGCGGGCCGATCCAGGATGACGGCGTCGTCATCGAACAGCCGTTCGGACAGCGCAAGCGTTCTGCCATAGATGGGCGTCGATTGCGGTTCCGAGACGAGAAGGCCGTCCTTGAGGCGACGAACCGGCGCCGGCTCGCTCTCTGCAAAGGTCAGCCGATAGGCCTCTTTGGGCAATTCCGGCAGCAACGGCCAGTTGAATGCAGGATGAGCACCGATCGAGGCTGGCAACATCTCGTCGCCGGTGTTGGTGACTTGCAGGGTCACATCAAGCTGCTGTCGGTCCAGCCTATAGGTGACGGCAAGGCGAAAGGCGAAGGGGTAATGCGCCCGTGTGTCGGCGTCGTCGGTGAGCACCAGCGTGCAGGAGCGGGGTCCCCTCTCCTCCCACGTGAACGGTTTGTCTCGAGCGAAGCCGTGCTGCGTCATCGGATAGGTTCGACCGCGATGGCGCAGTCGATCGCCCTTCAGCCGGCCGACGATCGGAAACAGCACCGGAGAATGGCGCCGCCACTCCGACCCGGCCTGCCACAGAAACTCAAATCCCCGCCCATCCTGCAGCGAAACCAGTTCGGCACCCTGCCCGGTTATGACAACCGAGATGCCGTCGCCATGAAGCGTTTGGCTGTCCTCTGCCACATGTCCTCGCGGGCCCGTGTTGAAGGCTGGTGCGGCGGCAGACTAGCAAAACCACTTGGGGACTCAAGGTGTGGCCGGAACGAATTGTGGCCGGAGGATTTCTCCTCCGGCCACCTCTTCGCATCAAGGGCGGGCCTCGCCCTTGCCCATGGCGGACAGTCGCTACTCGCGCTCGCCCGTGAAGTTCAGCAGCAGCTGGAAGATGTTGATGAAATTCAGGTAGAGCGAGAAAGCCCCGAAAACAGCCAGCTTCTGGCGCGATTCCGCGTCGAAATTTTCGGCGTACTGTTCCTTGATCGTCTGCGTGTCCCAGGCGGTCAGGCCGATGAAGACGGCGATGCCGATCACCGAAATGGCGAACTGCAGCGCGGTCGACCCAAGGAAGATGTTGACGATGCTGGCGATCACCACGCCGATCAAACCCATGATCAGGAACGACGAGAACTGCGTCAGGTCGCGCCTCGTCGTGTAGCCATAGAAGCTGGTGGCGCCGAACATGGTGGCGGCGATGAAGAAGGTGCGCGTGATGCTGGTGCCGGTGAAGACCAGGAACACCGAGGCGAGCGACAGGCCCATCACCGCGCAGAAAGCCCAGAACATCATCTGCGCACTCGATGCCGACATGGTCTGCATCTTGAACGAAAAGAGCATGACGAAGGCGAGCGGCGCCAGCATCACCACCCATTTCAGCGGACTCGAGAAGATCGGCACGTAGAGCGCCGGCGTCGACGACACCAGGAAGGCGACCATGCCGGTGACCACGAGGCCAAGGCCCATATAGTTGTAGACGCGCAGCATATGCTGGCGCAGGCCCTCGTCAAAGACGGCTCCGGCTTGGGCGCCGGTGCCGACGCGATATCCCAGATTGGGCGTGTTCATTTGCAGTCTCCTTTGTGGATCGGTCAGTAAAGCGTTCTGGCGAGCGTCTCGGCGGCGCGGTCGAGATCATGAACCCCGCTCCTCGCGACCACCGCATAGGCGACCTCGCCGATCTGGAAATAGGCCGAGGAAATGTCGCCCGACGGCGCGACGGTGGGCTTGACCACGTCGAAGGTTCCCGGCCGGATCGCAAACAGCGACACCAGGCCCATGTCCTTGGTGTCGACAGCCATCTCGACGCTCGGGCCGAAGCGCGAGGGGTAGATCTGCACGTCGCGCACCTTCCAGTCCTTTGGCAGCGACGGCATGACGATTGCGGTCGCCGCACGGATCTCGCCGGCACTGTAGTTGGGCGCTTCCGGCTGCGAGGGCATGGTCTCGCGCACCAGCGTCGTCCGGTGCGCGCGCACCGCCTCGTCGACATAGGCGGGCGGCTGCGGCGACGCGACGACCTTGGTCACCGACATCGGCCCGATGATGCCGTTTGCCAGCCAGCCGGCGGCAACGAAGGCGGCAACGGCAGCAGCACGCTGCAGCACGCCGAAGATGCGGCCACGGACAAGGCCCCTCTCCAGGCGCCGCGCCGCGTCAGCGGTCGCCGGCCGCGCCATGCCCTTGGAGCCTGCAAGCGCCAGGCGCAGTTCATCGCGGGTCCGCAGATCCGACATGACGCGCGCGGCGGCCTCCGGGCGTGTCGACAGGAAGGCTTCGACCTCGATGCGGCGGGTGACATCGAGCTGGTCGTCGACATAGGCGTCGAGGTCGGTGTCCGTCACAGGGTCGACAAGAGCGCTCATGGCTCACCTCCCACGATCCTGAGATGATTTCTTCCGCGCACCGGGGCGGCGCCTTCCATCTGGCGCAGTGCCGCGCGCGCCCTGCCGATGCGCGACATCAGCGTACCGAGCGGCACGCCGGTGGCATTGGCCGCCTGCTGGTAGGAAAGCCCTTCGATGGCGACCAGGTGCAGCGCCGAGCGCTGCTCTTCCGGCAGGTTGAAAAAGGCGTCCCGCACCTGCGCCAGGCGCACCGAATGTTCCTGCGGCGCCGGGGTAGCGGCATCGGCGAGGTATCCGGCCTGTTCGATGCGCACGGCTTCCGAGCGGCGCGAGCGCATGCGGTCGATAAACGCGTTGTGGACGATGGACAGCAGCCAGGCGCGCAGGTTTCCGCCAGAGCGGAAGGTGCCGCGCCGCTCATAGGCGCGCACGAGCGCATCATGCACGAGGTCCTCGGCATCCGCGCTGTCGCGCGTCAACGACTGCGCGTAGCGCCGCAGCGATCCAAGCTGTCCTATGATGTCAAAGCGCGGCATCGACCGTTTCATGCCCTGTTTACGGAGCATGTGGGGATTTTAATCCCGACCCGCGCCATTTTTTGGCGGTTCGCCGGAGGATTGCGCTCGTAGCCCCCGCCCGCCCGCTCTTAGGGGCGAAGTGGTTTTGTCGGTTTGGGTGTAGTCACACCGCAAGCGCGCAACACCCATCGGTGGCCGTCGCTGCGAAAATCGG
>NZ_PNOT02000197.1 GCF_002879535.1 Mesorhizobium intechi
AGAGACTATTGTTGCGAGATTCAAGAATCCGCTAAAAAATTGGATTGGGAGTTTGTGATTGATGATTGGGTGGGACTTTTCGCAAGGCGAATATGATAATTACACATAGGGCATGCTCGATGACACAGTTGACGCAGGATAATTACTTTACACGCAAGCGCGTAATTGTTATGCGACATCGTGGTAATTTAGCAAATAAAATGATTCAGTATATGGGCGCTCTAGCAATATCTAAGCGGATCGCGAATTGCAGCATTGTTAACGTATCGATTCCGGAGTGGGATATCGAAATACCTGATAATACGCAGAACGAGCGGTTCTTTGACAACATCGATTTATGGACGTGGGACGCTTTCCGGCCTCACATCAATGAGATTTGCCTTCTTGCGAACCGAAGCGAGTCGGTACGCGTAATGATGGCCGACCATCTGCAGAGGATGGAGTTCCTTGAGCCGCCTCACCTCTATCAACCGCTTTTCCCTTACAGTCCCCCCTCGCGAAGAATCGGCGAAAGTGACTTGCTGATTAATGTTCGTACCGCTGAAATTCTTCAGGGTGTGTCCCACTATCCGCTCCTTCCAATAGAGTTTTATGAGGACGTGGTTGCCTCGACCGGGCTAAATCCGGTGTTTGTAGGCCAGCTTGGCGATTCAGAGTATGTACGACAGCTTAAATCCCGCTTCCCGAAAGCTACATTTTACGACAGCCAAGGGGCAAGGGCGGACTTCGATTTGATTCGTTCCGCGAAGAACATTGTCGTTGCAGTCAGCACGTTCTCCTGGTTGGCGGCGTGGCTTTCCCGGGCGCAGACGATCTTTCTTCCACTCAGTGGTTTCTACAATCCGGCGCACCATCGCGAGATCGATCTGCTGCCGGTGGACGATATTCGCTATAGATACTTTCTGTTTCCGTTGAACTATGGATTACCTGAGGAACAGAGCCTGGAATATCACCATCGGGTATCAGGCAGATGGAAGGAAATATCACGCAATCAGGTCGCGCTGCTGAAAACCGCCGCTCCTTTCCTGCGTGTACCGAGAGAGAATTACGACAACGGCTTGCCGACGAGGAACGCGCAGGGGTCTGCCATCACCTTCGACTCCGTCTGGTATGCCCACCGATACATCGATGCTGCAATGGAGATAAGCGAAGGGTGGTTCGAGGATCCGCTGCACCACTATCTCGAAGTTGGTAGACTTCGGGGCTACCAGCCGGTTCGTCAATTCGATGGGCAGCCTCCCATAGACCTTTCCCTGCCCAATCTGGCGCTCAACAAGCGGGCAACGCAAAGTTCGTTAAGCCGGTGGTCCATCGGATCGACCTTGGAGGAAGATGCCGGGAATGCCGTAAATGGAGATCCAGCAAAGGCGCTTGGATTTCATACCGAAAATGCCGAGAATCCGTGGTGGATGGTTGACCTAGGCGAACTGTGCCACGTGTTCGCCATTCGGCTATTCAACCGCGATCGTGTTCCTGAATGGCTGCAGCGGCGCGCTTCACCCATTATCGTCGAAGCCTCGGATGATGGTGAATCCTGGAAGCGGATTTTCAGTACTGATCCCGGTCAGATCTTCGGCGGATATAGCGCAGGAATGCCACTGGTATGGTCCTCTGGCACACCCGTGGAAACACGCTACGTTCGGATTTCGATTCCTCGCAAGGAGTATCTCCATCTCTCGGAGGTGGAGATTTACGGTCTACAGCGGCCCACGGTCGCAATCCACGGAACAGGTGAATGACGCGCCGGTAGTCGTGAAAGGAGCCGGTAGTTCGTGAAAGGAATAATTGGTTTGGTGACATTCCAATCTTGTCGCTTCGGCGGTCAATGCCGAACCGCCTTGTTGGATGGTCAAATCCGGCCGGAACCAAACTTCAGATAGGGAGCCAAACGTGATTCGGAGATCTGCAGGGTTACCGCCGCGGCTGCTCACCGCGCACGGCACGACGCTTTTCGTTGCGCCCAAATCCGGTGAACTGATGCATGGGCAGGTGGGGGACAGCCCGGCCAATGCGCGCTTGGTGTCGGATGGAGCACATGGTCAAATCATGTACGAGGTTGCTGGATCCCTGCGGCCTATCATCTGTCGAACCAACCGCTCGGAAATACTGAATATGGATGGCGAGGAGGGCGGCCAGGAAGACGCGACCGTGTTTGCAATCATGGACCTGAGCAATGGGCGAGTTGCTCTCAAGGCCGAAGGTCTATTCCTCTGTGCCGAACCTGACGGTCGGGTCACACTGTCCCGGACGGCATGCGCTACGTGGGAAAGCTTTCTTCTCGCGGAGCCTCCGTCGGTTTTTCAACCCAATGTCTTGCGGCATTCGAACGACCTTGTTCGCCTCGCCGTGAAGCACGGCGTGGATAAATGGGGATCTCACTGGTATGCCCAGCACTATCACAATCATTTCAGCCCCTATCGAGACCAGAAGCTTTCTCTTCTTGAGATTGGCGTCGGCGGCTATGACAATCCGAACGCCGGCGGTGGATCACTGCGCATGTGGGAAGAATATTTTCCCAGTGCGATCATTCACGGAATCGACATCTTTGACAAACAGCCGCACGAACGGGGTCGCGTTAAAATTCATCAAGGCAGTCAATTCGACGAAGATTTCTTGAGAAGCGTCTTCAAGGATGCCGGGAGCTTCGACATCATAATCGACGATGGAAGCCATATTAATGCGCATGTAATAAAATCGTTTGAGGTGCTGTTTCCGCTACTTAGCAACAACGGGATATACGCTGTAGAGGATGTGCAAACCTCGTATTGGCCGGAATTTGGCGGGAACAGTGACGACTTAGATAGCAACGGGACCATTGTTGGGTTCTTCAAAAGCCTTGTAGATTCATTGAACTATGAGGAATTCATCAAGCCCAATTATCAACCGACGTACTTTGACAAGCACATTGTATCCATACACTTTTACCACAATCTCATAGTTATTTTGAAGGGAAGCAACGATGAGGGGAGCAA
Source organism: Mesorhizobium intechi (assembly GCF_002879535.1). GTDB lineage: Bacteria > Pseudomonadota > Alphaproteobacteria > Rhizobiales > Rhizobiaceae > Mesorhizobium > Mesorhizobium intechi. Next base: position 2,973 of record NZ_PNOT02000197.1, read on the forward strand.
TATCCTAAGAAACAACGAAAGGGTCTGAGCTACTGGAATAATATCTCGCCGAGCGGTATTCGCGTTCATCCGAGAAAGCCAGGCTGACTGGCGTAGTCGCCGCTAGGCCGCGCGGCCCAGCTTACCCCGTGTCCGGAAACCATTGGCGGTCAAGCACCTCCAGTTCCAGAGGTCGGATGGCTCTCGAAAAAATGCGCCGAGTTTGTCGAACCTTCGCCGATGTCGATCAACATGGTACCCTGACCGTTGACCGATCGGATCCTTGGGAATGGGAGTGCAGCGGCGAGATTTTATTAGACTATTCGCGGGTTTGGCGGCCGCAGGCACAACCTTCGCGGCGCTGGCGCGTTGGGTTGGTTTGGACAGGAGCCACGCCGCCATGCCGAAGCGCGTTTCATTGACTGTCCCGCCTAAGAGCCTTCTCACCGCCCCCATCGAACTCGCAGGCAACTGGGGCCACATGCTGCCGCGCTCAGCGGAGCAAGTCGTGGAGCGCATGCGGCACGCCTGTCTGGATGGCGTCGGCCTGGTTTCCGATCGTCAGCCGACGCGGCTTCGCGTCGACGAGCATACGTCAGGCCCACCGTCCGTCTGGCTGCATCCGGACAGCAGCACCATGGCGTGGATCATTGTGGATATTGGCGAGCGCGACTGGTCGAAGCTGGCCTACCAGTTCGGACATGAGCTCGGCCATGTCGCAGCCAACAGCTGGCAGGCCGATGCCAAGCCGGCGCCACCCTGCCAGTGGCTCGAGGAGGCGATGGTTGAAGCCTTCTCGCTGCGCGGGCTGGGGCGCCTGGCGAAGGACTGGAAGCAGAACCCGCCTTTCGCCGGTGACAACGCCTTCGGCGATGCCATTGCCGGGTATCGCCAGAACATCGTCCAAGACTATACCAAGCTGGCCGACAGCCAAGGGCTCACGGCCGACGCCGCGGCGTGGTTCGCCGGCAATCGCAACGAAATCGAAATACCCGGCCTCAATCCTTTCGCCCAGGCGATGTCAGTGACCATCCTCGCCGAATACGACCGCGCGCCCGACTGCCTCGAGGCGCTGGGCGCACTCAACCGTTGGCCCGGCCGAACCGGTGTTCCCATCGCGGAATATCTCCGGCGATGGGAACAGAGCTGCAAGGAATTGCATGCCTCGTCGCAACTGCCAGTCCGCCTGCGGGAGTTATTGCGCATTCCGTAACGGTTGCCGCTCGACGCAGCGGCCGAAGACTGTGGGTCAGAACCCGCCTAATAACAGGTTGTTGCCGCCGAAAGCCCCGAGCCGGTACAGCGGATGCAAGGGTACCGCCTTGAGATGCCGGTGCGTTGGCCGAAAAGACGGGCACAAAGAACGCCTGCGCCGACGCAAACAGCGCACAGCCGGCGACAATAACCGCACCCCACGCCAGCAGCGTGCCCGGAGACGCCGCGTCGGTCATGAGGAATGAAGCAATCACGACGACGAGGCCGGCGAGCGGACCCAACGAAAGATCGACGCCTCCAAGCAGGACGACGGAGAGCTGGCTCGCGGCCAGGCAGCCGAGAATGGCTGCAAAAGTCAACATTGATGTCAGGTTGCTCTTGTTCAGAAAGAGCGGGTTCAATGTTATGACAATGGCTGCGATCGCCAACATCCCCAGAAGCAGCAAGACCGTGGGAGCGAATCGCTTCACGACCGTTCCACGACTGCTCGCACGCTCCGCGGCGCGGTCCACGCGGGCCGTTCTTGCGTGCAGGCTTGCTTCAAGAATGCTGTCCTGAGAGACGTTCTCCCCGTCGAGCTCCGAACAGATAGCGTTCTGAGAAAACACGACGACTCGGTCGCAGACGCCCGCCAGTTCCTGGGCGTCGGAAGACAGCACAACGACCGCATTCCCGCGTTCGGCATGCGATCGCAGCATCGCGTAGATGTCGGCCCTGGCGGCGACATCTACACCTTTTGTCGGTTCGTCGGCGAGCAACACCAGGGGATTGGCACCAAGTTCGCGAGCCAATGCCACCTTCTGCTGGTTCCCACCCGACAGATCCCGCATCGCCGTGGAGACCGATGGCGTTCGTATGCGGAACGATGCTCGGGCGATCTCGGCAACCTTCGACCATGTCGCGAGATCGGCCAGCCGCCAGCCATTTCTCAGACTGTCGATCCCCAAGCCGATATTTTCAGCGATCGTCAGTTCGAGGAACAGACCTTCGCGGTGCCGATCATCGGGCAGAAATCCGATTCCCCTCGCCCGGAGATTTCGCGGCGTGGGATGCTGAACCGCTTGCCCCAACATCTCGATCTCGCCGTTGGCGACGTCGAGGCCGGCAAGCGGACGAATGAAGTTGCGCTGCCCCTGCCCGTCGATCCCGGCCAGACACCTTGACTGCCTCGACCAAAGCCGCCGCCCTGCCC
>NZ_PNOT02000327.1 GCF_002879535.1 Mesorhizobium intechi
GAAGGTCGGCCGGGATCTCGACGACGTCCCAGGCAGCGCCCAGCGTCTCGTCACGCCAGACAAGCGCGTTCATCTCGACGAGGTCGACGACGCCCTTGAATTCGGTCTCGGCGCCGATCGGCAGCTGCATGACGACAGCCTGCGCGCCAAGGCGCGAGCCGATCATCTCGACCGAGCGGTAGAAGTCAGCGCCGATCTTGTCCATCTTGTTGCAGAAGATCATGCGCGGAACGCGGTACTTGTCGGCCTGGCGCCAGACGGTTTCCGTCTGCGGCTCAACACCGGCGTTGGCATCGAGCAGCGCGATGGCGCCGTCGAGCACGCGCAGCGAACGCTCAACTTCGATGGTGAAGTCGACGTGTCCGGGAGTGTCGATGATGTTGAAGCGGCGCATCTTGCCGTCACGGCCCTTCCAGAAGGTCGTGGTGGCGGCTGACGTGATGGTGATGCCGCGCTCCTGCTCCTGCTCCATCCAGTCCATGGTGGCAGCGCCGTCGTGCACTTCGCCGATCTTGTGCGACTTGCCCGTGTAATAGAGGACGCGCTCGGTGGTCGTCGTCTTGCCGGCGTCAATATGCGCCATGATACCGAAATTGCGGTAGTCTTCGATTTTGTATTCGCGGGCCATCGTAGCTGCCTCTCAGTCCTGTTCGCGCTTTACCAGCGGTAGTGCGCGAAAGCGCGGTTGGCTTCAGCCATCTTGTGGGTGTCTTCACGCTTCTTGACGGCCGTGCCGCGGTTGTTGGCCGCGTCCATCAACTCGCCGGAGAGGCGATCGATCATGGTGGTCTCGTTGCGGTTGCGGGCAGCCGCGATCAGCCAACGAATGGCCAATGCCTGGCGGCGCTCGGGACGCACGTCGACCGGAACCTGGTAGGTGGCGCCGCCGACGCGGCGCGAACGCACTTCCACATGCGGCGCGACGTTGTCGAGCGCCTGATGGAAGACGGTGACCGGCTCCTGCTTGGTCTTCGACTGGACCTGGTCGAGCGCGCCATAGACGATGGTTTCGGCGACCGACTTCTTGCCGTCATACATGACGGCGTTCATGAACTTGGTGACGATCAGATCGCCGAACTTCGGATCCGGGTTGATCTCACGCTTTTCTGCACTGTGACGACGCGACATGGCTTTTGTCTCTCAATCTCGTAGCCCGACGCTTTCAAGCAGCGCCAGAGCCGGAAAATCTTACTTCGGACGCTTGGCGCCGTACTTCGAACGGCGCTGCTTGCGGTTCTTCACGCCCTGCGTGTCGAGCACGCCGCGGATGATGTGGTAGCGGACGCCCGGAAGATCCTTGACGCGGCCGCCGCGGATCATGACCACGGAGTGCTCCTGAAGGTTGTGACCTTCGCCGGGGATGTAACCGATCACTTCAAAACCATTGGTCAGGCGGATCTTGGCCACCTTGCGCAGCGCCGAGTTCGGCTTCTTCGGCGTCGTCGTGTAGACGCGCGTGCAGACGCCCCGCTTCTGCGGGTTCTGCTGCATGGCCGGGACCTTGTTGCGCTTCACCGGCGCAATGCGCGGCTTGCGGATCAGCTGGTTGACGGTAGGCATTAAACCCTCTTGTCTCTCAATTCCGTGTCTCGCCCGGTCAGGGCCGCTCAAAGCGTCATTTCCATACGCAAATTCGGGCCACAAACCGCGCCTCGCGGTCTTGCCCGAACAAATGGCAGAGGAAGCGGGAGCCGCTTCGTGCACGCCGGAAATGTCTTTTCGCTCGTAAAACGAACCCTGTTTGAAGCAAACTCCAAAGCGTGTCGCTTCGGAAAGGAGAGCCTCACATCGGTTCTGACTGGGCGGCTTCTACTCGCAAGCCCGCTAACCGTCAACCCCGCAGTGCCAAATATTGCATTGAAGCCGGGGCTTGGCAGCCATGCGAAAGGCGCATGTAATTTTCTTTCTCCATTTTGCAAGGACGGAGAAGAAAGTGACCCGGTTTCGGCTGTCGCGCGGCCCCGCTTCATGCGAAAAGGCCGCCTGAGCACTCAAAATCCCCTCGCCCGCGCTTTGCCAGGAGGAATCAGCCCGTGAACGACAATGAAGAACGCCCGGTCACCATCATCACCGGCCGGGTGTGGAAGCGCAAAGGCGGCAAGGCGGAAGGCGTGCATGTCATGCTGGTCGCTCCCGACGACGATTCGGCGGTGCGCCGCGCGCTCGAATCGCTTGCGGCCGAAGGTTATGCCGAGGCCGAGCTCGACCAGATCGGCGATATGGACGGCGTGCCGGACGACGAGCCGCATCTGTCGGCCTATCAGGGCGCGCTCGAAGGCGAAGTGTCGATCGTCACCTTCGACGCACCCGTCTGAAACCAGGACCCCGACGATGGCCGGATCAAAGGCGGTTGAACCTGCATCCCGAGCTTGGGCCGACCAGGCGGTCGCCGCGATCGAGGCCGACCAGCACCGATCAGCCGACACCCACCTCTGGAAACTCGACCTGCCGGCGCTGACTGGGATCGACTTCTATCTCAAGGATGAATCCACCCATCCGACCGGCAGCCTGAAGCACAGGCTGGCGCGTTCGCTTTTTCTCTATGCGCTGTGCAATGGCCTTGTCGGCGAAGGCACCCCGGTTATCGAAGCCTCATCGGGCTCGACCGCGGTGTCGGAAGCGTATTTCGCCCGCATGATCGGCGTGCCGTTCTACGCCGTGATGCCGCGTTCGACCTCGCGTGAAAAGATCGCCGCGATCGAACACTATGGCGGCAACTGCCATTTCATCGACGACGGCAGGCGCATCTATGCCGAGTCGGCCGAACTCGCCGAACGGCTCGGCGGGCATTTCATGGACCAGTTCACCCATGCCGAGCGCGCCACCGACTGGCGCGGCAACAACAACATTGCCGATTCCATCTTCGGGCAGATGCGCGAGGAGCGGCATCCCATCCCGAGCTGGATCGTGATGAGCGCAGGGACGGGTGGCACCACGGCCACGATCGGCCGATACCTGCGCTACAAGCGGCACGCCACGCGGCTGTCGGTCGCGGATGTCGAGCGCTCCGCCTTCTTCGACGGCTTTGCAACGCACGATCGCGAGTGTCGCTGCGAGCAGCCGTCGCGCATCGAAGGCATTGGCCGGCCGCGCATGGAGCCGTCCTTCGTGCCAGGCGTCATCGATCATATGCTGCGAGTGCCCGACGCCGTGTCTCTGGCGGCAATGCAGGTGTTGTCGCGCCGGCTCGGCCGTCGTGTCGGCGGTTCGACCGGCACCAACTTCATTGCCATGTGCTTTCAGGCGGCGCGCATGATCGAGCACGGCAAGACCGGTTCGCTGGTGACGCTGATCTGCGATTCCGGCGACCGGTACGCCAATACCTATTATTCCGATGAATGGTTGGCGGCCAATGGCCTCGACCCCTCGCCCTTCGAACCTGCCATCGAAGCCTTTCTGGCGGGCGGAAAACTGACGCTGGAATTCGAGGAAAGCTGGGGCTGACTTTCCGCTTCCGGCTTGCCCGGGGCAAGTGTTCTGATAGAAACGCTCACCATCATCAAAACAGACGGAGCGGCCGTGTCCCAGCCCATCAAGATAGGCATCGTCGGCGTCGGCAAGATCGTCCGCGACCAGCATCTACCGGCCCTGGCGAACGACGGGAATTTTCGCCTCATCGCCGCCGCCAGCCGGCATGGCAAGGTCGACGACATCCCGAATTTTCCCACCATCGAAGCAATGCTCGACGCGGTGGCCGAGCTTGAGGCCGTCTCGCTCTGCATGCCGCCGCAATTCCGTTACGATGCCGCGCGCACCGCGCTCGAGGCGAAGAAGCATGTCTTCCTGGAAAAGCCGCCGGGCGCCACGGTCAGCGAGGTCGAGGACCTGAAGGTGCTGGCCGCCAAGAACGGCGTCTCGCTGTTTGCCAGCTGGCACTCGCGCTATGCGCCGGCGGTGGAGGCCGCGCGCGGCTTTCTCGCATCGACACGGCTGCGCTCCGCGGCGATCGTCTGGAAGGAAGATGTGCGCCGCTGGCATCCGAACCAAGAGTGGATCTGGGCGCCGGGCGGCTTCGGGGTCTTCGATCCCGGCATCAACGCACTGTCGATCGCGACCCACATCCTGCCGGCGATGTTCATCACCTCGGCCGTGCTCGACTTTCCGGAAAACCGTGCCGCCCCGGTCGCGGCACAAGTCACCTTCCGCACCTCGAACGGGTTGCCGGTGACGATGGATCTCGACTGGCTGCAAACCGGCCCGCAAAGCTGGGACATCCTGGCCGACACGGATGCCGGCAAGATGGTGCTTTCCGGTGGCGGCTCGAGGCTCGCCATCGACGGCCAGATCGTCCATGAGGAAGCGGAAGCGGAATATCCGATGCTCTACAGACAATTTGCCGAGATCGTACGCTCCGGTGCGTCGGACGTCGACCTGGCGCCCCTCCAGCATGTCGCCGACGCCTTCATGCTCGGCAAGCGCAATGTGGTCGAGGCGTTCTTCGATTGACCGTCAACTGACGACCGCAATGGCAAAGCCGTCATAGCCCTTGGCGCCAACGGTCTGGATGGCCGTGCCGTCCAGACGCTTGTCGCCGCCGATGAATGAGAACGCCGCCCGGGCGCCTACGACGTTGGCGTCATGGCCATCCCGGCCGATCACTGCACCTTCGCGGATGACGTTGTCGCAGATGATGACTGTTCCCGGCCGCGAAAGCCGCATGGCCCAGGAGAGATAATTCGGGTTGTTCGGTTTGTCGGCGTCGATGAAGACGAGATCGAACGGCCCGGCATTTTCAGCGCCTAGCGCGGCAAGCGATTGAAGCGCCGGCCCTAGCCGAAGGTTCACGCGGTCCGAGACACCTGCGCGGACAAAGTTCGCCGCCGCGACCCTGGCGTGGTGCGGATCGAGTTCCAGCGTCATGATCTTGCCGTCGGCAGGCAAGGCGCGCGCCATCCAGATCGTCGAATAGCCGCCCAGCGTGCCGATTTCGAGGATCTTCCTAGCGCCCTGAATGCGCGCCAGGAGCGAAAGCAGCTTGCCCTGTGCCGGCGAGACGTCGATCGGTGGCAGGCCCTGGTCGCGGTTGGCGGCCAGAACGGCGTCGAGCGCGGGATCCGCTTCGAACAGGGCATCAACGATGTAGTCGTCGACAGCCGCCCAGGTTTTCGTGCTCATCGTTTTCTTCTCCGATCGAAAGCCGAAATGCGGAAAGGTGGGGCCCGGGGGCCTCTCTTGCCGCCCTTTGGATACCAACTTCGCCACGGTGCGGGAAACAAAAAGGCCGCCGGGTTGCCCCGGCGGCCCAGTTGCCTGAGATTTCTTACTTCTTCTGGCAATTCCGGTGGGAAAMCCGTTTTACAGTTTTCCTCGAATTGCTCCCGCCGCGCTTACTGCGCGGCGGTTGTCATATCGGCCAGCATCGGCTCGGCGATTTCCACACCGGAGGCCTTGCGGCGCTCGTCGATGATCAGTTCGTCGCGCGAGGTGGCGATGCGCCGGATCTGGCTCATCGTGCCGCCCGTACCGGCCGGGATCAGCCGGCCGACGATGACGTTTTCCTTCAAGCCCTGCAGCATGTCGGTCTTGCCGGCAACCGCGGCTTCCGTCAGCACCCTGGTCGTCTCCTGGAAGGAGGCGGCCGAGATGAAGGACGGCGTCTGCAGCGAGGCCTTGGTGATGCCGAGCAGCACTGGCTGACCTTCGGCCGGCTTCTTGCCGTCCTCGATCAGGCGCTCGTTGACCTCTTCCAGTTCGATCACGTCGACGTGGTCGCCCGGAATGTAGGTCGAGTCGCCCTGCGTGGTGATCTCGACCTTCTGCAGCATCTGGCGAACGATCACCTCAATGTGCTTGTCGTTGATCGACACGCCCTGCAGGCGGTAGACTTCCTGGATCTCGTTGACGAGGTAGGAAGCAAGCGCTTCCACGCCCTTGATCGCCAGGATGTCGTGCGGCGCCGGATTGCCGTCGAGGATGTAGTCGCCCTTCTCGATGACGTCGCCGTCCTGGAGATGGAACGGCTTGCCCTTCGGGATCAGGTACTCGACCGGCTCAAGCGTCGAGTCATGCGGCTCGATGATGATACGGCGCTTGTTCTTGTAGTCGCGGCCGAAGCGGATCGTGCCATCGATCTCGGCGATGATGGCGTGATCCTTCGGACGACGTGCCTCGAACAGTTCGGCAACACGCGGCAGACCGCCGGTGATGTCCTTGGTCTTGGCGCTTTCCATCGGGATACGCGCCAGCACGTCGCCGGGACGGACCTGCGCGCCCGGCTCGACCGAGAGAATGGCCTCGACCGAAAGCAGGAAGCGGGCATCGCCGCCCTTCGACAGCTTGCCGACCTTGCCCTTGGCGTCCTGGACGACGATCGCCGGCTTCAGGTCGTTGCCGCGCGGCGTCGAACGCCAGTCGATGACCTCACGCTTGGTGATGCCGGTCGACTCGTCGGCCGTTTCCTGGACGGAGATGCCGTCGACCAGATCCTCGAACGCCACCTTGCCCTCGATTTCGGTGAGGATCGGGCGGGTGTAAGGGTCCCACTCGGCGATGCGCTGGCCGCGCTTCACCTTGTCGCCGTCGTCCACGAAGATGCGCGAACCATAGGTGACACGGTGCGTGGCGCGCTCCTTGCCGGCTTCGTCGAGGATCAGCACCGCCATGTTGCGGCCCATGACCATCTGCTGGCCGTCGGAATTGCGCACCACGTTGCGGTTGCGGATCTCGACCTTGCCCTCATAGGAGGCTTCAAGGAACGAACTATCCACCACCTGCGCGGTACCGCCCATGTGGAAGGTACGCATGGTGAGCTGGGTGCCCGGCTCGCCGATCGACTGCGCCGCGATGACGCCGACGGCTTCACCCTGGTTGACCGGGGTGCCGCGCGCCAGATCGCGTCCGTAGCAGACCGCGCACACGCCGACCCTGACCTCGCAGGTCAGTGCCGAGCGGATGCGGACCGACTGGACGCCGGCCTTTTCGATCTGCTCCACGTCGCGCTCGTCCATCAGCGTCCCGGCCTTGACCAGCAGGTCGCCGGTCACCGGATGGTTGATGTCGTCGAGCGCGGTACGGCCCAGCACGCGCTGACCGACCGAAGCGACAACCTGACCGGCATCGACGATCGGCTGCATGGTGAGGCCCTTGTCGGTGCCGCAATCCACGGAGTTGACGATGCAGTCCTGCGCCACGTCGACCAGACGGCGGGTGAGGTAACCCGAGTTCGCCGTCTTCAAGGCGGTGTCGGCCAGACCCTTGCGGGCGCCGTGGGTCGAGTTGAAGTACTCGAGCACGGTCAGGCCTTCCTTGAAGTTCGAGATGATCGGCGTCTCGATGATTTCACCCGACGGCTTGGCCATCAGGCCGCGCATGCCGGCAAGCTGACGCATCTGGGTGGGCGAGCCACGCGCACCGGAGTGCGACATCATGTAGATCGAGTTCATCGGCTTCTGACGGCCGTTGTCTTCGAACTCCACCGCCTTGATGCGGGCCATCATCTCGTCGGCGACCTTTTCCGAGCACTTGGCCCAGGCGTCGACGACCTTGTTGTACTTCTCGCCCTGCGTGATCAGGCCGTCATTGTACTGCTGCTCGTATTCCTTGGCCAAAGCCTCGGTGTCGGACACCAGCTTGATCTTGCTGTCCGGGATCAGCATGTCGTCCTTGCCGAACGAAATGCCGGCACGGCAGGCGTGAGCGAAACCGAGCGCCATGATGCGGTCGCAGAAAATGACCGTCTCCTTCTGGCCGCAATGGCGGTAGACGGTGTCGATCATCTTGGAGATGTTCTTCTTGGTCATCTCCTGGTTGGCGGTCTCGTAAGGCACATTGACGTTCTTCGGCAGAAGCTCGCCGATGATCATGCGGCCAGGCGTGGTGTCGTAGATCTTCGACACGACCTTGCCTTCGGCGTCGACCGTGCGGAAGCGGCCCTTGATCTTGGCGTGCAGGGTAACCGCCTTGGTCTCGAGCGCGTGCTGGAGTTCGCCCATATCGGCAAACACCATGCCCTCGCCCGGCTCGTTCTGGTTGACGATCGAGAGATAGTAGAGACCCAGAACCATGTCCTGCGACGGCACGATGATCGGCGCGCCGGAAGCCGGGTGCAGGATGTTGTTGGTCGACATCATCAGCACGCGGGCTTCAAGCTGCGCTTCCAGGGACAGCGGCACATGGACCGCCATCTGGTCGCCGTCGAAGTCGGCGTTGAAGGCCGTGCAGACCAGCGGGTGCAGCTGGATCGCCTTACCTTCGATCAGGATCGGCTCGAACGCCTGGATGCCGAGGCGGTGCAGCGTCGGCGCGCGGTTAAGCAGAACCGGGTGCTCGCGGATGACCTCGTCGAGAATATCCCAGACTTCCGGACGTTCCTTCTCGACCAGCTTCTTGGCCTGCTTGACGGTCGAGGAGTAACCCTTGGCGTCGAGACGGGCATAGATGAAGGGCTTGAACAGTTCGAGCGCCATCTTCTTCGGCAGGCCGCACTGGTGCAGCTTGAGCTCCGGACCGGTGACGATGACCGAGCGGCCGGAATAGTCGACGCGCTTGCCGAGGAGGTTCTGGCGGAACCGGCCCTGCTTGCCCTTCAGCATGTCGGACAGCGACTTCAGCGGACGCTTGTTGGCGCCGGTGATGACGCGGCCGCGACGGCCGTTGTCGAACAGGGCGTCGACCGCTTCCTGCAGCATGCGCTTTTCATTGCGCACGATGATGCCGGGCGCGCGCAGCTCGATCAGCCGCTTCAGGCGGTTGTTGCGGTTGATGACGCGGCGATAGAGATCGTTCAGGTCAGACGTCGCGAAACGACCGCCGTCCAGCGGGACGAGCGGGCGCAGGTCCGGCGGGATCACCGGAACCACCTTCATGATCATCCATTCCGGACGGTTGCCGGATTCCATGAAGTTTTCCACGACCTTGAGCCGCTTCAGATACTTCTTCTGCTTCAGCTCGGACGTGGTCGAAGCCAATTCCGAACGCAGGTCGCCGGCGATCTTCTCCAGATCCATTCCGGCCAGAAGATCATGAATGGCCTCGGCGCCGATCATGGCGGTGAAGGAATCCTCGCCATACTCGTCGACGGCGATCATGTACTCTTCCTCGCTGAGCAGCTGGTGCTCCTTCAGCGCGGTGAGGCCAGGTTCGGTGACGATGTAGTTCTCGAAGTAAAGGACGCGCTCGATGTCCTTCAGGGTCATGTCGAGCAGCGTGCCGATGCGCGAGGGCAGCGACTTCAGGAACCAGATGTGAGCGACGGGAGCGGCGAGCTCGATATGGCCCATGCGCTCGCGGCGGACGCGCGACAGCGTGACTTCGACGCCGCACTTCTCGCAGATGACGCCCTTGTATTTCATGCGCTTGTACTTGCCGCACAGGCACTCATAGTCCTTGATCGGGCCAAAAATGCGCGCGCAGAACAGACCGTCACGCTCCGGCTTGAAGGTGCGGTAGTTGATGGTCTCCGGCTTCTTGATCTCGCCGAACGACCAGGACAGAATCTTCTCAGGGCTGGCCAGTGAGATCCGGATGGAATCGAACACCTGCGCAGGCGCCTGCGGATTGAAGAGATTCATGACCTCTTGGTTCATGCCGTTCTCCTTTTCGGGGTCCTCGAAAACCCCTTGCATCTAGTCGCGGGCCAAACGCCCGCCGTCCTTGTCGGCCACCGGCCGTCGAATTCCTTTGGCGCGCCGCAACTTCGTGCGGCGCGCTCAAGCCTTTACTCAGCCGCGTCGGGCAGCCGAACCGGGGCGTCGTCGAGCTTGGTGTTCTCCAGCTCGACATTGAGGCCGAGAGACCGCATTTCCTTGACGAGCACGTTGAAGCTCTCCGGAATACCGGCCTCGAACGTGTCGTCGCCGCGCACGATCGCCTCGTAGACCTTGGTGCGGCCGGCGACGTCGTCCGACTTCACCGTCAGCATTTCCTGCAGCGTGTAGGCGGCGCCGTAGGCTTCCAGTGCCCAGACCTCCATTTCGCCGAAGCGCTGACCGCCGAACTGCGCCTTGCCGCCCAGCGGCTGCTGGGTGACGAGCGAGTACGGACCGATCGAACGCGCGTGGATCTTGTCGTCGACCAGGTGGTGAAGCTTGAGCATGTAGATATAGCCCATCGTCACCTTGCGATCGAACGGCTCGCCGGTGCGTCCGTCATAGAGCTGCGACTGACCGCTGGTGTGCAGGCCCGCCTGCTCCAGCATGACGTTGATGTCAGCCTCGTGCGCGCCGTCGAACACCGGGGTCGCGATCGAGACGCCGCGGCGCATCTGCTCGCTCAGGCGCACAATGCTGTCGTCGTCATAGTCGCGGATCGGCTCGTTGCGGTCGTTGGCCGGCATGAAGCTCTCGAGCGTCTTGCGCAGCGGCTTGATGTCGCCGGCCGCCTTGTACGTGTCGATCAGCTCGCCGATCTTCTTGCCCATGCCCGCGCAGGCCCAGCCCAGATGGGTTTCCAGGATCTGGCCGACATTCATGCGGCTCGGCACACCCAGCGGGTTGAGCACGATATCGGCATGCGTGCCGTCCTCGAGGAAAGGCATGTCCTCGACCGGAACGATGCGCGACACGACACCCTTGTTGCCGTGACGGCCGGCCATCTTGTCGCCCGGCTGCATCTTGCGCTTCACCGCCACGAACACCTTGACCATCTTCATGACGCCCGGAGGCATTTCGTCGCCGCGCTGGACCTTCTCGACCTTGTCCATGAAGCGCTGTTCGAGCGCCTTCTTGGAGTCGTCGTACTGGCCACGCAGGGCTTCCAGTTCGCTCTGGAGCTTTTCGTTCTCCACGGCAAACTGCCACCACTGCGAACGCGGATACTCGTCGAGCGTGTCCTTGGACAGCGTCGAGCCCTTCTTAAAGCCCTTCGGTCCGGCGATCGCTTCCTTGCCGACGAGCACGTCGGAAAGACGCGCGTAGACGTTGCGGTCCAGGATGGCCTGCTCGTCGTCGCGGTCCTTGGCGAGGCGTTCAATCTCCTCGCGCTCGATCGCCATGGCGCGCTCGTCCTTCTCCACACCGTGGCGATTGAACACGCGCACCTCGACGACGGTGCCGAAAGTGCCCGGAGGCATGCGCATCGAAGTGTCGCGCACGTCGGAAGCCTTTTCGCCGAAGATGGCGCGCAGAAGCTTCTCTTCCGGCGTCATCGGGCTTTCGCCCTTCGGCGTGATCTTGCCGACCAGGATGTCGCCCGGCTGCACTTCCGCGCCGATATAGACGATGCCGGCTTCGTCGAGGTTCTTCAGCGCTTCTTCCGAAACGTTCGGAATGTCGCGCGTGATCTCCTCCGGTCCAAGCTTGGTATCGCGCGCCATGACCTCGAACTCCTCGATGTGGATCGAGGTGAAGACGTCGTCGGCGACGATACGCTCGGAAAGCAGGATCGAGTCCTCGTAGTTGTAGCCGTTCCACGGCATGAACGCGACCAGCACGTTGCGGCCGAGCGCCAGATCACCGAGCTCGGTCGACGGACCGTCGGCGATGATGTCGCCCTTGTTGACCCGGTCACCCATGCGCACCAGCGGACGCTGGTTGATGCAGGTGTTCTGGTTCGAACGCTGGAACTTCATCAGCCGGTAGATGTCGACGCCGGACTTGCCCGGATCGAGATCTTCCGTCGCGCGGATGACGATACGCGTCGCGTCCACCTGGTCGACAATGCCGCCGCGGCGGGCACCGATGGCGGCGCCCGAGTCACGGGCAACGATCGGCTCCATGCCGGTGCCGACGAACGGCGCCTCGGCGCGCACCAGCGGCACGGCCTGACGCTGCATGTTCGAGCCCATCAGCGCGCGGTTGGCGTCGTCGTTTTCCAGGAACGGGATCAGGGCCGCGGCCACCGACACCATCTGCTTGGGCGACACATCCATCAGGTCGACGTTTTCGCGCGGCGCCATCATCACTTCGCCGGCGCTGCGGCAAATGACGAACTCGTCGACGAAGCCGCCATTCTTGTCCAGTTCGGCATTGGCCTGCGCGACATGGTGCTTGGCTTCTTCCATCGCCGAGAGATAGACGACGTCATTGGTCAGCTTGCCGTCGACGATCTTGCGGTACGGGCTCTCGATGAAGCCGTACTTGTTGACACGCGCGAAAGTGGCCAGCGAGTTGATCAGACCGATATTCGGGCCTTCCGGCGTCTCGATCGGGCAGATACGGCCGTAGTGCGTCGGGTGCACGTCGCGCACCTCGAAGCCGGCGCGCTCGCGGGTCAGACCGCCCGGTCCAAGCGCCGAAAGACGACGCTTGTGGGTGATCTCCGACAGCGGGTTGGTCTGATCCATGAACTGCGACAGCTGCGAGGAACCGAAGAACTCACGCACGGCGGCTGCCGCCGGCTTGGCGTTGATCAGATCCTGCGGCATCACCGTGTCGATCTCGATCGAGGACATACGCTCCTTGATCGCGCGCTCCATGCGCAGCAGCCCGACGCGGTACTGGTTCTCCATCAGCTCGCCGACGGAACGCACGCGGCGGTTGCCGAGATTGTCGATGTCGTCGATCTCGCCCTTGCCGTCGCGCAGTTCGACCAGCGTCTTGACCACGGCCAGGATGTCTTCCTTGCGCAGCACGCGCACGGTGTCCTCGGCCTTGAGCTCGAGGCGCATGTTCATCTTGACGCGGCCGACAGCCGACAGGTCATAGCGCTCGCTGTCGAAGAACAGCGAGTTGAACATGGCTTCGGCGGTCTCGAGCGTCGGCGGCTCGCCGGGGCGCATGACACGGTAGATGTCGAACAGCGCGTCCTGGCGGCTCTCGTTCTTGTCGACGTTGAGCGTGTTGCGGATGTAGGCGCCGACATTGACGTGGTCGATATCGAGAACCTTGATCTCCTGCTCGCCGGTGCCGAGCAGCACCTTGAGCGTCTTTTCATCGATCTCGTCGCCGGCTTCGAGGAAGATCTCGCCGGTGGCGTAGTTGACGATGTCCTCGGCCAGGTAGTTGCCGAGCAGATCCTCGTCGGTCGCCTTGATCGCCTTCAGGCCCTTCTCGCCGAGCTGGCGCGCCTGGCGGGCGGTGATCTTCTTGCCGGCTTCGACCACGATCTCGCCCGTATCGGCGTCGACCAGATCGCCGACGGCCTTGAGACCGCGGAAACGCTCGACGTTGAACGGAATGCGCCAGTGGTCGCCGGCGCGCACATAGGTGATCTTGTTGTAGAAGGTCGACAGGATCTCTTCGCCATCCATGCCGAGCGCCATCAACAGCGACGTCACAGGAATCTTGCGGCGGCGATCGATGCGGGCGTGCACAACGTCCTTGGAATCGAACTCGATGTCGAGCCACGAGCCGCGATAGGGAATGACGCGCGCGGCAAAAAGAAGCTTGCCCGACGAGTGCGACTTGCCCTTGTCGTGGTCGAAGAAGACACCCGGCGAACGGTGCATCTGCGAGACGATGACGCGCTCGGTGCCGTTGACGATGAAGGTGCCGTTCAAGGTCATGAGCGGCATGTCGCCCATGTAGACGTCCTGCTCCTTGATGTCCTTGATCGACTTGGCGCCGGTATCCTCGTCGATATCGAACACGATGAGGCGCAGCGTCACCTTCAGCGGCGCGGCATAGGTCAGGTCGCGCTGACGGCATTCGTCAACGTCGAATTTCGGTCCTTCGAACTCGTACTTCACGAACTCCAGCATCGAGGAGCCGGAAAAATCGGAGATCGGGAAGACCGACTTGAAAACAGCCTGCAGTCCCTCGTCCGGACGGCCGCCCTTGGGCTCGTCCACCATCAGGAACTGGTCATAGGATGCCTTCTGAACCTCGATCAGGTTCGGCATCTCCGCAACTTCCGGAATCTTTCCGAAGAACTTGCGTACGCGTCTGCGGCCATTGAAAGTCTGGGTCTGGGCCATCGTCGCTCCTTAGCTCTAAACTCGGGACGGACCTCGCCGCGGTCCGCCTTGCATACCGAGCCACCTGGGCGGCGGCTCTCTGTCTGTTCTCCGTTCGCCTTTCGGCGGCCGGCTAAAACGGGAGAAAACCCGTTTCCTGAAGGCCGGTTGCGGCCCTCAGGAAAGAGGTTCTCGTACATCTCGCGCTACGCGTCCTCCCTCCAGGCGAAGGGAGTGGCGGACGGCGCGAGGCCGCCCGCCGATTTTACGCTTACTTCAGGTCGACCTTGGCGCCGGCTGCTTCCAGCTGGGCCTTGAACTTGTCAGCGTCGGCCTTGGAAACGCCTTCCTTGACCGGCTTCGGAGCCGCTTCGACCAGGTCCTTGGCTTCCTTGAGGCCAAGACCGGTGATGGCGCGGACTTCCTTGATGACGTTGATCTTCTGAGCGCCAGCGTCGGTGAGGACGACGTCGAATTCCGTCTTTTCCTCGACCGGAGCAGCAGCAGCGGCAGCGCCGCCAGCAGCAGCAACCGCCACCGGAGCAGCAGCCGAAACGCCCCACTTTTCTTCCAGAAGCTTCGACAGCTCGGCCGCCTCGAGGACGGTCAGCTTCGAAAGGTCGTCTACGATCTTTGCGAGATCAGCCATTGTTGTATTCCTTCGTTAGGTTCGAACGTGTGTTTTTGATAGCGAGGAACGGCCTCATGCCGCCTCGTCCTTCCGGGCGTAAGCGCCGATGACGCGCGCGACCGAGGCCGCTGGCGCATTGACGATCTGGGCGATCCGGGTTGCCGGCGTGGCGATCATGCCAACCAGCTTGGCGCGCAGCTCATCGAGCGACGGAAGTGTGGCGAGTGCCTTCACACCGTCGGCATTGAGCGAGGTGGTGCCCATTGCGCCGCCGAGAATGACGAGCTTGTCATTTCCCTTGGCGAAATCGGACGCGACCTTCGGCGCCGCAATCGGATCCTCCGAATAAGCAATCAGCGTCTGTCCCTTGAACAGATCGATGATCGATGCGGAGTCCGTGCCCTGAAGAGCGATTTTGGCGAGACGGTTCTTCGCGACTTTAACGGTGCCACCGGCGGCGCGCATTTTCGACCGAAGGTCGTTCATTTGCGCGACGGTGATACCGGCATAGTGGGCCACGACGACTGAACCTGCGTTTCCGAACGCTTCGTTCAGGCCCGTGACGAGTTCGCGTTTTTCCGCTCTGTCCACTGCCTATCTCCAGTTGACCCCAATCCCGTCAATGAGAACATCTCATTTCCAGGACAGGCGTCGGGTTGCCTTTTGCCGGCCGGGCCATCCAGTAACGGATCTCCCGAACGACGCTCGAGGATCCTGCCCCCTTTCGCCACACCGACGGCAAAGCCGGCGATGCGCAGACAAAAGGCAAACACGGTTCGAACCTTTCAATGGAGCATGCGCTCCGTTGTCGGGTCTTCACCCGTCTCATGCAGGCCCACATGAATTAAGGCTTTTGGGCCGCCTGCAATCTCGGACAGGATGTCCGGAAGCCTTTCGGCTTCCGGTACCGGGCCCAGGATAATCCAAGGCCCGGAATTCAGTCACGGATCGGCCTTGCGGCGGCCGATCCAAATGGTCTTAATCAGGACGCGGCCAGCGTCGAGACGTCGAGCTTGAGGCCCGGGCCCATCGTCGAGGTGACCGACACCTTCTTGACGTAGTTGCCCTTGGCTCCAGCCGGCTTTGCCTTGGTCACCGCATCGGCGAAGGCGCGGATGTTTTCTTCCAGCGCCTTGACGTCGAACGAGACCTTGCCGACGCCGGCATGAACGATGCCGGCCTTCTCGACGCGGAACTCGACCGCGCCGCCCTTCGATGCCTTTACGGCGGCGGCGACGTCGGTGGTGACAGTGCCGACCTTCGGGTTCGGCATCATGCCGCGCGGGCCGAGCACCTTACCGAGACGGCCGACCAGCGGCATCATGTCCGGCGTAGCGATGCAGCGATCGAAATCGATCGTGCCCTTCTGGACGATGTCGACCAGGTCCTCAGCACCGACGATATCGGCGCCAGCGGCCTTGGCCTCCTCGGCCTTGTCGCCACGGGCGAACACGGCGACGCGAACCGAGCGGCCGGTGCCGTTCGGCAGGTTGACCACGCCACGGACCATCTGGTCGGCATGGCGCGGGTCGACACCGAGGTTCATGGCGATTTCGACGGTCTCGTCGAACTTGACCGAGGAACGGTCCTTGAGGAGCTTCAGCGCTTCACCCAGGGCATAAGCCTTGTTGGGATCGATGCCTTCGCGGGTCTTCGATACACGCTTTGCAATCTTTGCCATGATCTCAGCCCACCACTTCCAGACCCATCGAGCGGGCGGAGCCCTCGACCATGCGCATGGCCGCCTCGACGTCGTTTGCGTTCAGATCCTTCATCTTGGCGGTCGCGATTTCGCGCACCTTGTCGCGCGAAACGGTGCCAGCCTTGACCTTGCCCGGCTCCTTCGAGCCCGACTTCAGGTTCGCGGCCTTCTTCAGGAAATAGCTCACCGGCGGCGTCTTCATGACGAAGGTGAACGACTTGTCCTGATAGTAGGTGATGACGACCGGAACCGGCGATCCCTTTTCCATTTCCTGGGTCTGCGCGTTGAACGCCTTGCAGAACTCCATGATGTTGATGCCACGCTGACCAAGCGCCGGGCCGATCGGGGGCGACGGCGTAGCCGAACCCGCGGAGACCTGAAGCTTGAGCTGGCCTGCAATTTTCTTAGCCATCTCTTTTCCTGCCTTTGTCTATGCCGGTCCCATCGTCAGGGAAATACCGGCGGTTGCAGTCTGGTGGTGCGGTTCGCGCGGCCGGCTAAGCCACATTCGCCTCCCACCGTTCTCAGGCCATGCGTTTCCGCACCGCCTCCCCTGATCGCCAACCCGGCATCAGGGATCTCGGATCAGCCCTTTTCGACCTGTCCGAATTCCAGATCGACAGGCACGGCGCGCCCGAAGATCGAAACTTCCACCTTGAGCCGCGCCCGCTCCTCGTCCACTTCCTGGACGAAGCCGTTGAACGACGCGAAAGGACCATCCGACACGCGGATTGCCTCCCCGATCTCGAAAGTGACCGAGGGCTTCGGCCGCTCGACGCCTTCCTGCACCTGGTTCAGGATGCGCTGCGCTTCGGCCTCGGTGATCGGCACCGGCTTGGAGTCGCCGAGAAAGCCGGTGACCTTCGGCGTATTCTTCACCAGCGAGAAGACGGCATCGGTCAAATTGGCCTTCAGGAGCACGTAGCCCGGGAAGAACTTGCGCTCGGCATCGACCTTGCGGCCACGACGAACCTCGACCACCTTCTCGGTCGGCACCACGATCTGCTCGATATCGGCGGACAGGCCCTTTTGCTTGGCCTTGTTCTCGATATCCTCGGCGACCTTCTTTTCAAAGTTCGAATAAGCGTGGACGATGTACCAG
>NZ_PNOT02000202.1 GCF_002879535.1 Mesorhizobium intechi
ACCCAGCGAGGAGATGAGCCGCGCCTTCTTGTCGTCGGGCAGTTCCGGCAGATCTTTGGCCAAAGCATCGACGTAGACCTGGTCGAATTCCAGCGGCAGCAGATCGGGATCGGGGAAATAGCGGTAATCATGCGCTTCTTCCTTCGAGCGCATTGAGCGAGTCTCGCCCTTGACGGCATCGTACAGCCGCGTTTCCTGATCGATCTTGCCGCCGTCCTCGAGAATGGCGATCTGGCGCCGTGCCTCGAAGTCGATGGCCTGGCCGATGAAACGGATCGAGTTCATATTCTTGATCTCGCAGCGGGTGCCGAACTCACCACCGGGCCGGCGTACCGAGACGTTGACGTCGGCGCGCAGCGAGCCTTCATCCATATTGCCGTCACAGGTGCCGAGATAGCGCATTATGGTGCGCAGCTTGGTCACATAGGCCTTCGCCTCATCGCCGGAACGCAGATCAGGCTTGGAGACAATCTCCATCAGAGCCACGCCGGAACGGTTGAGGTCGACATAGGACATGGTCGGATGCTGGTCGTGCATCGACTTGCCGGCATCCTGTTCCAGATGCAGCCGCTCGATGCCGACCTCGATGTCCTCGAACTCGCCCTTCCGGTCCGGCCCGACCGAAACGATGACGGTGCCCTCGCCGACGATCGGCTGCTTGAACTGCGAAATCTGGTAGCCCTGCGGCAGGTCTGGATAAAAGTAGTTCTTCCGGTCGAAAACCGACCTATGATTGATCTGCGCCTTCAGTCCGAGACCAGTGCGGATCGCCTGTTTGACGCACTCCTCGTTGATGACAGGCAGCATGCCCGGCATTGCCGCATCGACCAGGCTGACATTGGCGTTCGGGGCCGCACCGAAAGCGGTCGAAGCGCCGGAAAACAATTTTGCTTCGGAAATGACCTGCGCATGCACTTCGAGACCGATGATGATTTCCCAGTCGCCGGTGGCGCCGGGGATCAGGCGTTTTGGGTCGGGCGTGCGGGTATCGATAAGGGACATGACGGCCTACATATTGGAACTGCTGAATATGCGCGGGAT
>NZ_PNOT02000270.1 GCF_002879535.1 Mesorhizobium intechi
ACCAATTTCCCGCTGGCCATGGAAGGCGCGCTCAAACTCAAGGAAATCTCCTACATCCACGCCGAAGGCTATGCGGCGGGCGAATTGAAGCATGGGCCGATCGCGCTGATCGACGAGAACATGCCGGTCATCGTGATCGCGCCGCATGACCGCATTTTCGAGAAGACCGTGTCCAACATGCAGGAAGTCGCGGCGCGCGGCGGCAAGATCATCCTGATCACCGACGCCAAGGGCGCCGCACAGGTCAGCGTCAAGACGATGGAGACGATCATCCTGCCGGACGTGCCCGAAATCATCTCGCCGATCATCTATGCCCTGCCGATCCAGATGCTGGCCTATTTCGCCGCCGTCTTCATGGGCACCGACGTCGACCAGCCGCGCAACCTGGCAAAATCCGTGACGGTGGAATAGGGCCCTAACGGGCGCTCTTTAAAAACTTCGCAGTTTCAAAGCGGCTTCCGGTTCACTAATGTTGCGCTGCAACCCGCGCCCGGTGAACCATGTCCGATGCTCCCAAGACCTCCGGCATGACCCGGCTGAGGAACTATTTCCTCACGGGCTTCGTCGTCTGCGCGCCGCTGGCGATCACAGCCTATATCGCCTGGTCGTTCATCGGCTGGGTCGATTCCTGGGTGAAGCCCTATATTCCGGCGCGTTACAGCCCCGATACCTATCTGCCGTTTCCAGTCCCGGGATTCGGGCTGATCGTCGCGCTGATCCTCATTACACTGATCGGTTTCCTTACCGCCAACATTGTCGGCCGCGCCATTGTCGGTTTCGGCGAGCGC
The DNA here is from genome assembly GCF_002879535.1 of Mesorhizobium intechi. GTDB lineage: Bacteria > Pseudomonadota > Alphaproteobacteria > Rhizobiales > Rhizobiaceae > Mesorhizobium > Mesorhizobium intechi. Next base: position 789 of record NZ_PNOT02000270.1, read on the forward strand.
CTGCTTGGCCGCATGCCGCTGGTGCGCGGCATCTATGGCTCGCTGAAGCAGATATTCGAGACCGTCCTGTCGAACAAGGGCGACATGTTCCGCCAGGTCGGACTGGTCGAATATCCGCGCAAGGGCGTGTGGTCGCTGGTGTTCGTCGCCAGCGAGAAGGAAACCGAGATCAATGAGAAGCTCGACCAGGATGGCGATCCGCTGATCGCCGTGTTCATGCCCTGCACGCCGAACCCGACGACCGGATTCCTGATGTATGTGCTGAAGTCGGACATCGTCCTGCTCGACATGACGATCGAGGACGGTGCCAAGCTGATTGTTTCGGCCGGGCTGGTGGCGCCCGAGGTGAAAAGCAAGATGGTGACGCTGAATGGCGAGCCGATCAACGGAACGGTCGCCAATCCGCCATTGGGGCCTCACCCGGCGCGCAGAAGCCGAACGGCCTCGTCGCGCCCGAACAAATAGAGCAGCAGGCGCAGCGCCTCGCCGCGGTCGGATTGCAGCTCCGGGTCGCGTGACAGGATAAGCCTTGCATCGTCGCGCGCAGCCTCCAGGAGATCGGCATGCGCCTCGATGCGCGCCACCTGGAAGCCCGGTGTGCCGGACTGGCGGGTGCCCAACAGCTCGCCTTCGCCCCGCAATTTCAGGTCTTCCTCGGCGATCAAAAAGCCGTCCTCGGTCCCGCGCATCACCGACAGCCGGCGTTTTGCCGTCTCGCCGAGCGGGTCCTTGTAGAGCAGCACGCAAGAGGAGGGCTTGTCGCCGCGCCCGACCCGCCCGCGCAACTGGTGCAACTGCGCAAGCCCGAAACGCTCGGCATGTTCGATGACCATGACGGTGGCATCCGGCACGTCGACGCCGACCTCGATGACCGTGGTTGCGATCAGGATGCGAGTCTCGCCCTCCTTGAAGGCGCGCATCGCCTCGTCTTTCTCGGCGCCCTTCATGCGGCCGTGGACAAGGCCGATGCGGTCGCCGAACAACGGTTTCAGCGAGGCAAAGCGATCCTCGGCCGACATCAGCTTGATCTCCTCGGATTCCTCGACCAGCGGGCAGATCCAGTAGATTTTCTGGCCGCCGGCCAGGGCATCCTGCATGCGGCCGACCAGTTCGTCGAGACGCTCCAGCGGCAGCGTGACGGTGCGGATCGGCTGTCGGCCGGCGGGCTTTTCGGTCAGCTTGGAGACATCCATGTCACCGAAGGCGGTCAGCACCAGCGTGCGCGGGATGGGTGTGGCGGTCATTACCAGCATGTCCGGCGCATCGCCCTTGGCGGTGATGGCGAGCCGCTGGTGGACGCCGAAACGATGCTGCTCGTCGATGACCGCCAGCGCCAGATCACGGAAGGTCACTGTCTCCTGGAACAGCGCGTGCGTGCCGACGACGACGTCGATCTCGCCGCTCGCCAGCCCGGCCAGTGTTTCGGTGCGTTCGCGGCCCTTTTCGCGGCCGGTGAGGATAGCGATGCGCAGCCCGACCTTGGCGGCGAGCGGCGCGATCGTCGCCAGATGCTGGCGCGCCAGGATTTCGGTCGGCGCCATCAGTGCCGCCTGACCGCCGGCCTCGACGGCGCGCGCCATGGCAAGCAGCGCGACCACCGTCTTACCCGAGCCGACATCGCCCTGCAGCAGCCGCAGCATGCGCTCGGGGTCGGCAAGGTCGGCATTGATTTCGGCCAGCGCGAATTCCTGGCTTGCGGTCAGCGAATAGGGAAGGGCTGCACGCAGTTTCTCCACGATGCGGCCATCACCGACCAGGGGGCGGCCGGACAGGCGGCGGATCTTGGCCCGTACCAGCGCCAGCGAGACCTGGCCCGCCAGCAACTCGTCATAGGCAAGACGACGCCAGGCCGCGCCGTCGATGGAAACGTCGATGGGATCGGCCGGATTGTGGACACGGGTAAGCGCGTCGGCAAAGGTGGGAAAGGTGTGCCGGCGCATGAACGCGCCGTCCTGCCACTCCGGAAATTCGGGCAGGCGCGTCAGCGCCTGCCCGATCGCGCGGCGCAGCACCTTGCCCGAGAGCCCTGCGGTGAGCGGATAGACCGGCTCGACCAGCGGCAGGTTTTCCGCTTCGCTGGCCAGCGCGATATGGTCCGGGTGAACCATGGTCGGGCGGCCGTTGAACCATTCCATGCGGCCCGAGACCACGACACGCTCGCCCACGGGCATTGCCTTTTCGAGATAGGCGGCGTGCGCATGAAAGAAGGTCAAGCCGATCTCGCCGGTATCGTCATGGGCATAGACCCTGTAAGGCACCGACCGGTTGCCGCGCGGCGGCGGCTGGTGACGGTCGATGCGCACGTCGAGGGTCACGATCTGGCCCTCCGCCGAACCGGCGATGCCCGGCCGGCTGCGGCGGTCGATGACGGTGTGCGGCAACACGAACAGAAGGTCGCCCGCGCGGGCCGCTCGATCACCAAGATCAGCCGTGACGACCTTCTCGATCAGCGCGCCGACCTTCGGTCCGACGCCGGCAAGCGAAGTGATCGGAACAAACAGCGGATCGAGGATGGAAGGACGCATGATGTCAGCTTATGTCGCGACGGCTACAGCGCAAGGCTGACAGCCCCTTCTATCCACGCTATATGCGCCGCAGCAAGTGAGGATGCGCCACAATGACCGGAACGAAACGATCAAGCGAGGGGCTGGACGCCCACCGCCGCAAGCTGTTGTTCCGCTCGTGGCACCGCGGCATGCGCGAGATGGATCTCGTCCTCGGCACCTTCGCCGACGCCGAGATCGGCGCCTTGACGGCCGAGGAAATCGAACAATATGAGAGGCTCCTCGACATTTCCGACACCGAATTCCTGCCGCTGATCACCGGTGAACGCCCGATCCCGGCGGATATCGATTGTCCTGTCCTGCAAAAGATCCTGGCGTCCCGCCGGACCATGACTTTCTGAACAAAAGCAATCCCTGGAAAAGTGCGAAGCGGTTTTCCTACAGGAATTGCGACAAACAAAGACCGTGATTTGATGAGCCTCATTCCCACCATTGGTCTGCCGAAAGGCCGTGCCGGCCAGTTCATCGTCGATGGTGTCGCCGATGGGTACGAGGCGTTTGCACTGGTGCAGGCGGCACTCGAGATCGCGCCCGACAAGCCGGTGCTGTTCGTCGCGCGCGACGGCCAGCGCCTGCCTGTTATCATCGAGGCACTGACCTTTGCCGCGCCCGGCCTCCCGGTGCTGGAACTGCCGGCCTGGGACTGTCTACCCTACGATCGCGTCTCGCCCGGCTCGGATGCCGCCGCCAAGCGCCTCGATGCCCTGACAGCGATGATCGCGCTGGCGAAGAAGCCGCATCGCGCCGTCATCCTCACCACCGCCAATGCGCTGCTGCAGCGCATCCCGCCGGCCGACCTGGTCGAGGCGCAGACCTTTCATGCCAGGCCCGGCAACCAGGTCGACATGAACGCGCTGATTGCGCGGTTGGAAACGTCCGGCTTCGAGCGGGTGCCGACAGTTCGCGGCATCGGCGAGTTCGCGGTGCGCGGCGGCATTCTCGACCTGTTTGCTCCGGGCTGGACCGAGGCGCTGCGCCTCGATTTCTTTGGCGATACGCTGGAATCGATCCGCGTCTTCGATGTCGCCACCCAGCGCACTACCGGCCAGCGCAAGTCGATGGCGCTGCAGGCGATGAGCGAAGTGGCGCTGACGCCCGAAACCATCAGCCGCTTCCGTCGCTCCTATATCGAAGCCTTTGGCGCGCCGCAGCGCGACGACGGCCTCTACGCGGCGGTCAGCGAAGGCAGGCGCTTCGCCGGCATGGAGCATTGGCTGCCGTTTTTCTATGAACGGCTGGAGACGGTGTTCGACTATATGCCGGATACGCCTGTGGTTTTCGACCATCTGGCGCATGAAGCGCTGGCCGAGCGCCACACGCTGATCCTCGACCACTATGAAGCGCGCAAGAAGCAGGCCGACGCCGCGCTGAAGGATGCCGTGCCCTACAAGCCGGTGGCGCCGGATCTGCTCTATCTCTCGCCGGAAAACCTGATCGCCTCGCTCGGGCCGCGCGAAGCGATCGACTTCACGCCTTTCGACGCGCCCGATGCCGGCGTGAAAAGGGTCTATCACGCCGGCTCGCGCCATGGGCGCAGCTTCGTCGAGGAGCGCGCCGATCCGAACGTCAACGTCTTCGATGTTGTCGTCAGGCATATTGCCGACGAGCGCGCGGCCCGTCGGCGTGTTGTCATAGCCGGCTGGACAGAAGGCTCGCTCGACCGGCTCGGCCAGATCCTGGCCGAGCACCATCTCGGCAATCTCAAGCAGGTCGAGACGCTGGGCGAAGCCGAACAGCTTGAGCCGGGGCAGGCGGCTTTGGCCGTGCTGCCGCTTGAATCCGGCTTCGAGACCGAAAAACTGGTCGTCGTCGCCGAGCAGGACATTCTGGGCGACCGGCTGATCCGGCGTTCCAAGCGCAAGAAGCGCGCCTCCGACTTCATCGCCGAGGCTTCGGCGCTGTCGGCCGGCGATATTGTCGTCCATGCCGACCATGGCATTGGCCGCTTCATCGGCCTGCGCACGATCGAGGCGGTCGGCGCGCCGCATGACTGCCTGGAAATCCACTATGCCGGCGACGACCGGTTGTTCCTGCCGGTGGAAAACATCGAGCTGCTGTCGCGCTACGGTTCCGACACGGCCGAAGCGACGCTGGACAAGCTGGGCGGCGGCGCCTGGCAGTCGCGCAAGGCAAAGCTGAAGCGGCGCCTGCTCGACATGGCCGGGCAACTGATCCGTATCGCCGCCGAGCGGCAGATGCGCGCCGCACCGGCGTTGGTGCCGGCCGAAGGTCTCTATGACGAGTTCGCGGCGCGTTTTCCCTACGAGGAAACCGACGACCAGCAGACGGCGATCGATTCGGTCAGGGACGACCTCGGCGCCGGCAAGCCGATGGACCGGCTGATCTGCGGCGATGTCGGTTTCGGCAAGACCGAAGTGGCGTTGCGCGCCGCCTTCATCGCGGCCATGGAAGGGTTCCAGGTCGCGGTCGTGGTGCCGACAACGCTGTTGTCGCGCCAGCATTTCAAGACATTTTCCCAGCGTTTCTCAGGCCTTCCGATTCGCGTCGCCCAGGCCTCGCGGCTGGTCGGCGCCAAGGAACTGGCCGAGACGAAGAAGGCGCTGGCCGAAGGTCAGGTCGACATCGTTGTCGGCACCCATGCGCTGCTCGGTTCGTCGATCTCGTTCAAAAACCTTGGCCTGCTGATCATTGACGAGGAGCAGCACTTTGGTGTCAAGCACAAGGAGCGCCTGAAGGACCTGAAGACCGATGTCCATGTGCTGACGCTGTCGGCGACGCCGATCCCGCGCACGCTGCAACTGGCGCTGACCGGAGTGCGCGAGCTGTCGCTGATCGCCACGCCGCCCGTCGACCGCATGGCGGTGCGCACCTTCATCTCGCCGTTCGATCCGCTGGTCATCCGTGAGACGCTGCTGCGCGAACGCTACCGTGGCGGCCATTCCTTCTATGTCGTGCCGCGCATCAGCGATCTCGCCGAAATACATGATTTCCTGAAAGAATCCGTCCCGGAGCTGAAAGTTGCCGTGGCCCATGGCCAGATGCCGCCGGGCGAACTCGACGACATCATGAACGCCTTCTATGACGGTCAGTACGACGTGCTTCTGTCGACGACCATCGTTGAATCCGGTCTCGACATCCCGACGGCCAACACGCTGATCATCCACCGCGCCGACATGTTCGGCCTGTCGCAGCTCTACCAGTTGCGTGGCCGTGTCGGCCGCTCGAAGGTGCGCGCTTATGCGCTGTTCACGCTGCCGGCGAACCGCAAGCTGACCGACACCGCCGAGCGCCGGCTGAAGGTGCTGCAGTCGCTCGACACGCTGGGAGCCGGCTTCCAGCTCGCCAGCCATGATCTCGAC
>NZ_PNOT02000229.1 GCF_002879535.1 Mesorhizobium intechi
CCGAGACCGCCAAGCGGCTGGCCGCCAAGGCGAGCGAGCTCGACAAGCGGCTCAAGGCCGGCGCCACGCTCGATGTCATCGCCGGTGATCTCAAGCTGGAGAAGCAGACGAAGCGCGGCCTGAAGCGCGAAGCCGACGATGCCGATTTCGGCAAGGAAGGTGCTGCCGCGATGTTCGGCGTCGGCGAAGGCGGCACCGGCTTGATCCCCTCGCCCACCGGTGACGGGCAGATATTGTTCAAGGTCGCAGAAGTCTTCGAGCCCGCTGGAGCGGATGCCAGCTCGGTGCCGGACGACGCACAGAAATCCTTCACTTCCGGCATGTCGGACGACCTGCTCGACCAATTGGTGGCGCAGTTGCAGACGCAGTATGACGTCCGCATCGACCAGGCCGCCGTTGCCCAAGCCTCGACAAGATGAGCGCGCTGAAAACCCATATCGCCAAGGTGGCCGCAGGGACCGCGCTTTCCTTCGAGGAAGCACGCGAGGCCTTCGACATCATCATGTCGGGCGATGCGACCCCCGGGCAGATCGGCGGCTTCCTGATGGCGCTGCGCGTACGTGGAGAGACGGTGAGCGAGATTTCCGGCGCTGTCGCCACCATGCGGGCCAAGATGCTGCGCGTCGAGGCGCCCGCGGGTGCCATCGATATCGTCGGCACGGGCGGCGACAATTCCCATAGCGTCAACATTTCGACGGGCTCGGCCTTCGTCATCGCCGCCGCCGGCGTGCCGGTCGCCAAGCACGGCAATCGCGGCCTGTCCTCACTGACCGGCGCGGCCGATGTCCTGACCGCGCTTGGGGTCAAGATAGACATTTCGCCGGAGACGATCGGCCGTTGCATCCATGAGGCCGGCGTCGGCTTCATGTTCGCGCCCGCGCACCATCCGGCCATGAAACATGTCGGCCCGACCCGCGTCGAACTCGGCACCCGCACCATCTTCAACCTGCTCGGGCCCCTCTCCAATCCGGCTGGCGTCGTCAGGCAGATGGTGGGTGTGTTTCTGCCGGAATGGATCGTGCCGGTGGCCGAGACATTGAAGGCGCTGGGCACCGAGCATGCCTGGGTCGTTCATGGCGACGGCTATGACGAAATCACCACCACCGGCGAGACGCAGGTGGCGGAACTGATCGGCGGTGAGATCCGCAGCTTCACACTGACCCCGGAAGAGGTCGGACTGAAGCGTCACACCAAGGACGAGCTGCGCGGTGGCGACGCCGCCTATAATGCCAAGGCCATGCGCGACATGCTGGGTGGCGCTGCTGGCGCCTATCGCGACACCGTGCTGATGAATGCCGGCGCCGGGCTGGTGATCGGGGGCAAGGCGACGACGCTCGGCGACGGCATCGCGCTCGCAGCGCAAGCCATCGACAGCGGCCGGGCGCTGCAGGTGCTCGACCGGCTGATCGAAATCTCGAACGGGTGAACCGTGTCTGACATTTTGCGCAAGATCGAGGCTTACAAGCGCGACGAGATCGCCGCCGCCCAGGCACGCGTGCCGCTGGCCGAGGTCAAGGCGCGGGCGAAGGACGCCGACGCACCACGCGGCTTCCTCGCGGCACTCCGGGCGAAGCGCAGATCGGGTCGCTTCGCCCTGATCGCCGAAATCAAGAAGGCAAGTCCTTCCAAGGGGCTCATTCGTGCCGATTTCGATCCGCCGGCACTGGCGCAGGCCTATGAGAAGGGCGGCGCCGCCTGTCTTTCGGTGTTGACCGATGCACCGTCCTTCCAGGGCGCGCCGGAATTCCTCACCAGGGCTCGGGCAGCCGTCGCCCTGCCCGCGCTTCGCAAGGATTTCCTGTTCGACCCCTACCAGGTTTATGAGGCACGCGCCTGGGGCGCGGATGCCATCCTGATCATCATGGCCAGCGTCGACGATGCCTTGGCGAGCGAATTGGAAGCGACCGCATTCGAACTCGGCATGGATGCGCTGATCGAGGTGCATGACGAGGCCGAGACGATGCGCGCGCTAAAACTGTCGTCGCGCCTGATCGGCATCAACAACCGCAATCTGAGAACGTTCGAGACCAGCCTCGAAACTTCCGAACGGCTGGCAACGATGGTGCCGGCCGACCGCTTGCTGGTCAGCGAGAGCGGCATCTTCACACATGACGATTGCCTCAGGCTGCGGAAGAAGGACATCGGCACCTTCCTTGTCGGCGAGAGCCTGATGCGGCAACAGGATGTCACCGCGGCGACCCGCATTCTGCTGACCGGCAAGGCTCTGGATGCATCGGCCCGAAAATCGGAATCGATTTTCGGAGGGCACGATGCATAGATTCAAAGCAATAGAGCGTACTTTGTGCGTCCGAATGGACGCACGTCGCTCCATGGCCGTCTGACGATGAAGGCCGCCCTCACCCATCTCGGCGCGCAGGGCGAGGCCAATATGGTCGATGTCGGCGACAAGCAAGAGACGACCCGCACCGCGATCGCCGAAGGGTTCGTCTCGATGCTGCCCGAGACGCTGAAGACCATCCTCGCCGGAAACGCCAAGAAGGGCGATGTGCTCGGCACCGCCCGCATCGCCGGCATCATGGCGGCGAAGAAGACGCACGAGCTGATCCCACTCTGCCATCCACTGCTCTTGACCAAGGTTTCCGTCGATATCGAGCCCGACCATGCGCTGCCCGGCCTGAAAGTCACCGCGCTGGCGCGCGTCACCGGCAAGACCGGCGTCGAGATGGAAGCGTTGACCGCTGCCTCCGTTGCGTGCCTAACCATTTACGACATGGCAAAGGCGGTCGACCGCGCCATGATCATTTCCGGTGTCCGTCTGGTGGAAAAGACCGGCGGCAAGTCCGGCGACTACAAGGCTGAGGCCTGATGGCACTGGTTCCGGTGGCGGAGGCGCTTGAGCGCCTGCTGGATGGCGCAGCCCCCCTGGCCAGCGAAAGCGTGCCTCTGTTCGAGGCAGTTGACCGGGTGCTGGCGGAACCACTCGTGGCGCTGCGCACCCAGCCACCGTTCAATGCTTCGGCCATGGATGGCTATGCGGTCCGGGCGGCCGATGTGGCGTCTGTGCCGTCGAAACTTTCGGTGATCGGCATGGCGCCGGCCGGGCGGGGCTTCGAGGGCTCCGTCGGCGAGCGCCAGGCGGTGCGCATCTTCACCGGCGCGCCGCTGCCCGATGGCGCCGACACCATCGTCATCCAGGAAAACGTCCGCAACCTCGGCGGCGGAAGCATCGAAGTGATCGAACCGACGGCGGAATGGCGCAACATCCGCCGCATCGGCCTCGATTTTTCGAAAGGCGATGTCCTGCTTGAAAGCGGTCGGCTACTCGATGCGGCGGCGCTCTCGCTGACGGCCTCGGCCAACCATCCCAGAGTGAACGTTGTCAAACGGCCGCTGGTCGCCATCATCGCTACGGGCGATGAGTTGCTGCCGCCCGGCAGCGATCTCGGACCGGACCAGATCATCTCGTCCAACGCCTATGGCGTCGCCGCTGCCGCGCAATCGGTCGGCGCCCGCGCGCTCGATCTTGGCATTGCCGCAGACCGCAAGGACGCCATCGCAGCGTTGGTCAAAGAAGCGGTCGCGGCCGGCGCGGATGTCATCGTCACGCTTGGCGGCGCCTCGGTCGGCGACCATGACCTGATCCATGACGTGCTGACCGGCGAAGGCATGACGCTCGGCTTCTGGAAGATCGCCATGCGCCCCGGCAAGCCGCTGATGTTCGGACGCCTCGGCGCCATCAGATGCATCGGCCTGCCTGGCAACCCGGTGGCAAGCCTGGTCTGTTCGCAATTGTTCCTCAAGCCGCTTCTGGCAAGGCTCGGCGGCCGCAACCATCGCCAGGACATCCGCCCGGCGCGGCTGGGCGCCGCAATGCTGGCCAATGATCTGCGCCAGGACTATGTGCGGGCGGTGGTCAGGGAAGACGATGGGGGCCTGATGGCGACGCCGTTCAGCATCCAGGATTCGTCCATGCTGAGGACGCTGGCGGACGCCAATGGGCTGATCGTTCGGATGCCATTTGCCCCTGCATCCGCCGCCGGAGATTCCTGCAGCGTACTGATGCTACGC
>NZ_PNOT02000062.1 GCF_002879535.1 Mesorhizobium intechi
GTCAGGGCGAGACAGCCGGCAACATCAGGCATTCCTCGAAGTGTCGGCGCCCAGAATGGCGTGTACAGGAAGGCCGCGATCCATAGAGCGATCCAACTCCGGGACGGGGTCGCGGAGACCGCCTGCTGATAGCTTATTCTGCCCATCAAGAGAACCGTCGGGACCAGGTAGACCGCGACTATTCCCGCAATGAAGGAAAGCCTTGAACCGCCAAAAACAAGGTGAAACGGCATAAGGGGAACCAGGATCGCCACGCCGTAATCTTCCGTGGCGATGGAGGTGCCCAATTGGCTGAGCCATTCGAAAGGGCTCACGGCCAGCAGCGCGCCCTGTCGGTTGAACATGTTGAAATAGGCCGCGAAATCCCAATAATAGACGGACTCTTCGAGATTTATGTACGCGGCGCTCAGAGCGACGCCAAGTAATGCGGCGCAGATATAAGCACCCCAGAATACGAAGATTTTTTTCCCGATCACTTGAAGCCGCCAAGAAAGGAAGAGACGGGTCTGCCGCAGTCTAAATTAAGCCATTTCTAATGCAATGAAGGCCGTTCATCCGATTCGGGATTGCCGAATTCGTATCACGAATTATTCATGACTTGATAAAGATGTATACTTGAACGCATGGACATCGCAAGCGTCAACGACGCGCAGAAGTACGACCGAAGGGTCCGCTTCTTCCAAGCGACCGTTCGATATATTATATATATGTAATATACAGAAGCCGTGCGAGAAGTCGGCAGGACGCTGCCAGCAGAGCCGGCAGCGTCGACGTTTTCAGGTCAGGGGGTTTCGACCTTCTTCGGCTTGCTTGAGCCGATCATCTTCCAGTTCTTGTAGAACATCGAATTGATGCGCTCGACGCTGACCGAGACAACCGCGAGCATGCCGGCAATCAGTCTCGGGAACGGGGACGGCCTGATGATGTCCATGAACACGCAGTAGCGGCGGCCGTCATATTCGTTGACCGAACGGTGCAGCAGCGTGTCGTCGAAAATGAACTGCGGATTGTCGTACCAGTAGTTCTTGACGTTGCCGCATTCGACGAAGATTTCCGCCTTCACCGGGATCAGATTGTAGAGGATACGCAGGCTGAGCCGCAGCGGGCCGAAATGCCAGGAAGTCGATTCGCGCTTGCTGAAGACCGAAACGGCGATGGTCTTGATGTATTTGAAATCCTTGTTGAACTCGGCGACGTTGTCGATCCGGTGCTTGCCGTACCACTGGTAGACATACATGCCACGCCGGCCGGCGCCGAAGTTGGCGTCGATGTCGGCGATGATTTCATCCTTGCGCGCCTTGAAGATGTCCAGGACCTCGTTGACCTCGCGCTGATAATCCTCCGGAAACTGCTCCAGCTTCCACACGCCGGGATTCCGGTAGCAGAGCAGATCAACCAGCAGGTTGAACGGCGACAGGAGCCAGGTGAACAGGCCGTTGCCGAGGAAGTAGCCTGAAAACAGCGCCAGATCCTTCCTGTCGTTGCGCAACACGTCGATCAGGCCGCAGACGATGAAGATCGTCGTCAGAATGGGGATAAAGTAGAAGCCAAGGGCGAGAAGCGGGATGGCGATGGCGAATTTGCGAAGGGTTTTGCGAAGGGTTTTTGTCATTTTTCCACGCGCGGAACGCGATCCTGTTGCGAATGAGTGTGCCAAATCTCGGCAACGGCCACCGCCCGGCCGTGCGCCTTGATAGGGTTTTTTGGGTCGCCGCACAACGCCACGACATCGTGGCCTGGCAGTTGCCTGGTGGAATTGCCAGCCGTCGGTCAATGCACCGCTGGCAAGCCGAGCTCGTCCCATTTCTCCCTGGCCACCGGATCGCCGACCAGGAACTCGAAGCCGATGACGCTTTCGCCGTCCCGTGCGAGCTGGCATTTGAACTTCAGACCATACCAGTTTTTGCGACTGCGGAAAGCCGCGCCATCCGCGGCGATCGTGGTGCCGTTAATCTTCTCCTCGGCCGTCGCATAAGGCACGACGCGTTCCGGCTGAAAGTCCGCGCGCCATCGCCGGATCTGGTCCATGGCCTCGATATTGCACAATTGCACCATGCGTTCGTCGGAAGCGAAGGTCGCGAGATCGGCGAGCGCCTGCCGGCTGCGCGGATCGGCGAGCGTCTTTGCCGACAGCATTTCGGTCGGCCGAATCATGGTCGGCGCGATGGGCGGTGTAGATCGAGGAGCGCTCGGCGTTGGTGTTGGCGCGGACGTTTGTGCCTTGGGCGCTGAAGGCGGTGCCGGCGCAGGCGACGGCCTTGTCGAGGCCTCAAGCTGCTGCGGCGTCAGAATGTCGACCGACACACGTTCCTCCTCCAGCCGCTTCGGCCGCTTTGGCAGCGGCATGAGCGCCAGCATCGCGGCCAGCAGGGCGTGGAGAGCAACGGAGGTCGAGATGCCCCATGGCGAGGCCTCGCTTCGAAGCGTGACGACCACCGGGCCACCCAATCCTGTTATTCCCGCTCCTTGCGCAGCTTCGCCCAATAGTCGAGCCGCTTCCTGATGTCGCGCTCGAAGCCACGCTCAGGCGGATCGTAGAAGGTCTGGCGGCCCATCTTCTCCGGAAAATAGTCCTGGCCCGAAAAGGCGTCCGGGTCATCATGATCGTAGCGATAGCCCGCGCCGTAATCCTCTTCCTTCATCAGCTTGGTCGGCGCGTTGAGGATATGCTTCGGGGGCAGCAGCGAGCCATGCTGCTTGGCTGCCTGCGTGGCCGCCTTGAAGGCCGTGTAGACGGCATTGGATTTGGGCGCGGTGGCGAGGTAGACGGTGGCCTCGGCAAAGGCGAGCTCGCCTTCCGGAGAGCCCAGATAGTCGTAGGCGTCCTTGGCGGCATTGGCGACGACCAGCGCCCGCGGATCGGCAAGGCCGATGTCTTCCATCGCCATGCGCACCAGCCGGCGGCCGAGATAGAGCGGATCCTCGCCGGCGTCGAACATGCGCGCGAGATAGTAGAGTGCGGCATCGGGATCGGAACCGCGCACCGATTTGTGCAGCGCCGAGATCAGATTGTAGTGCCCGTCCTGGCCCTTGTCGTAGATCGGCGCGCGGCGCTGGACGATACGCTGCAGGCCTTCGGGATCGAAGACCTCACCAGGCTTGGCGGCCCGCCAGACTTCCTCCGCGAGGGTCAGCGACGCGCGGCCGTCGCCGTCGCTCATGCGGATCAGCATGGCGCGGGCCTCGTCGTCAAGCGGCAGCGCCCTGCCCTCCGTCTCTTCCGCCCGCACCATCAGCTTGGCGATGCTCTCCTCGCCGAGCGAATGGAAAACCATGACGCGCGCGCGCGACAGCAGTGCCGCGTTGAGCTCGAAGGACGGGTTTTCGGTCGTGGCGCCGACCAGGACGACCGTCCCATCCTCCATGACGGGAAGAAAGGAGTCCTGCTGGGCGCGGTTGAAGCGATGGATCTCGTCGACGAAAAGCAGGGTCTGGCGGCCGTTGGCACGCCGCAGCTTGGCTGTCTCGAACACTTTTTTCAGGTCGGCGACGCCGGAAAACACCGCCGAGATCTGCTCGAAGGCAAGGCTGGTCTCGCCGGCGAGCAGCCTTGCCACAGTGGTCTTGCCGGTGCCCGGCGGTCCCCAGAAAATCATCGAGCCGAGTGAGCCCGAGCCGATCAGCCGGGTCAGCGCGCCGTCGGGGCCGGTCAGATGCTCCTGACCGACGACCTCGCCAAGATTTTTCGGCCGCAGCCTGTCGGCAAGCGGCCGACCGGGCGGCGCCTTTTCCGGTTCATCGACACTGAACAGATCGGCCATGTACTTCTTTTGGTTTGGAGCGCGATCCCTTCAGATCGAACTCAGTAACGCAGCACCTGGCGCAGTATCTGCCCGCCGCGCTCGACGGTAAAGCGCCACCAGCGCGTATCCTGCTGGGCTACCTGCGCCAGGGTCGCGGCGGTGTCGATGGTGGTGCCGTTGACCTCGCGCACAATGTCGCCCGGCATGAAGCCGAAATCGGCGGCTGGCGAATCGCGGTTGATATCGATCACCGTCACGCCCTTGAGATCGGTGCGCAGGCCAAGCTTCTGAGCAAGGCGCGGCGACAGTTCCGCGACCTTGGCGCCCGAGAATGGGCTGCGGCCATGCAGCGTCACTTCCGAGGCTTTCGCACCTTCCGGCGCGCGCTCCAGCGCGATGTCCATGGCCGCTTTCTGGCCCTTGGTCAGGATCGCGAAATTCGCCTTGGTGCCGATCGACAGCGTCGCCATGCGATAGTCCAGCGCCTCGATGCTCTCGACCGGCTTGCCATTGATCTGCAGCACGACATCGCCCGCCTTCAGCCCGGCCTTGCCGGCAGGACCTGTGGCGTCGACCGAAGAGACCAGCGCACCGGTCGGCTTTTCCATGCCGAGCGATTCAGCGATCTGTGGCGTCACCGCCTCGAACTCGGCGCCGATATAGGGACGCTCGAAGAAGTCGAGGCCGGCCTTGGCCGCATCGGCGAATGCCCGCACCATGTTGGCGGGAATGGCAAAGCCGATGCCGATCGAGCCGCCGCTGCGGCTGTAGATGGCGGTGTTGATGCCGACCAGCTGGCCGCCCATGTTGATCAGCGCGCCGCCGGAATTGCCAGGATTAATCGCCGCGTCGGTCTGGATGAAATAGCCCGAATCGGACACGCCGATATGGCTGCGGGCAAGTGCCGAAACAATGCCGCTGGTGGTGGTCTGGCCGACGCCGAAGGGGTTGCCGATGGCCAGCACAAGGTCGCCGACCTCGAGCGCGTCGGAATCGCCGATGGCGATGACCGGGAACGGCTTGTCGGATTCGATCTTGAGCACGGCAAGATCGAGCGTCTCATCCTTGAGCATCACCTTGCTGGTGAATTCGCGGCCGTCGGCGGTCGCCACCTTGACCTCGTCGGCATCCTTGATGACGTGGAAATTGGTGACGATGACACCACTCGGATCGACAAGCACGCCCGAGCCGAGCGAGGACTGGGCGCGCGGCTGGGCACGGCCGAAAAACTCCTCGAAGAACGGATCGCCTTCAAAAGGCGATGTGACCTTGGCCGTCTGAGAGGCATAGACATTGACCACGGCCGGCGCCGTCTGCTTGACCAGCGGCGCGAACGAAAGCTGTACCTCCTCACGGCCGAACGGCACGCGCTTGTCTGGCCCCGAGGTGGCGTTCTCGCCTTCGACGCCATGCAGCAGATCGGTCAGCACGTCAGACAGGCCCGGATCGGCGGGCTTGGCGGCGTCTTCGGCCAGCGCCTGCCGAACTGCCGGTGCGGCTGCGAACACCATGAAGGCGCAGAGCAGAACAAGGGACAGTCTTTTGGCGCGCATTCGCGAATCCTCCAAGGCACGTTCGGGCGCATTGTCCCGACGATTGTGCAAAATGAAAGGCTAAGCCGCTGAAATCCGATTATTTTGGGCAGCAAAGCAGCTATAGGTCGACCTGGAACTGA
This sequence comes from Mesorhizobium intechi, assembly GCF_002879535.1. GTDB lineage: Bacteria > Pseudomonadota > Alphaproteobacteria > Rhizobiales > Rhizobiaceae > Mesorhizobium > Mesorhizobium intechi. The sequence goes on from NZ_PNOT02000062.1 coordinate 5,419, forward strand.
AAAACTTGGCCGGATCTCATGACAAAACAACTCCTGTCATTCCGTGACTTTTTGAGGACCGGCACTTTTGGGCCTGTTTCCCCACTTCTGACGATGATCGAGGTCGCCAGTCTGCTAGGTCCGCCCGACGGCTGGATCACGGAACATGCGGAGACGATTCCGGTTTATTGGATTTTCGGAAAGCTCGAAATTTCCTTCAGTGAAGAAGCACCTCATCGGATGAACTGGTTTCAAATCGAAGAAGCAGGCTACCTCGACGGCGATTTTGAGATTCTCACCGATCGCCTTGTTCTTACACTGGATGGCTTCAGTGGGCATACGGGCCCGTCGGAATTCCTAGCTGCCGGCCTTTGGGCTCCAGAAAAGGCAGCAGTGTTCTACGCCGCCCTGAGCGACGATATCTTGCTGAACATCTGTGCGGGTCCCATCCAGATCCATTTCCGAGTCGATACGGGCTTCATCGAAGACGGGGACGCCCAAAAATACCTGGCCAGTTCCTCTTTGTCGCAATTGATCAGCGATATCGATTCACGCGCCACTCTCGACAGCATCTATTCCTATTCCCAGCCGGCGTTCGAAGAGATCCCCGGTGCTTTCAACTGGAATCTGTTGAGCGGTCGCGACTACCTGACGCTCACTCGATAGACCGAAGACGCCGGCAAGAAAAAGGGGCCCATGGCCCCTTTGAACTCAGGTGGAAAACCAAGCCTTATGCGGCCGCGGCGTCCGCTTCGGTGCCTTCGGCTTCGAGACGAGCGCGGTCGGCGGCGCCCTTGGCATCCGTATCGCGATCGACGAACTCGATGACGGCCATCGCGGCGTTGTCGCCATGACGGAAGCCAGCCTTCATGATGCGCAGATAGCCGCCGTTGCGGGTGGCGTAGCGCGGGGCGATGGTCTCGAACAGGCGCTTGACGACGCCTTCATTGCCGATCTGGGCGATCACCTGGCGACGGGCGTGCAGGTCGCCGCGCTTGCCAAGCGTCACCAGCTTCTCGACGATCGGACGCAGGTCCTTCGCCTTCGGCAGGGTGGTGACGATCTGCTCGTGCTCGAGCAGCGACACGGCGAGGTTGGCGAACATCGACTTGCGATGGCTAATGCTTCGGGCGAAGCGACGGCCTTTGAAACCGTGGCGCATGGCTCTTTTCCTTCTTCAGTTGTTCAAGAGGCCAAGGCCTCTGATGGTTTTCCGCATGACCGTCGGATCGGGCGGCCCACGCCGCCGATCCTTGGAATTCATGCTCAATATTGGTCTTCGTAACGCTTGGCGAGGTCTTCGATGTTCTCCGGCGGCCAGTCCGGCACTTCCATGCCGAGGTGCAGGCCCATCGCCGCGAGCACTTCCTTGATCTCGTTCAGCGACTTGCGGCCGAAGTTCGGGGTGCGCAGCATCTCGGCTTCGGTCTTCTGGATGAGATCGCCGATGTAGACGATGTTGTCGTTCTTCAGGCAGTTGGCCGAACGCACCGACAGCTCGAGTTCGTCGACCTTCTTGAGCAGCGCCGGGTTGAAGGCGAGCTCGGTGACGGCTTCGGCGGCGACTTCCTTCTGCGGCTCGTCGAAGTTGACGAACAGGCCAAGCTGGTCCTGCAGGATGCGAGCGGCGAAAGCCACAGCGTCCTCGCCCGAGATCGAACCGTCGGTCTCGATGGTCATGGTCAGCTTGTCATAGTCGAGAACCTGGCCCTCGCGGGTGTTCTCGACCTTGTAGGAGACCTTCTTGACCGGCGAATAGAGGCTGTCGACCGGGATCAGGCCGATCGGTGCGTCCTCGGCGCGGTTGCGCTCGGCCGGCACGTAGCCCTTGCCGGTGTCGACGGTGAATTCCATGCGGATTTCAGCGCCTTCGTCCAGCGTGCAGATGACGTGGTCGGGGTTGAGGATCTCGACGTCGCCAACCGTCTGGATGTCGCCGGCGAGCACCGCGCCCGGGCCCTGCTTGCGCACGACCATGCGCTTGGGGCCGTCGCCTTCCATGCGGATGGCGATTTCCTTGATGTTCAAGACGATGTCGGTCACGTCCTCGCGCACACCGGCGATGGACGAGAATTCATGCAGAACGCCGTCGATCTGCACGGCGGTGACGGCCGCACCGCGCAGCGAAGACAGAAGCACGCGGCGCAGCGCGTTGCCCAGCGTGAGGCCAAAGCCACGCTCGAGCGGCTCGGCCACCAGCGTGGTCAGCGTCTTCTTCTTCGACGAGAACTCGATCTTGTTCGGCTTGATCAGTTCCTGCCAATTTTTCTGGATCATGATGCTTTCCTTCCGTTGACCCGCCACCATCCAATCGTGGCGGGCGACCTGGAATACCGCGGAGGAACGCCCCTGTGGGCGTTCGCGCGGCGTTCGGTAATTTCTTAGACGCGGCGCTTCTTGCGCGGGCGGCAGCCATTGTGCGGGATCGGCGTCACATCGCGGATCGAGGTGATGGTGAAGCCGGCCGCTTGCAGGGCGCGCAGTGCCGATTCACGACCCGACCCAGGTCCGCAGACCTCGACTTCGAGCATGCGCATGCCGTGTTCCTGGGCCTTCTTGGCGACGTCCTCGGCCGCCATCTGGGCGGCAAATGGGGTCGACTTGCGTGATCCCTTGAAGCCCTGGGCACCGGCCGACGACCAGGCAATCGAATTGCCCTGTGCGTCGGTGATGGTGATCATCGTGTTGTTGAAGGTCGAATTGACGTGGGCAACGCCCGACGAGATATTCTTGCGTTCGCGACGGCGAACACGAGCGGCTTCCTTGGCCATGATATTCCTTTCAGTTGATCTCTACACCGCCGTAATTCCAGCGGCTCCACCTAGGAGAAGACGGTAGGGCATATGGCAGTCGGGCAGTATGTCTGCCGTTCCTATTGCCTTAGCGCCCTACCCCCTTGCTGCCCTAAATTACTTCTTCTTGCCGGCGATCGACTTGGCCGGGCCCTTGCGGGTGCGTGCATTGGTGTGCGTGCGCTGGCCGCGGACCGGCAGCGAGCGACGGTGACGCAGGCCGCGGTAGCAGCCGAGGTCCATGAGACGCTTGATGTTCATCGACACTTCGCGGCGCAGGTCGCCCTCGACCTGGTAGTCACGGTCGATGGTCTCGCGGATCTGCAAGACTTCCGCGTCGGTCAGCTGGTTGACGCGGCGCTCGGCCGGGATGCCGACCTTGTCGACGATCTCCTGGGCGAACTTCTTGCCAATGCCGTGAATGTACTGAAGCGCGATGACGACGCGCTTGTTGGTCGGAATGTTGACGCCGGCTATACGAGCCATGTTCTTTCCTTCTCCATGTGGGCCGACCAACCTTTCAAACAAGGCAGGCACGGCGCTGTCAAAGTTGCCCCGCGTCCGGTGGAGGCCGGCCCTTGCGGGAGTTTCCAGTTCAAAGCGACTGCCTTGCCCTTGCGGACAAGCAAAGTTCGCACCTGATAGGAAGACGGGCCGCCATACCGCAGCGGGCCGCTCCCGTCAAGCCTAATCTTTAAATTCCGTTACCGCGCCTCGGCCGCTGCCGTCAGCACGGCCTCGATCTCGGCGGTCACGGCGTCGATGTTGGCCATCCCGTCGACCGTCCTGAGCTTGCCCTTGGCGTAATAATAGCCGGTCAGCGGCGCGGTCTTCTTGTAGTACTCGCGCAGGCGTTCCTCGAACACCGCGGGATTGTCGTCCTTGCGCACCGGCTGTCCGGCGGCCTTCGCGTCCTCGGCGCGCTTGACGATGCGGCCGACCAAGGCCCTGTCGTCGACGACCAGTTCGATGACGGTGTCAAGGCCGATGCCGCGCTGCGAAAGCATCGATTCAACCGCATCGGCCTGCACCAGTGTGCGCGGGTAGCCGTCGAGGATGAACCCCTTCGCGCAGTCGGCTTGGTCGATCCGTTCGGCGACTATGGCGTTGACGATGGCGTCGGACACCAGTTCACCGGCATCCATCACCGCCTTGGCACGCTTGCCGACTTCGGAACCGGCCTGAACGGCGGCACGCAGCATGTCACCCGTAGAGAGTTGGGGTATGCCGTGTTTTTCTACCAGTCTTTGTGCTTGTGTCCCCTTGCCCGCCCCTGGCGGCCCAAGCAAAATCAACCTCATCTGGCTTTCTTCCCCCCGCGCAGCTTCGACTTCTTGATCAGGCCTTCATACTGGTGCGCGATCAGGTGGCCCTGAATCTGCGCAACCGTATCGAGCGTGACACTGACCACGATCAGAAGCGATGTGCCACCAAGGTAGAATGGTACGCCAGTCGCCGAGATCAGGAACTCCGGCAGCAGGCACACCAGCACCAGATAGATGGCGCCGACGACGGTGATGCGGGTGAGAACGTAATCGATGTAGTCGGCGGTGCGCTCGCCCGGACGATAGCCCGGGATGAAGCCCGAATGCTTCTTGAGCTGGTCGGCGGTGTCCTTCGGGTTGAAGACAATCGCTGTGTAGAAGAAGGCGAAGAACACGATCATCGCCGCGTAGAATGCCATGTAGAGCGGCTGGCCATGGCCGAGCGAGGCCAGGATTGTGCTGGCCCAGGCGGGCATGTTGGTGGTCTGCGAGAAGCCGGCGATGGTGGCCGGCAGCAGCAGCAGCGACGACGCGAAGATCGGCGGGATGACGCCGGACGTGTTGAGCTTCAGAGGCAGATGTGAGGTGTCGCCCTGGAACATGCGGTTGCCGACCTGGCGCTTCGGATACTGGATCAGCAGGCGACGCTGGGCGCGCTCGAAGAACACGATGAGCGCGATGACGACGATAGCCAGGACGATGATCGCCAGGATGAGCCCGGTCGACAGGGCGCCGGTGCGGCCGAGTTCCAGCGTGCCGGAAATGGCATGCGGCAGGCCGGCGACGATGCCGGAGAAGATGATCAGCGAAATGCCGTTGCCGATGCCGCGCGCCGTGATCTGCTCGCCGAGCCACATCAGGAACATGGTGCCGCCGACCAGCGTGACGACGGTCGAGATGCGGAAGAACATGCCGGGATCGCTGACGATGCCGTTGCCGTTCTCCAGCCCCACCGAAATGCCATAGGCCTGCACCAGTGCCAAAAGCACGGTGCCGTAACGCGTGTACTGGTTGATGACCTTGCGGCCCTGTTCGCCTTCCTTCTTCAACGCTTCCAGCGACGGGATGACCGAGGTCATCAGCTGCATGATGATGGAGGCGGAGATGTAGGGCATGATGCCGAGCGCGAAGATCGCCATGCGCTGCACGGCGCCGCCGGCGAACATGTTGAACATGCCAAGCACGCCCTTGCTCTGCGAGGAGAAGGCCTGGGCGAAGGCGTCGGGGTTGATTCCGGGAAGCGGAATGTAGGTGCCGAGGCGGTAGACGAGCAACGCGCCAATGGTGAACCAGATGCGTTTCTTCAGGTCCTCCGCTTTGGCGAAGGCCGAGAAATTCAGATTCGAGGCTAGTTGTTCAGCAGCCGAAGCCATGCCTGATTCTCCGCTTGGTAACGCTTGATGGCCCGTGAGGTCAGGCGGTGCGTTTCACCGAAGCTCACGAGATAAGCTCCGGGCTCTAAACATGCAAGCGGCCGCGTTGACGCGGCCGCTTAATTGAGCAGATCAAAGCGCAATCGTGAGCAAAACCAGGATCCCACTCTTGCCGATCGCGCTTCAAATTGCCGTTACTCGGCAGCTGCCTTTTCCGGCAACTTGACCGAGCCGCCGGCCTTTTCGATCTTCTCGATCGCGGCCTTGGAAGCACCGGCGACGTCGAAGGCAAGCTTGGCCTTCAGTTCGCCATCGGACAGCACGCGAACACCATCCTTGACGCGGCGGATGACGCCGGCGGCCACGAGTGCCTCGGCCGTCACGGTTGCCTTGGCGTCGAGCTTCTTGGCGTCGACGGCTTCCTGGATGCGGGCCAGCGACACGACAACGAAGCTCTTGGCGAAGATGTTGTTGAAGCCACGCTTCGGCAGGCGCCGATAGAGCGGCATCTGGCCACCCTCGAAGCCGTTGACGGCGACGCCGGAGCGCGCCTTCTGGCCCTTGACGCCGCGACCGGCGGTCTTGCCCGAGCCGGAACCGATGCCGCGGCCGAGACGCTTCTTGGAATGCGTCGCGCCGTCCTTGTCACGCAGATCGTTGAGTTTCATCTGAGTTCTCCTGCGCTTTGGCTCAGCCCTCGTCCACGACGCGGACGAGATGCTGAACGGCGGCGATCATGCCGCGCACGGAAGGCGTATCTTCCAAGGTGCGCTGCTTGTGCATCTTGTTGAGGCCGAGGCCGACCAGCGTCGCGCGCTGTTCCTTCGGGCGGCGGATCGGCGAACCGATCTGCTCAACGGTGATGGTCTTGGTTGCTTTCTTGGCCATGGTCAAAATCCCTGGTCAGATCGACTATTCTTCAGCCGCAACGGCGGTGCCGCGGCGGGCCTGAAGGGTCGAATACTTGATGCCGCGAGCGGCAGCCACATCCTTGGGATGCATCTGGCTCTTCAGCGCGTCGAACGTGGCGCGAACCATGTTGTAGGGGTTCGACGAACCCATCGACTTGGCGACCACGTCATGCATGCCGAGCGTCTCGAAAACGGCGCGCATCGGGCCGCCGGCGATGATGCCGGTACCCTGCTTGGCGGCGCGCAGCAGAACGCGTCCGGCGCCCCAGCGTCCCTCGACGTCGTGATGCAGCGTCCGGCCCGAGCGCAGCGGCACGAAGATCATGTCGCGCTTGGCCGATTCGGTTGCCTTGCGGATGGCTTCCGGCACCTCGCGTGCCTTGCCGTGACCAAAGCCGACGCGGCCCTTCTGGTCGCCGACAACGACGAGTGCCGCGAAGCCGAAGCGACGGCCACCCTTGACGACCTTGGCGACGCGATTGATGTGGACCAGCTTGTCCACCATGCCGTCGTCGCGCTCTTCGCGCTCACGCTCGCGGCCGCGGCCGCCTTCCCTACGTTCCTGTGCCATATCCTGTTCCTTGTTCTTTTCCGGAAGCACGGGTTGCTGATTTGCCGGCGCCGCTTTGGGTCGCCGACGGTGAAAGATCAGAAGCTAAGGCCGCCTTCGCGGGCAGCTTCAGCCAAAGCCTTGACGCGGCCGTGATAGATGTACGGTCCACGGTCGAAGACGACTTCCTTGACACCGGCCTTGGTGGCGCGCTCGGCGATCAGCTTGCCGATCGCGGCGGCGGCGGCCGTGTCGGCGCCGGTCTTGAGTGAACCCTTGAGGTCCTTCTCGAGCGTCGAAGCGGCGGCGATGGTGTGGCCCTTGGCGTCGTCGATCACCTGGACATAGATGTTCTTCGAGGTGCGGTGAACCGACAGACGCGGACGCTCGCCGGCGACCTTCCTGATCTGGCGACGAACGCGCTGCGCACGGCGCTGCGTGGATTCCTTGGTACCCATGATGGTCTTCCTTGCCTTCAAAAAACGGGGGCCGCCATGTGCGGTAGGCGAAAGCGCCTCCCGCGACCGCTCCCCGCGGCGTTACACTTCCTGGGCTTGGTCCTTTCCGAAAAGCCTGCAACTTTTCGGAAACAAGCCCACTACTTCTTCTTGCCTTCCTTGCGGACGATCTTCTCGCCAGCGTAGCGGACGCCCTTGCCCTTGTACGGCTCCGGACCGCGATATTCACGGATCTCGGCGGCGACCTGGCCAACCTGCTGCTTGTCGATGCCGGTCACGGTGATCTCCGTCGGCTTCGGCACAGCGATGGTAACCCCCGCCGGCGTCTCATAGACGACGTCATGGCTGAAGCCAAGAGCCAGCTGCAGGTTCTTGCCCTGCATGGCGGCGCGATAGCCGACGCCGGTGATCTCGAGCTTCTTCTCGAAGCCGTCCTTGACGCCATGCAGGATATTGACGATCTGCGTGCGCGACATGCCCCACTTGGAGCGGGCGGTCTTGGTCTGGTCGCGCGGCTGGACAGCGATCTCGCTGCCTTCCATCTTGACCAGGACTTCGTCGTTCACCACGAACTTCAGCTCGCCCTTGGGGCCCTTCGCCGTCACGGTCTGGCCGTTGACGGTCGCGGTCACGCCCTGCGGCAGCGAAACGGGTTTCTTTCCAATACGAGACATTTTGTTGTCCTCGTCACTTCTCTTGTTTCAGGTCTCTGTCTTCGGAACGATCCGAAGACCGGATTCCAATTTGCGGTCAGCTGCCAGATCAGAAGATCTGGCAGAGAATCTCGCCGCCGACGTTCTGTTCGCGGGCTTCATGATCGGCCATCACGCCCTTGGGCGTCGAAAGGATGGCGATGCCGAGGCCGTTGGCGACGTGCGGGATCGACTTGGCCGAGACGTAAACGCGGCGGCCCGGCTTCGAGACGCGGGCGATTTCGCGCACGACCGGCGCGCCGTCGAAATACTTCAGCTCGATTTCGATCTCGGACTTGCCGTTGTCGAAGTCGGTCTGGCTGTAGTCGCGGATATAGCCTTCAGCCTTCAGCACGTCGAGGACGCGGGTGCGCAGACGCGAGGCCGGAGTCGAGACACTCGACTTCTTGCGGCCGTAGGCGTTGCGGATGCGGGTCAGCATATCGCCGAGAGGATCGCTCAATGACATGTTATGTCCTCCTTACCAGCTCGACTTGACCAGGCCCGGGATCTGGCCGTTGTTGCCGAGATCACGAAGCGCGATGCGCGATACTTTGAGCTTGCGATAATAGGCACGCGGACGACCGGTGACTTCGCAGCGGTTGCGGATGCGGATCTTGGCCGAGTTGCGCGGCAAGGCAGCAAGCTTGAGCTGAGCGCGGAAGCGCTCTTCCATCGGCTTGGACTGATCCATGATGATCGCCTTCAGAGCAGCGCGCTTGGGACCGTACTGGTCGGCAAGCTTGCGGCGCCTGTTGTTCTTCTCGACTGAGCTGGTCTTTGCCATTTCAGATTTTTCCTTTTCTCGCTGCCGTTACTGGCGGAAGGGGAAGTTGAAAGCCTTGAGCAATGCCCTGGCTTCGTCGTCCGTCTTCGCAGTCGTACAAACGATGACGTCCATGCCCCAGATCTGATCAACCTTGTCGTAGTTGATCTCCGGGAACACGATGTGCTCCTTGATGCCCATGGCGTAGTTGCCACGGCCATCGAAGCTCTTGGGGTTCAGTCCGCGGAAGTCGCGGACGCGCGGCAGCGCGATGTTCACGAGGCGGTCGAGGAACTCGTACATGCGTTCCTTGCGCAGCGTGACCTTGGCGCCGATCGGCATGTTCTCGCGGACCTTGAAGCCGGCGATCGAATTGCGGGCGCGGGTGACGACGGCCTTCTGGCCGGCGATCAGCGCCAGGTCTTCGGCCGCAACCGAAGGCTTCTTCGAATCGGCGGTCGCTTCACCGACACCCATGTTCAGCACGATCTTGTCGAGGCGCGGAACCTGCATGTCGTTGTCGTAGCCGAACTGCTCCTGCAGCGCCTTGCGGATGGTCTCGTTGTAGACCTGCTTCAGACGCGGCGTGTTGGTGGCAGTCGCCTGCTTGCTTTGAGCCTTAGCCATTGATGACTTCTCCCGAGCGCTTGGCGACGCGCACCTTCTTGCCGTCCTTCTGGAAGATGAAACCGACGCGGGTCGGCTTGCCATCCTTCGGGTCGGCCAGCGCGATGTTCGACAGCTGGATCGGCGCTTCCTTGGTGATGATCCCGCCCTCTTGGGACTGGGTCTGCTTCTGGTGACGACGGATCATGTTGACGCCGCGCACCAGCGCGGTGTCATCCTTCGGCTGAACCGAGAGGACTTCGCCCGAACGGCCTTTGTCCTTGCCGGCCAGCACGACGACCTTGTCGCCTTTTCTAATCTTTTGCATTGGTCCGGCTCCTTACAGCACTTCAGGCGCGAGCGAGATGATCTTCATGTGGTTCTTGGCGCGGAGTTCGCGCGGAACCGGTCCGAAGATACGCGTGCCGATCGGCTCTTTCTTGTTGTCGACGAGAACGGCCGCGTTCTTGTCGAAACGGATCACGCTGCCGTCGGGGCGGCGGATGTCCTTGGCCGTGCGAACCACGACCGCCTTCATCACATCGCCCTTCTTAACGCGGCCGCGCGGAATGGCTTCCTTGATGGACACCACGATGATGTCGCCCACGGAAGCGTATTTCCGCTTCGAGCCGCCCAGCACCTTGATGCACATGACACGACGCGCGCCGGAATTATCCGCCACGTCGAGGTTTGTTTGCATCTGAATCATGACTGGCCGCCTTCTTCTTTTCTAACGGGACGGGCTCGAAGCCCCTCCCCGGTCTGTCCAAAATTCGTTGTTTACGCCACAGATCAGGCTTGGTCCGAAGACACCACGATCCAGCGCTTGTCCTTGGAAATCGGCTTCGATTCCTGGATGAACACCTGATCGCCGACCTTGTGGGCGTTGTTCTCGTCGTGCGCCTTGTACTTCTTGGTCATGCGCACGGTCTTCTTCATCACGGGATGCGTGAAGCGCCGTTCGACCTTGACGACAACCGTCTTCTCGTTCTTGTCGCTGACGACGGTGCCCTGCAGAATGCGCTTTGGCATGGTTTTCGTCCTTAAGCCTTCTTGGCCGCGGACTTTTCCGCAGCGATGGTCTTGATACGCGCAATGTCCTTACGGACCTGCCTCACGCGCGCGGTCTTCTCGAGCTGGCCGGTGGCCTTCTGGAAGCGCAGGTTGAACTGCTCCTTCTTCAGGCTGGCCAAATCGTCGGTCAGCTGGTCCTGGGTCTTGGTCCGGATGTCTTCGGCTTTCATGATCAGCCCGTCCTTATTCTGCGATGCGCTGTACGAAGCGCGTCCTGACCGAGAGCTTGGCCGCGCCGAGACGCAGCGCCTCACGGGCGGTTTCTTCACTCACTCCGTCGATCTCGAACATGATGCGGCCCGGCTTGACGCGCGCCGCCCAGTAGTCGACGGCACCCTTGCCCTTGCCCATGCGGACTTCGGTCGGCTTCGACGTGACCGGCAGATCCGGGAAAATACGGATCCAGACGCGGCCGGCACGCTTCATTTCACGAGTGATCGCGCGGCGGGCCGCCTCGATCTCACGCGCGGTGACGCGGTTCGGCTCAAGCGCCTTCAGCCCGAAACCACCGAAATCCAGGTTGGTGCCGCCCTTTGCGGTACCATGGATACGGCCCTTGAACTGCTTGCGGAACTTTGTGCGCTTTGGCTGCAGCATCGTTCTAACTCCAAATTCCTAAATGTCTCAGGCGTTTTCGCGACGACGACCGCGTTCGCGATCACCACCACCGCCATGCGCAGCATCACCCTCGGTCGCGCGACGTTCCGAAGCCATCGGGTCGTGCTCGAGGATCTCGCCCTTGAATACCCAGACCTTGACACCGCAGATGCCGTACGCCGTATGCGCTTCGGCCGTGCCGTAGTCGACATCGGCGCGCAGCGTGTGCAGCGGCACGCGGCCTTCGCGGTACCACTCCATGCGGGCGATTTCGGCGCCGCCGAGGCGGCCCGAGCAGTTGATGCGGATGCCTTCGGCACCGAGGCGCATCGCCGACTGCACGGCGCGCTTCATGGCGCGGCGGAACGCGATGCGGCGCTCGAGCTGCTGGGCGATCGACTGGGCGACCAGGGTCGCGTCGATTTCCGGCTTGCGCACTTCAACGATGTTGAGGTGCGTCTCGGACTTCGTCATCTCCATCAGCTTCTTGCGAAGCTTCTCGATGTCGGCGCCCTTCTTGCCGATGATCAGACCCGGGCGCGCGGCATGGATGGTGACACGGCACTTCTTGTGCGGGCGCTCGATCACGACCTTGGAGATCGCGGCCTGCTTGAGTTCCTTCTCAAGATACTTGCGGATCTTGATGTCCTCATGCAGCAGCTTGCCGTACTCGCCGGTGTTCGCGAACCAGCGCGAATCCCAGGTGCGGTTGATGCCGAGGCGGAGACCGATCGGATTGACTTTCTGGCCCATTATGCGGCCTCCCCTTTTTCTTCGACTTCACGAACGACGATCGTGAGGTGCGAGAACGGCTTCTCGATACGGCTGGCACGACCACGGCCACGAGCGTGGAACCGCTTCATGACGATCGACTTGCCGACATAGGCTTCCGCGACCACCAGCGCATCGACGTCGAGGTCGTGGTTGTTTTCCGCGTTGGCGATCGCCGATTCCAGCGTCTTCTTGACCGTGCCGGAAATCCGCTTGGCCGAGAATTCGAGATCGGAAAGCGCTGTCGCGACCTTCTTGCCGCGGATCAGCGCGGCAACGAGGTTCAGCTTCTGCGGGCTGATACGGATCGTGCGCAATACGGCGCGCGCTTCGTTGTCAGCAAGCCTGCGCGGAGCTTTGGCCTTGCCCATGATTATTTCCTCTTCGCCTTCTTATCCGCGCCGTGACCGTAATAGGTCCGCGTCGGAGCGAATTCACCGAACTTATGACCGACCATGTCCTCGTTCACCGAGACGGGAACATGCTTCTGGCCGTTGTAGACACCGAAGGTGAAGCCGACGAACTGCGGCAGGATGGTGGAGCGACGGCTCCACATCTTGATCACCTCATTGCGACCGCCTTCACGAACCTTGTCCACCTTCTTGAGAAGGTAGCCGTCGATGAAGGGGCCTTTCCAAATAGAACGAGTCACTTGGCGTTACCTCTTCTTAGCTCTTGCGCTGATGGCGCGAGCGCAGGATGAACTTGTCGGTCGCCTTGTTGGACCGCGTCTTCTTGCCCTTGGTCGGCTTGCCCCACGGGCTGACCGGATGACGGCCACCGGAGGTGCGGCCTTCACCACCGCCGTGCGGATGGTCAACCGGGTTCATGGTCACGCCGCGATTGTGCGGGCGCTTGCCACGCCAAACCGTGCGGCCGGCCTTGCCGTCGTTGATGTTGCCGTGGTCGGGGTTCGACACGGCACCGACGGTGGCCATGCAGGAGCCGTGAACGACCCGCTGCTCGCCCGAGTTGAGGCGCAGGATCGCCATGCCCTGGTCGCGACCGACGAGCTGGGCGTAACCGCCGGCCGAACGGGCGACCTGGCCACCCTTGCCCGGCTTCAGCTCGATGTTGTGGACGATCGTGCCGACCGGCATCGATGCCAGCGGCATCGCGTTGCCCGGCTTCACGTCGACCGCTTCGCCAGCCACGATCTTGTCGCCGGCGGCAAGGCGCTGCGGGGCGATGATGTAGGACAGCTCGCCATCGTCGTACTTGATCAGCGCGATGAAAGCGGTGCGGTTCGGATCGTATTCAATGCGCTCGACCGTGCCGACGACGTCGAACTTACGGCGCTTGAAGTCGATAATGCGGTACGAACGCTTGTGACCACCACCAATGAAGCGGGCGGTGATGCGGCCGTAGTTGTTGCGGCCGCCCGACTTGGTCAGGCCCTCGGTCAGACCCTTGACGGGCTTGCCCTTGTAGAGGCCCGAGCGATCGACGATGACCAGCTGGCGGGTGCTCGGCGTTACCGGGTTGAATTTTTTCAGTGCCATTGTTCTGTCCTCGCGGCCTTGCTCAGAGACCCGTCGCGACGTCGATCGACTGGCCGTCGGCCAGCGTCACAATCGCCTTCTTGACGTCGCTCTGGCGGCCGATCGTGCCGCGGAAGCGCTTGATCTTGCCCTTGCGGACAAGCGTGTTCACGGCCATCACCTTGACGCCGAACAGCGCTTCGACGGCGGCCTTGATTTCCGGCTTCGACGCCTTCTTGGCGACGTTGAAGACGACCTGGTTCTGCTCGGAAGCCATGGTCGACTTTTCGGTGATCGCCGGGCTGACGATCACGTCGTAGTGACGAAGGTCGGTCATTTAAAACGCTCCTCGAGAGCCTCGACGGCGGCCTTGGAAAGGACCAGCGTGCCGCGGCGCAGAATGTCGTAGACGTTGATGCCCTGGATGGGCAGCACGTCGATGTTGGGGATGTTGGTCGCGGCCAGCTTGAAGTTCTTGTCAAGCTCGGCGCCACCGATCACCAGGGCGTTGCTCAGGCCCAGCGTCGCGAAATTCGCGATTAGCGCCTTGGTCTTGGCCTCGGTCAACTTCAGCTCGTCGATGACGATGATCGACGCGCTCTTGGCCTTGGCCGAGAGAGCATGCTTCAAGCCCAGAGCGCGCACCTTCTTCGGCAGGTCGTGCTCGTGGCTGCGAACGACCGGGCCGTGGGCCTTGCCGCCGCCGCGGAACTGCGGAGCACGCGCCGAATGGTGACGGGCGCGGCCCGTACCCTTCTGCTTGTACATCTTGGCGCCGGTGCGCGCGATTTCGGCGCGGCCCTTGGCCTTGTGCGTGCCCTGCTGCTTCTTGGCAAGCTGCCAGCGCACGACGCGCTGCAGGATGTCCTCGCGGGGATCAAGGCCGAAAATCTCCTCGGAGAGTTTCACCTTGCCGGCGTCCTTGCCGCCGAGCGTTGTGATCTTGAGATCCATTATTCCGCTCCCTCTGTGGCCGGAGCCTCGTTCTTAACAGCGGCGCGGATCGCGGCAGGCTTCGGCGCATTGGCCGGCAGTGCCACCTTGGCCGCATCGCGGACCAGGATCCAGGCGCCCTTCGATCCGGGAACCGCTCCGCGGATCAGGATCAGGCCGCGGTCGGCATCGGTCGAGACGATCTCGACATTCTGCGTCGTCACGCGGGTATCGCCCATGTGGCCGGCCATCTTCTTTCCCTTGAACACCTTGCCGGGGTCCTGGCGCTGGCCGGTCGAACCGTGCGTACGGTGCGAGACCGAGTTACCGTGCGTGGCGCGGCCACCACCCATGTGGTGACGCTTGATGACGCCCTGGAAACCCTTGCCGATCGTCGTGCCCGTCACATCGACCTTCTGGCCGGCGACGAAATGCTCGACGGTGATCTCGGCGCCGACATCGATCATGTTGTCGGCCGAGACGCGGAACTCGGCAACCTTCGCCTTCGGCTCGACGGAAGCGGTCGCGAAATGGCCGCGCATCGCCTTCGACGTGTTCTTCACCTTGGCGAGGCCAACGCCGAGCTGAACGGCGGTGTAGCCATTCTTCTCCTGCGTGCGCTGCGCCACGACCTGGCAGTTCTCCATCTGGAGAACGGTGACGGGAACATGTTCCCCGGCATCGTTGTAGATGCGGGTCATTCCCACCTTCTTTGCAATCACACCTGAACGCATCGGTTCAATTCCTTTAGAGTTCCGGGCCAGGGGCACCGCCCCTTACCGCGCTCTCATTCCCTTAGAGCTTGATCTCGACGTCGACGCCGGCGGCCAGATCGAGCTTCATCAAAGCGTCGACGGTCTGCGGGGTCGGATCGACGATGTCGAGCAGACGCTTGTGCGTGCGCATCTCGAACTGCTCGCGGCTCTTCTTGTC
>NZ_PNOT02000383.1 GCF_002879535.1 Mesorhizobium intechi
CGCAATGCGCGGCGATCGCCCTGCGCAGGCCAGCCAGCCCCAGCGTGTCGGTGTAGCCGATGCGGCCGACCCGCAAGGCTTCGGCCGCGGCGGCGCGAACCCGCGCGGGCGCCGGGTCGGACGGCTGGCCGATCGCCATGGAGATCACCGGCACACCTTGCGCCTTCAGCCGGTTCGCTTCGGCCAGCACATCCATGGCGTGGAATGGCTCGACATTGCCACGGCGTGAAAGTGAAACGACCATTTTATCCCTATCCCGACGGTTTGGCGCGCCACGCCCCGAATACATGCGCCGCACAAATGCCCGATTGATGTGAGGATCACAAGTTGAGGAAGTTTTCGGTGCCGACTTTTCATCTTTCGCCCGCTCGTCTACCAGTGGACACGTCATGTTGAGCCGACCCAGATCGACGATTGTCAGGATTGCGCGTGTTTTCACGACGCTTTCGCTCGGCCTTGCCGTTGGAGTGGCAAGTTCGGTCACCGCCTTCGCTCAGAGTGTTCCGGTGGTCCGCGATGCCGAGATCGAGGCTTTGGTGCGCGACTATGCGCGGCCGATCTTCAAGGCGGCAGGGCTGGCGAATGACGGCATCGACATCGTTCTGGTCAATGATCCCAGCTTCAACGCTTTCGTCACCGGGCGACGGCTCTTCATCAACACCGGCGCGCTGATGACGGCGGAAACACCCAACGAGATCATCGGCGTCATCGCGCACGAGGCCGGCCATATCGCAGGCGGCCACCAGCAGAAACTGCGTGACCAGCTCGAGCGCGCCAAGACGATGGCCATCATTGCGACCTTGCTAGGCGCGGGCGCGATGGTCGCGGGCGCGACCACCAACAGCCGCGGCCTTGCCGGCGCCGGCATGGGCGTGGCCGCCGGTGGCGGCGAGATGGCACAGCGCAGCATCCTCGCCTACCAGCGCACCGAGGAGATAACGGCCGACCGCTCCGCCATCACCTATCTCAACGCCACCGGCCAGTCCGGCATGGGCATGCTGAAGACGTTCCGCCGCTTCCAGACCGCGCTGTCGCTTTCGGGTGCGCAGGTCGATCCATATCGGATCAGCCATCCGATGCCGCAGGAGCGCATCGCCAATCTCGAGGTGCTGGTGAAGCAGAGCCCCGATGTCGACAAGCTCGACCCGCCGGCGCTGCAGCAGCGCCATGACATGATGCGGGCGAAGATCGCCGTCTACATGGGAGGCCAGGCCACCGCCGCGCGACTGATGCAAAAAATGAGAGGCAGCCTCGCCGCGCAGTATGGCGACGCCCAATCGACCTATCTTTACGGCGACATCGCCGGCGCACTCGCCAAGGCCAATGCCCTGATCAAGGCGCAGCCGAAGAATGCCTATTTCCAGGAGTTGCGCGGCGATATCCTGATGAAGGCCAACAAGCCCAAGGATGCGGCGGAAGCCTACGCCAAGGCGGTCAGCCTCGATCCGGCGCGGTCGGGCTTGCTGCCTGTCTCGCTCGGCCAAGCGCTGATGGCGGTCGGCACGCCTGACTCGCTGAAGAAGGCCGTCGTGCAGATCAACAATGGCCTGGGACGCGACAAGGAAAATTCCATCGGCTATCGCTACCTGGCGCAGGCTTACGGCGAGTTGGGTGACATACCGGGCGCTGAGCTTGCCACGGCGGAAGGCCATTTCTACTCCGGTAACTATAAGGATGCGAAGATCTTCGCCATGCGGGCGCAGCAGCAGATGAAGCGCGGCGAGCCGCGCTGGATACGCGCCCAGGACATCATAAACTACAAATCGTCAAACAAGATCTAGTGAACCTTCCGGTCACGCACTGCTACACAGCCGGAC
>NZ_PNOT02000354.1 GCF_002879535.1 Mesorhizobium intechi
CACCAGCACCGTCTTGCCCTCTGGCGCGCTCTGGCGCAGCAGATGCCAGGCCGTCAGCCCCTGCACCATCAGCGCCGTCGCTTCTTCGAACGAGACCTCGTCCGGCAGCGGCACGGCGAGAGCGGCCGAAATCGTCACCTGCTCGGCATAGCCGCCATATGGACGCTGCGAGGCAAACAGCGGCGCCGCGACGCGTCTTCCCAGCAGTGCCCCATCCACCCCTTGGCCGACGGCCTTGACGATGCCGGCCACTTCCACGCCGGGAAACATCGGCAGCCGCGGCGTCACCGCGTAGCGGTCCGCGCGCATCAGCACCTCGAAGAAGTTGATACCGGCGGCGTGGACCTGGATCAGAACCTCGCCGGCCTGCGGCACCGGCGCCGGCAACTCGACGACCTCGAGCACCTCGGGACCGCCGAAGCGGCTGAATTGAACGGCTTTCATGGCAAACTCCGATCGCACTGGCATCGGCGGTGGTTTGCCACTATCTCCGAGGCCGCGACTACACACTCATTTGTCCCCTGCTGACCAGGAGGTGACCATGGCCGGTTCAGCCGGAAAGATGCCGATCAAGCGACTGCCGGTGCTGCCGGCGGAGCGCGCGCTCAAGGTGATCGCCGGACGCTGGAAGGCGGTCATCCTCTACCATCTCTTCGACGGTCCCAGGCGGCTGTCGTCACTGAAGGCGTTGATGCCCGGCATTGCCCAGAAAGTGCTGATCCAGCAGCTGCGCGAAATGGAGGAGCATGGCCTCGTCAGCCGAGAGATCTTCGCCGAAGTGCCCGCCCGCGTCGAATATTCGGCGACCAGCCTCGGCCTCAGCCTCGAGCCGATCCTGCTGGCGCTCTGCCAATGGGGCCAGCACCACGCGGATGCGCTGGACGAGAAGCATCGTCTCGCCGACTGCATCATCCGGCCGCGGCGGGCGCAGCACGCTCATATGGCCTAGATCAAATTGACTGGCGGGTTGCCGACGCCGGCTGCCCATCACAGATTGGCTGCGGAACGGATCAGCAAATGCATTGCATAGCTTCGGGCGAACTCTATCGGACCTACACTCTTGGTGACCTGCGCATCACCGCCTTGCGTGATGGCTATGTCGACATGCCGGTCGGACGGCTTCGGCAACGCGGCGACAAGCCGTTCGGCGATGGGTTGCCGGAACAAGTCCCGTTGGTTGATGGCCAACTCAGGCTTTCTGTCAACGCCTTCGCGATTGACGATGGGAGTGAAATGACACTGATCGATACCGGCGCAGCGAATGCCTGGCACCCGACCATGGGCCGGCTTCCCCAGGCGCTGGTCGAAGCCGGCATCGATGCCGGAAGAATCCGCATCGTCTGCTTCACCCATACGCATCTCGACCACATCCAGGGTCTTGTGCTTGCCGACGGCCGGCACGCTTTTGCGCGCCTGGCGCGCTTACTCGTTCCCAGGCAGGAACTCGACCTCTTCCGCTCCGAAGCGCGGCTCGAGCGGTTTCACGACATGGCGGAACCATTCGAGGCCGGAGACCGTCTCGGAGCCCATATCGACATTATCGGCGCTCATGGCCATGAAGTGGGCCACAGCTGCTTTCGCGTTTCGAGCGGCGGCGAAGGCATTTTGATCTGGGGCGATACCGTGCACGTCCCATCGCTGCAGTTCGATCGGCCCGAGGTGACGTGGGAGTACGACACGGATCAGGACCAGGCGCGCCAGAGCCGGCTGCGGCTGCTGGCGCTTGCGGCCGACGATCATTACCTCGTTGCCGGTGCGCATCTGGACTCGCCCGGCATCGGCCGCGTCGTCCGCTCTGGCGGCAGCTTTCGATTTGAGCCGCTCTGATTGAAAAGGGCGGCGCAAGCGCCGCCCCACATCCCTTGGGAGGATAATTCGACTGGCGATCAGGCCGCCTTGATTTCCTCGTCGACCACGTCGGCATCGCGCGCCTTCTTCAGTGCCTTGGCCCACCAGGCGACGTCGTTGACCAGCGCCGTGGCGGCCTGGTTCAGGTGCTCGAGATCCTCGAGCCTCTTCTCGCCCTGACGTACGGCGAGGAAGTCGCCCCAGGCGATATGGACGGCCGACTTGACCGGCGCCATCTGCAGTTCGACGGCATGGAGGCGGAGCTGCTCGACGGCGCGGGCGCCGCCGACGCTGCCATAGCCGACGAAGCCGGCCGGCTTCTTGTTCCATTCGTTGGCGGCGTAGTCGATGGCGTTCTTCAGGACGGCCGTCGGGCCGTGATTGTATTCGGCGGCGGTGAAGATGAAGCCGTCAAATTCGGCGACCTTCTTCTGCCAGCGCTGCGCCACTTCGTTGGTCGACGGCACCCAGGCGGAAGAAGCGACTTCGTCGAAGAAGGGGAGCGGGAAGTCCCTGAGGTCGACGACCTCGACATCGATATCGGCATGCGACTTGGCGATCTTGGCGATCCATTGGGTGGGCACATCGGCGAAGCGCGCGGCGCGCGTCGAACCGACGATGATGGCGATTTTCGGCTTTGACATGGGAGGCTCTCCATTCCAGTAATATGCTGGTATCATTTAGATACCGGCGCTATATGGGATACTGTCAACTGCCGACGCAAGGAGGCACCGTTTTGTTACTGAGGCACCCGCATAACACCGAAGACTGCCGCGCGACTTCGGAAATCCTGCAGCGCGTCGGAGACAAATGGACCGTGCTCGTGGTCGGCAAGCTTGGCCACGGACCGCTGCGTTTCAACGAGCTGCGTGCCGCTGTCGGCGGCATCTCGCAGAAGATGCTGACCACCACCTTGCGCGGGCTGGAACGCGACGGCTTCGTCACCCGCACCGTGTTTCCGACCATTCCGCCACGCGTCGACTACGAACTGACCGAACTCGGTCACGAGTTGTTGATACCGGTCAGCGCGCTCGGCGAATGGGCGCGCAGGAACACGCAGCGTGTACGTGAGGCTCGCGAGAAATTCGACGGCATGCATGGCTGAAGCCCTTGCACGGCAAGGGATCCCGAGCCTCCGCGTTAAGTGAAATTGCCTGGACGGCAGGGAAGTCGCGCTTCTCCAGACGCGGGCTCGCAACTTTGTCCTATGGCGCCGGTGGCGGACCAGCAGACACGCTGCTTTGACGACGACAATCGCGGATCAAGGGCAACCATTCGGCTTCCCGGTGCCAGGCGATCGCAGGCCGCCGTGCTCAGGGCACGCATGTCGCCACCGGCTTCCGGTCGCCCTTGTCGCCTTGCCGGCAGGCGATAGGCCGAAGGTCGTTCTTGACTTCGGCATAGGCGGTTACGCCGAGCAGGCAGACCAAGGCGACAAGGGCTGCCACGAGCCAGCCGTTCAGCATGTGTTGACGCATTGTCTCTCCCCCGGCACCAGCACAATCGGGCGCGCAGGCAACCATTGGATGTCGCGCAACGCATTGCCCGCACAGGCGATGTTACACTGCTATGCACTGGAGAACGGAGCGCGAGAATGGCTCGTCAACCCTCGGCCGGAACGGCCTTCGGCTTGCCCTCGCCGTCCAGCGCCACCATGATGAAATCGGCGTGGGTGACCTTTTCCATCAAATCCGAGAGATAGCGCTGCGCCCAGGCTTCGACCTTGAGCGTCATCGAGGTGCGGCCGACGCGTTCGACATGGGTGTAGATGCACAGCGTGTCGCCGATCTTCATCGGCTTGGCGAAGGACATCTCCTTGACCGCCGCCGTCACCACGCGGCCCCTGGCGCGTTCGGCGGCGCGGATGCCGCAGGCAAGGTCCATCTGCGCCATCACCCAGCCGCCGAAAATGTCGCCGGCAGCGTTGGCGTCAGAAGGCATGGCCAGCGTGCGCAGCGTCAGGTCTCCGATCGGCCGTCCGTCCGCGTAGTGCACCATGCGAGAAATCCTTGAGATCGACTGCCCTCGATCCCGTAGCGCCATGGCGCGGACGCGTCAACGCGTGCCGGGCAAAGCTTCGCCTGCCGTTAGAAGAAGCGCGCCAGGTTCGAGCGGATGCGATCGAGAACCGTCTCCCCGGAAAGGTCGGGAACGAATTCCTTGCTGGTGATCGCCTCGTAGGCGTGGGCATAGATGCGCGAAGCCTGTTCGACGATTTCGTCGGGTATCTCGGGGATCGGATCCTTGTAGGGATCGCAGCGCGCCGCAACCCAGGAGCGGATGAAATCCTTGTCGAAACTCTCCGGCCGCGTGCCGTTAGCCAAGGCCTGTTCGTAACTCGCCGCGATCCAGTAGCGGCTGGAGTCGGGCGTATGGATCTCGTCGGCCAGGATGATGGTGCCGTTCGCGTCGGTGCCAAATTCGTATTTCGTGTCGGCGAGGATCAGACCGCGCTCGGCGGCGCGCGCCTGGCCACGGGCGAACAGCCGCAAGGCGTAGTCCGAGACGGTGTCCCATTGCGCCTGGGTGAGCAGCCCCTGTCCGATGATCTCGGCCTTCGACAGCGGCTCGTCATGGGCGCCGTCCGCGGCCTTGCTCGTCGGCGTGATGATCGCTTCCGCCAGTTTCTCATTGTCGCGCAGGCCGTCGGGCAGGCGCATGCCGTACATCTCCCGTTCGCCGCGACGATACCGGGTCAGGATCGAGGTGCTGGTGGTGCCGGCCAGATAGCCGCGCACGACGATCTCGACCGGCAGGATGTCCAGCCTTGTGCCGACGACGACATTGGGGTCGGGATATTCGAGCACGTGGTTCGGGCAGATATCGGCGGTTTCCTCGAACCAGTAGCGCGCCGTCTGAGTGAGGATCTCGCCCTTGAACGGGATCGAGGTCAGGATGATGTCGAAGGCGCTGAGACGGTCGGTGGCGATGATGATGCGTCGCCCGTCCGCCAGATCGTAGTTTTCGCGGACCTTGCCCTTGTAGTAACCCGGCAGTTCGGGAATGAACGCATCCGACAGGGTCCGCATATGATTTCCTGCCTTCCGCAGAGTGGCCGATGTCATCGCATAAGCTGTCGACCCCATGCTTTTCAAGCGCGATTGTCGGTATTCCCCGCAACTCGACCTCGCATCCCGGTCGCTTTTTTCACAACGCATGCCGGAAGGCGCTGCGACGCGGCGAACCCGCCGCGTCTAGGCTGCGGCCAGATTTCCGGAGCCGCCCGTTTCAATCATGCAGATCCATGACTTCATCATCGTCGGCTCCGGCTCGGCCGGCTCCGTTCTCGCCGACAGACTGTCGGCTTCGGGCCGCTTCTCGGTTTTGGTGCTGGAGGCCGGCGGCACGGACCGGCGCTTCTACGTGCAGATGCCGCTCGGCTACGGCAAGACCTTCTTCGATCCGGCGGTCAACTGGAACTACAAGACCGAGGCTGATCCTGGCCTCGGCGGTAATGTCGACCACTGGCCGCGCGGCAAGCTGCTCGGCGGGTCGAGCTCGATCAATGCCATGGTGTGGATCCGTGGCGCGCGGGAGGATTTCGACGACTGGCGCGCCGCCGGCAATCCCGGCTGGGGCTATGACGAGCTGTTGCCGATCTTCAAAGCGCTCGAGGACAATGAGGCCGGCGCCGACGAGTGGCGCGGCACCGGTGGTCCCCTGCACATTAGCGACACGGCGAACGCCGTCCATCCACTGACAAAGCGCTATCTCGCCGCCGGCCAGCAGGCCGGCCTGCCGCTCAATCCCGATTTCAACGGCGCTGCCCAGGAAGGCGTCGGCACCTACCAGATCTCGACCAAGAACGGCCGCCGCATGTCCGCCGCGCGCGCCTTCCTGCGCCCAGCGATGAAGCGTTCCAATGTCCACGTCGAGACCAGTGCGCTGGCCAGCCGCATCCTGTTCGAAGGCAAGCGCGCCGTCGGTGTCGAATATCTGCAGAACGGTCAGACGAAGACGGCGCGGGCCGGCCGCGAAATCATCCTGTCCGCCGGCTCGATCAACTCGCCGCAGCTCATGCAGCTCTCCGGCCTTGGCCCCGCGGCCTTGCTCAAGGGGCTGGGCATCCCGATCGTCCATGCCAACGAGAATGTCGGCGCGCATCTGCAGGACCATGTCGGCATCAACTACACCTTCAAGGGTAAGGTGCCGACGCTCAACCAGATCCTGCGTCCCTGGTGGGGCAAGCTGTTGGTCGGCATGCGGTACATATTGACGCGCTCGGGACCGCTGTCGCTGTCGATGAACCATGGCGGCGGTTTCTTCCGCACCGACCCTGCCTTCTCGCGCCCCAACATGCAGCTCTATTTCCAGGCCTTCTCGACCGTCATTCCGAAAAGCGGTGAACGGCCGATCCTGACGCCCGACCCATGGCCCGGCTTCTCCATCGGCCTGTCCAACTGCCGCCCGTCGAGCAGGGGCGAGATCATGATCCGCTCCGGAAATCCGCTGGACCACCCAAAAATCACCGCCAACGCCTATTCGACCAATGCCGATGTCGAGGAGATGCTGGCGGCGGTGAAGTTCGTGCGCAAGATCGCCTCGATGCCGGCCATGGCCGAAATCATCAGCGAAGAGGTCCTGCCCGGCCCATCGATCCAGTCGGACGCCGACCTGATCACCGATTTCAGGAAGCGCTCCGGCACCGTCTATCACCCGGTCTCGACCTGCCGCATGGGGCCTGATCCCGCGCGCGCCGTCGTCGATCCGCGCCTGAAAGTGCATGGCCTCGAGGGCTTGCGCGTCATCGACGCCTCGATCTTTCCCGACAACATCACCGGCAACACCAACGCCGCCTCGATCATGACCGGGTGGAAGGGCGCCGAACTGGTTCTGGAGGACCAAAAATGAAGATCACCGACGTCAAGACCTGGGTTGTCGGCAACCCCCCGCCCGGCATCGGCGGCAAGTATTTCATCTTCGTCAAGCTCACCACCGATGGCGGCGTGGTCGGTTACGGCGAAGCCTACAACGCCACCTTCTCGGCTCATGTCACGGCGGAAATGGTCGAGGACATGGCCGAGCGCTATCTCGTCGGCCGCGATCCGCACGATATCGAGAATTTCTTCCGCCGCGCCTATTCCTCCGGCTTCACGCAGCGCCCCGATGTGTCGGGCATGGGCTGCTTCTCGGCGCTCGAAATGGCCTGCTGGGACATTATCGGCAAGGAAGCCGGCAAGCCGGTCTACAAATTGCTCGGCGGCCAGGTGCATGAGACGCTGCGCTCCTACACCTACCTCTATCCGCACACCGGCAGCGTCCATTCCGAGGACGCGCCGGACGGCAGGAACGTCTACAACGACCCGGAACTGGCGGCAGCCTGCGCGCTCGAATATGTCGAGCAGGGCTTCAATGCCGTCAAGCTCGACCCGGCCGGTCCCTACACCGCCTTCGACGGCCATCAGCCGCGCCTGCTCGACATCGATGTCGCCACCCGCATGGTCAAGGCGATCCGCGAGGCGGTCGGCACCCGCGCCGACATATTGTTCGGCACGCACGGCCAGTTCACCGCGTCAGGCGCGCTGCGCATGGCGCGCGCCATCGAGCCCTACGATCCCTTGTGGTTCGAGGAGCCGGTGCCGCCCGACATGCCCGAAGTGATGGCGCAGGTCGCCCGCGCGACCTCGATCCCGATCGCCACCGGTGAGCGGCTGACGACGAAATTCGAATTCGCCCGCGTCATCGAAAACCGCTCCGCGACCATATTGCAGCCGGATCTCGGCCGCTCGGGCGGCATCCTCGAAACCAAGAAGATCGCGGCCATGGCCGAGGCTTACCACATCCAGGTCGCGCCACACTGCTATTGCGGACCGATCGTCGGCGCCGCCAACATCCAGCTGGCGGTGACGTTGCCTAACTTCCTCATCCTGGAA
Source organism: Mesorhizobium intechi (assembly GCF_002879535.1). Lineage (GTDB taxonomy): Bacteria > Pseudomonadota > Alphaproteobacteria > Rhizobiales > Rhizobiaceae > Mesorhizobium > Mesorhizobium intechi. The sequence goes on from NZ_PNOT02000354.1 coordinate 7,722, forward strand.
TCGCTGAAGCAGTGGGACGGCTTCCACGCCACGCTTCTGAAGAAGAAGATCGAGTGGCAGGACGGCAACGTCATCCCCTCGAAGGAACCGGGGCTGGGCGTCGAGCTCAACGAAGCGGTCTGCGATGCGCATCCCTACACCGGCAAGGATTTGCATCTGCAGATGATGCAGACCCCGTTGATGCCATGAGCGAGACCTACGCCTTCATCGGCCTCGGCCATCTCGGCGGCAATCTTGCCGCCAGCCTCATCCGCAACGGCTTTGCCGTCACCGTGTTCGATCGCGACCCCGCTGCCGTCGATCACCTCGTGGCGCTCGGCGCCACCGCTGCCGACAGCGCGGCCGAGGCGGCGGCGCTGGCCGGCAATGCCGTAACATGCCTACCCTCGCCGAAGATCAGCGAAGCGGTGCTGGCCGGATCCGGCGGCTTGCTCGAAGGTTTGCCGAAGGGCGGCACCTGGATCGAGATGTCGACCAATGGCCGCGACGAGATTGTGCGCCTCGCCGCCCTCGCCTCGGCCAGGGGCGTCGAGACGCTGGAGTGCCCGGTCACCGGCGGCGTGCATCTGGCGGCGGTCGGCAAAATCACCGCCCTGGTCGGCGGCGATGCGGACCTCTACGAACGCCATCGCGCGGCCATCGAAGCGATGTGCGCACGTTCCTTCCTGATGGGACCGATCGGCTCGGCCGCGGTGATCAAGGTGATCACCAACATGCTGGCCTTCGTCCACCTCGTCGCCGCCGGCGAGGCGCTGATGCTGGCCAAACAGGGTGGCCTCGACCTCGGCCAATCCTACCACGCCATCGTTGCCTCCTCCGGCAACAGTTTCGTCCACGAGACCGAAAGCCAGTTGGTGCTCAACGGCTCCTACGACATCGGCTTCACCATGGACCTGGCGCTGAAGGACCTCGGCTTTGCGTTGGGCATGGGCAAGGATTTCGGCGTGCCGCTGGAGCTGGCATCCCGCGTCAACGCGATTTTCGAACAGGGCAAGGCGGCCTATGGCGGCGGCGCCTGGTCGACCCAGATCGTCAAATTGCTCGAGGATGCCGTCGGCACCGAGCTGCGCGCGCCTGGTTTTCCAGCCAGACTGGGAGCTGACCAGATACGGGAAAACCAAGCAATTTCATCTGTTTGAATCGATAGCCGGATTCAGTTTCGAAAAGACCTGAATCAATCTGGCAACGCCTTGATTCAATATCTGAGCGTCAGCGCGCCAGGCAGGATCTCGAAGGTCGCCGGTATGCGTCCAGGCGACTCACCGTCTATGTCGACCAGCGCGCCGTTCTTTTCCACATCGTCGAGCGGTTCGACAACCACCTTCTTGCCGCGCAGGATCGTGATCGCCGGATGGTTGCGGTGCCGGCCGCCATAGAGCAGGCGGATGTCCCAGATCAGCTTCAGCTTGCCGGCCGCGCGCAGGATGACGATATCGAATTGCCCGTCAGTCAGTTCGGCGTCCGGCGCGATCATCATGCCGCCGCCGAAGAATTTGCCGTTGGCAACCGCCACCAGCGCCATGCGCGCCTCGACCGGCGCGCCGTCGTCGACGGTGATCCGCACATGCTGGAAGCGGTAGCGGATGAACTCGACCACGGTGCGAAACAGGAACAGCGCCTTGGCCGACATCTTGCCCTTGCGCTTGTCGGCATTGACGGCGCGGTCGGTAGCGCCCGACAGGCCGAGGCTGGCGATGTTGATGAAATGGCGGCTGGCCAGCGCGCCATGGTCGTCGATGTAGCAGACGCGCCCGGCATCGATCTTGCGGCTGTCTGCCCCGGCGATCCGCTTCAAGGTCGCGTCCACGGCTTTCGGCAGGCCAAGACCGCGCGCGAAGTCGATGCCTGTACCGCATGGCAGCAGGGCAAGCTCGGTCGTCTTGCCGCTCTCTGCGAATGCCTGCAGCAGCCCGTCGGCCACTTCGCTGGCGGTGCCGTCGCCGCCGGCGGCGATCACCAGGTCGAAGCCGGTGGCGGCGAGGTCGATGGCCAACCGTTCGGCGTCGCCCTCGGCCTGCGTCTCGCGCAGCTCGAAATCGCCGAAGTGCCTTTTCAGCGAGGCGGCGACTTCAGGCCAATGCCGTTTCAACCGGCCGCCACCGGCTATCGGATTGAGAACCACCCCGACTTTCAAATACTCGCCCTCCCCGGCGCCGGACATCCATGTCCGGTCGTTTGCCGGCATTGAAGCCCGCGCCCGCCGGCGGAGCAAGGGGCGCCGTCAATTGCGACGTCGAAAAGAGGGGCAGGCTGCATAAGGCAGTGGGCACCGAAGTTCCCGGGCGCGCGCCAGACGGTCCCCGATAATCCCGCTATCCACAGGCGCAGGGCCATTCCCCCGGACACTTACCCGGCGTAAGTTAAACCCATCTCAGGCGGCTACCGATCGCCAAGCCGAAAGGCGAAAGTGAAAGGCGGATTTCCTGAGGCCCGTACGGCCCGGAGCGAGAGCAGGCTTGCCTGTTTCGAGGGACGGTAGCCGAGACCTACGGGGCCGCGGAAAGCGTGCCAACGCCGACGGCGGACCGATGCTGCCATGAAGGACGGCAAAAACCTTCGATGGCACGCAGGGCAAAGCCCGCAAGGGCCAAGACCAGCGTGGTCCGGAACGGACGCCGCCTTGGGGTGGTGTTTGGCAGGACCGTCAAAATCAAGGCCGGCATGGCGCGACGACTTTACGGAAGTTGCTGCCGCGACCGTGTCCTGATCTGACAGGGAGGCGCTGGGAGAAATCCCAGCGCCGACTGTCGTTTTCCATCCCGCACAATTTTTGCGATGTTTCCGCCTGGGGCTGCAACCGGCGACGAAATCAGCTAACGTTCGACGTCAATTGAAGGGGGATACTTCATGACGCTGATCCAGAAGCTGGCCGTGGCCTATGCTTTCCTGTTCTTCGCCGTTGTAGCCATCGGCTACATACCGGCGTTCAACGATGCCAACGGCAATCTGTTCGGCCTGTTCTCATTGCAATGGTACGACGACCTGCTGCACGCCTTCTCCGGCGTCTGGGCGCTGGCCGCCGCGTTCATCTCGCACCGCCAGGCGGTGTTCTATTTCAAGCTGTTCGGCTCGGTCTATCTGTTCGACGGCGTGCTCGGGCTGATCACCGGCTCCGGCTGCCTCGATGCCGGCATCTTCATCAACGGTTTCCGCCCCCTCAACGACATCGAGCTCCCCACCCGCTTCTTCGCCAACCTGCCGCATCTCGTCATTGGCGGCTTCGCCGTCTATGTCGGCTTCTGGCTGTCGAAGCGCATACATGATCACTTCGCCACCGCCTGATCGGCCATGTCGTTGTTCCGCTTGATAAAGCGCATCATCAAGACGATCGTCTGGCTGATCGTCATCATCATCCTCATCCCGGTCGTCGGGCTGAGCTACGGCTTTCTGACGACGCCGTCGCTCGACCAGACGCCGCTGCCCGGCATTGCCGATGGCGCGCCGCCCAAGGCGCTGGCTGACAAGGTCCGCGCCGAAATTCCCGGCTACCAACGGCCGGAGGAATCGACTTTCCTCACCTACCCCGAATGGGCGATCGTCTACGCCGCGCGCGAATATGCCGGCTTCGTCGCCAAGGACGAGCCGAGCGGCTTTCCCTACTGGTCCTATGTCGGCCGCTTCTGGCAGGATTACGCCACGGTGATCCGCGCCAGTTCCCCCTACAAGTTCAACTATGCCAACCACCAGATGCTGGTCATCATCGGCACCAGCCACTCGATCGAGCACATACTGCAATGGGCCTATGAGAACACGATCGGCCGCGTCACGGAGGCGACATCGGCCAAGCGCACTGCCGCCGACATTTATCAGGCCAAGGTGGCGGCCGAATACGCGGCCTTCCTCGACCAGGTGCCGTGGTACCAGTTCGCCTATGCCGAGAAACGCGCCGGCCTGTTTGCCGTGCAACCGGCGCCGGGCGACAGCTCCGTCCGCACCAGCGAACGCAAGCTTGCCTTCGGCCTCGCCGACACCATCAAGCAGGGCTATGCCGACCTGATCAAAAAGGCGCTTGCCGCGACCTCCGACCCGGCCTTCCTCGATGTCCATGTCTGGGCCAAGGGCATGGTCGGCGAAGCCACCCGCAACGAGCCGGACACATTGCTGGAGCGCGACTACGGTGCCGATGGCACCATCTTCGTGACCAGGCGCTATCAGGCCTTCACGGACATGATCCCGCGGCTGATCGACAAGGGCGTCTCCTTCGTCGAGATCGGCGGCAATGACGAGATCATGGTCACCCTGCTGTCGACCGATTCGATCGCCGTTCCCGAAGGCATGCGCATCCTGTTCAGCTATCCGCTGCCGGCCGATCCCTCGACGCGCCGCACCGGCATGGTCGTGGCCGTGCGCAAGCTGCACCTGGTGCTGCCGTCGCTGATGAAAGCCGGCGCCAGGCTCGAACACGTCTACGATTACTGAGGCCTTTCGGCCACGCCCGGCCAGGATCAGACGGCCGCCATGCTCATTTCACAATCGCGGCCAAATCCCGCCTTGTTCGCGCGCGAGGGAATGGTGCGTGTTGCCTGAGGGGCGACATGCATCTGAATGGGCTGCCGGGGGGGCATCTCGAAGGGACAAGACCGTGATCAAGACCGCCCTTGTCGCCATGACCATTGTCGGCTGCGACTGCGACGCCAAATTGTGCGAATATATCGGCGAGACGCCGGCCAAGTGGTCGACCATCGCCGAGTGCGAGGCAGCGATGAAGAGCCAGATCCTGCACCAGCGCAATTTCGACTATCCGCTGGTGTCCGGCATCTGCCGCCCCAAGGGGTCGTCGTCCTCTTCGCAACTGGCCGCCACCGCATCCCGCCCGGAACTGAAGCCGGCCAGCAGGGTCGTGCGGACGGAAAGCCCGCTGCCGCCGGAACTGAGCCATCGGCCGAGTGTGCCGGTCGGCTCGCCGACGACGACCATCGACGCGGACGCCGCGCGGCCCGTCGCCTATGAACAGGTGGTCGATGGCGGAACCGGCGTGCTCTATCGCACGAAGAACGGCTATGCCGTGGTCAAGACCGATCTCGGCCGCGCGGCTTCCGCGACGGCTGATGCTGCTAAACGCTCCGTGAACTGGCTGGCCGGCCTGGTGCCGACGGGGCTGTAGCCAACGCATGTCCCCCGAAAGTGCGCAGCGGTTTTGGGACAACGACATGCATAAGGGAAAAGATTACATCTTCACCTTCAGGCTCTCCCAGAACTTGTCGATCAGCGGCTGCTCGGTGGCCAGGTCGTCGCTACCGACGCGCGTGACGAACAACAGCCCCTGATCGGCGCGGCCGTAGCCGACGATCTCGAAATACGCGGTGTCGGTGCGCGTCTTCACCTCGGCGCGGATGCCGGTCAACTCCTTGCCGTCGGCGAGCTTGCGCGTCGTCGGCTGCTGCGTCAGTTCGGCCCCGGCCTGCACCGATTCCCTTGTCATCTCCTGCAGCATCAGCTGGTTGAGCGAGACCGGATTTATCTTGCCGTATTCCTGCACGACGATGATCGTGCCCAGCGCCGAAGCCATCAGATATTGCGTGATGTTTTCGCCCAGATCGGTCTTGGTCACCGAAACATCGCTCGGATGGACGAAGGAGAAACGGTCTCCGGAAAAGGTGGCGAAGTCGTTGCGCTCGAGCGTCACCTTGCTCTTCTTGCCGCCGGGCAGCGTCACCTCGGCGCTCTCGCCGGGATCGATGTCGACGGCCACGCCGTCGATGGTCAGCTTGAACGCCTTGAGGTCCTTGGCTCCGGCCGGTCCAGCGCACAGCGCGATGAGAATGAGGGCTGCCGCTGATACCATCCGCATTGATTGTTCTCCTGCCTACACCACCCCGCTCAGCGCCTTGATGGCACGGTAGAACGTCGAGGAAAACAGTTCCGTCGGGTCATACTGCCGTTTCGCCGCCAGGAACGCCGGCAGTTCGGGATAGGACGCGAGCAGTTCCTTGGCCGAATAATGCAGCTGGTACGGCAGGAAGAAGCGCCCACCGTGCTTGATCGTCACATCGATCAGCGCCCGCGTCAGCGCCCGCATCCTGGCATTGCCGTCGGCGTCTGTCGGCTGGTTGATGTAAAGCACCAGCGAATAGGCCGGTTCCGGCGCGTAGGTCAGCGCCACATTCTCCTTGTGGACGATGCGCACCGAAGCGTTGAGCACCGGCAGGGACTGATTGCGCAGGATCTCGCGCGCTTCGGTGATGAATTCGACATACGCAGCGCGCGGAATGAAATATTCGTGCAGGATGTCGGTTTCGTCCATCAGGTCGTTGAACAGATACGGCACCGAATCGTGCATCGGATTGTTGCGGGTGACGAGACAGGCCTCGCCCTGGGCCATCGCCGCCGTGCGCGCCACCGTGCAGCTTTCGAACTTCGGCTCCAGCGTCTTCTCGGTGAACCATTTCAGCTCCTGGAACAGGCTGCCCTTCTTGGCGAGGTTCATGATCACCCGCTTCAGGCCGACGCCCTCCGGTTCGCCGATCTCGGGCTGACCGGTTGGCGGCTGCTCGGCCACCTTGTCGTAGCGGTAGACGATCATGTCCTCGAGGAAATTGCCCGGTGCCGTCGACAGATGGCCGTAGAACAGGCCGATATCCTTGTTAGGTTCCAGCACTTCGGCGAAGAATTTCGGAAAATCGTCGGATTTGATGATCTCTCGCGAGGTCCGGTAGACGGCGTTGTCGACGATGTCGAGCGTCGCCTCCAGCACCACGCCGAACAGGCCGTAGCCGCCGACGACATGACGGAACAGGTCGCTGTTCTGCGTCGACGAGCAGGTGCTCACCGACCCATCGGCCAGCATCACCCGCATCGAGCGGATCGAGCCGGCAACCGAACCGGCCTGGTGGTCCATGCCATGCGCGTTGACCGACAGCGAGCCGCCGACCGAGAAAATGTCGGTCGACTGCATCGCCTTCACCGCGAAGCGCGGATGCAGCAGGTTCTGGATATCGTGCCAGCACGCGCCGGGCTGCAGCGTCATGGTCCTGGCCGCCGCATCGACGCTGACCTTGTTGAATTTCTTGAGGTCGAGCACCAGCGCATTGTCGTCGAAGGCATGGCCGCCCATCGAATGGCGGACAGCGGCCAGCGACACTTTCAAGCCGTTGGCGCGGGCAAAGGCCAACGCCTTGGCGATATGATCCTCCTCGCTGACCTCCACCACGCCATAGACCGGCGTCCGCGACAGGCCGCTGGCATCGTTGATGTCGCCGCCCTTGGCCGACCAGGGCAGCGAGGGATCATAGGGCGGCGGACTGGCAATTGGTTTCAGCGGCAGGGCAATGCCATCGATGTCGGCGATGCGCCCGGCATTCTTCGGCCCTGAAGGCCCGCGCGCCAGCCGCGCCAAAGTGGTGCCGCCCCACAGCACCGCTCCACCGACGACGGTCGCGCCGAGCACCAGCCGACGCGACAGGCGAAACCCCTTCTGTTCGTCAGCCATGCAGCCCCCCGTTGGCCAACGGATAGCGCGGCTCTTCGGCGAAAACCATAGGGGCAGCCACCGAGGCGGCGTTCGGCTGCCTCGGTGACCTTGCATGGGTTTATGAAAATGGCCGATCCCCGAAGGAATCGGCCGAGATTGGAGCAGGGTCAGAAAAATTCGGTCAGCAGGTCTGCCGACGCATGACGCTCGTGTCTACGAGGCCTTCTTGATCGACGTCACCATGCCGGTCTTGTCATCGACGGTTACCGCCACCTTGGCGCCCACCTTCAGTTTGCCGATCTTCGCTTCCGGCGACAGCTGGTAGATCTTGCCGTCGTCGAGTGTAATCGACTTGGTCGTCGGATCGACCGCCTGGATGGTGCCCTGAACGGACGCGGCATAGGCCGTACCGAGGAATGCGAGCAGAGCGGCTGTGGTTGCGAGGGTCTTCTTCATCGATAGCACTCCGTGCTGTTTCACTTTTCCGGGCTGCCGCCTTGCGCAACGACAGCACCGAACGAGCCGACACTGGGCCTGAAAGCCTGCTGGCCGCAAATCACGTTGAGTGACTTTTCGCAAAGGAAATCATAGGCTTAATTCTGACACATTGCTTGCGGCTGATGCAGTTTCAAGCCGTATCGTTTGCTTCGACGCGCGCCGTTCGTCCACGAAAAGAATCGCTTAGGCTATTGCGGCGGGCGCCTCGCGGCCATCATGCAGCCGCCATAATCCGCCCCGGATCGCATCACGGAACAGCCTGCTGATCTTCGATTGATACACGTTTTGTTGCATGGATCAGCTGAACCGCGATTTCAAAAAGGCGGATGAAACTCGCGCTCTGGTGGCAAATCCAAAATGAATGAGCGACGTCAAGTCCGGCGGCTTAACCGTCTGCGTGATGTTCAGGAAATGTCCAAAGAAGAAACGGACGCCATGGGCGAACGCTGTCGCTTCGACTGCAGGATCCGATCAACCCATCTCGTCCTTCGCGCCGATCTTTCGCACCAGGGCCGCCGTCGCCAGCATGGCGCCCATGTCCGAGATCATTGGTGCGACATGCCTGGTGTAGTCGAGAGGCACTGAAATCTCCGGCAGCTCGAAGAAATTCTTCGCCTGCGGCAACAGCAGGAACCCATCGCCGCCGTTGAGTGCGACGCGGGCCGGATCGTCCGGCCAGGTTTCGCCGAGCCATTTCAGGGCCTGGGCCAGCCGGCCGGTCACCAGCAGGCGCGCCGCCTCGACATTGTCGGTGCGGAATTCGTAGGCCGCGTCAAGGAATGGGTCGCCCGACGACAGCTCCTGCAGCTTGGAGCCGAAAAGGCCGCGGAAGAAGCCGACGACCGCATTGGTCCGCCGCGTCGCCACCAGGATCCCCGGGAACGGCGCGACGGCCTCGAAAGCGACGATGACACCCTTGAAGGCCGTCGATGAACCCTTGCCGCTCCCTTCCCGCAGCTCCGCTTCGTAGAGCTCGAACGGAAACCCTTCGTAGCGGCCGGAAACGACATCGTCGAAGGCCTGCCGGTTGAACGGCCCGACCGCCTCGCGCGGCAAACGGTCGAACGAATTCGGCCTGCCGCCATGCTGGTATCGCACGTCGCGGATGAAGCCGAAGATGATCGGCAAGAGCGTGTCCCGGAACGATTGCTGGAGCCGTGTGGCCGGTTTCATGGCCTGGAAATAGAGCAGGATCGAAGCGGCGAAACCGAGGACATAGAGAAACACATGCGGCGTCGAGAACCATTGCTCGTGGGGATCGGCGACGTTGTTGAACAGCCAGGCGATCACCGCCACGGCCACCAGCACCAGCCCGACGAACAGCGGCACCCGCCATCGCACCTGCCGCACTGCCGAGGCCCGCGCCGCCTCATAGGCCTCGATGTTCTTCCGGATGCCGGCGATCACTGCTTCGCCCGGCATGAAATCCGCTGTCTCCACCGCTGCCCCCTGCAAGCCTCGACAAGTCATGATAGCTGGTTTTGCAGGAGCGGCGCCAGACGGACGGCCCTTCTTCCTTCTCCCTTGGTGTGAGCAACCGGTTCGCGAAGCGAATTCATCGTGCCAGAGGCACGATGAAAGGCCAGCAAACGCCGCGGCGCCGCCAAGGCGGCGGGGGGCCGACACGCTGATCGGACGCCCCGGCCCTTCGCATGCTCAGGGCGTTCAAAACTCGAAAGCCAGGCAATGGCTTATCCTCCGCTGCGCGGACCGCTCCTCACCCCGCAAGGGGAGAAGGGAAAACCGCCCTCAGCCGCCCCTCGACCTTCTCGCGCGTTCGGCGCTCCAACCCCTCTACCGGCACCAGGCGCTCATGATCCCCGCCGCGCAGCCTTACGAACGGATGCATCTGGTAAGCCGCAATCGCACCCCGCGCCCCTTCATCCGCGCTGATATCCGCGACAAAAACCCCACCAATGCGCCCCGGCCATGGCTGTCGCGCCAGGGCGGTGCCGAGGAAATCGCCGAGCCCATAGGCGACGACAGTCTCGCCGATCAGTTCCACCGGCTGCACCACATGCGCGTGATGCCCGGCAATCAGGCCGACGCCCTGCCTCGCCAGGCGTCTCGCCAGCGCCCGCGTCGCGGCGCGCGGAAAATGCCGGAACTCCCAGTCCCAATGCGGCACCGCGCAGAGAAGATCGAAACCGCCCGGCCACCGCTCTGCATCGCTGTCCATCGACACGCGCCCGGCAAACAGATTTTCATGCGCATTGCGCCACAGCGTGAAGGCGGCGAAGCCGACATTCAGCGGTCCGACCTTGACCGGTCGAACCGGGCCATCGCTGGCAAGGCCGATAGTGCCGATGCCAAGCCGCTTCAGCGCCGCCACCGTCTCATCGAAACCGGCGATGCCCTGGTCGAGCACGTGATTGTTGGCCAGCGACAGCACGAGCTTTTCGCGCGCAAGACCGGCCGCGGCGAGCGCATCGGCCAGAAAGCGCTCGCTCATCGCATGATGCGTGCCGAGCCTTGTGCCCAGCACCGCGCTCGGCCTGTCCACGACAGGGCTTTCGCAATTGCCGATCACCAGATCGGCAGTGCCAAGCAGCGCCTTGATCGCCGGATCGCAGTGCGGCGCCCGGCGGTTGGCCACGGCCGAGATATCGCCGATGAATGCAAGCCGCACCGTCTGCCTTGGCGGCGGCTCCATCAGCATACCCGCCATCGGCGCAAACCCATTGCCGTCGCCGCCAAGCGACGGCTTGAGGAAGCGCGGAAGCCAGGACAGTTTGTAGGAAAGCGGATAGTTCGACACGCGATGCCCAATCGTTTGCCTTGTTTAGACTGTCCCGTGGACCGGTTGAAGTCGTCGGCCATCAACGATGTCGACAGCGCATCGGCACTGATGGGCGCGACACCGCAAATAGCCGCAAATCTGTGTATGGTCGTCGGGGCCAAATGCTTGGGAGGGAAAGATGACACGAATAGCAGGTCTGATGGCATCCGCATTCATTCTGCTTGGGCCGCTGTCTTCGGCGCACGCCGCCATGCCCGAAGCGGCAACCGCGCTTTTCGAGGCCAAGACCGTGGCCGCGCGCGACAGCGCCCTGTCGACCCTGGAGGCGGCCGCACCGAGAGATCCGGCATCGGCCTATGCCGCCGGCGCCGGTGAGTTCTTCACCGCACTTGAACTGCTCGCCAACGGCCTGCACCGCCACGGCTTCGAAAGCCCGCAATCCTTCATGCTGCCGCTGATGCAGCTGCCGGTGCCCTCCAATCCCAATCCCGAGCCGCTGACCTACGAAGAGTTCCGCGCCACATTGGTGGCCTTCCGCGACAGGCTTGCAAAATCCGCCGCGACGCTGGGCTCGGTGCCGGCCGATGCCGATATCGGCATGGTCATCGACCTCACCCATGTCGGCATCGACCTCAACGAGGACGGCACGATCGCGCCGGATGAAAGCATGGCGGCGATCATCGCCGCGCTGTCGCGCGGCGGTATTTCGCAGGGCGATACCGCACCGGCGCTGACCTTTCGCTTCGACCGCGCAGACGGCTATTGGCTGCAGGGCTATGCGGAGTTCCTGATGGCGCAGGCGGATTTCTGGCTGGCGCATGATTTCAGAACCACTTTCGACGGCTCCTTCCACATGCTGTTCCCGCGCGCCAAGCTGCCATTGCAGGATATTCTCGTGCCGCCGCCCAGCGAGACAGGCTCGAGCATCTTCTCCTCGGAGTGGCGCATCGCCGATTTCATCTCGATGGTGCACATGATCAACTGGCCGGTGGTCGAGCCGGAGCGCCGCAAGGCGGCACGCCAGGAATTGCTCGAAATGATCCGGCTGTCGCGCGAGGACTGGAAGGCGATCCGCGCCGAGACCGACAATGACCGCGAATGGCTGCCCGGGCCGCAGCAGAAGGGCGAGAACCCGCTGACCGGCCTCGAAGTCGGTGAGGAGCAGGTGCAGGCCTGGCTCGCCACCTTGACCATGGCCGAGGACCTGCTCGAGGGCCGCGCGCTGCTGCCGCATTTCCGCATCACCGGCAAAGGCATCAACATGAAGCGCTTCTTCGAAGAGCCGAAGCCCTTCGACCTGGTGCTGTCGATCACCGGCCCTGGAATCGCGCCCTATCTCGAAAGCGGCAGGATCCTGACCAGTGAGGATTTCGATCAGATCCAGCGCGAGTTCGGCGGCGGCGGGTTTTTGACGTTCGCGCTGTGGTTTAACTGAGCGACCTTTTCCCGCAGGAGATCGCCTCAAACAAAGAGTTGGAAAAGCCATCGCTGGAGCCGCAGCAGGCCGGCCAAGGCGGCGGCGATCAGCGCGTTCGATATCACGCCGATCGCCGCGGTCGTCCAGGCGATGTCGCCGGATTGGCCAAGGATAACGAACGGAAATGCACCGGCGATCACGACGATCGCCGCGCACAATCCAGGCCAGCCCATGCCCAGACGCTTGACCAGCCGGCTGAGGAAATAGGCGATCCCGACCAGCAGGATCCTGAGCGGGTCCAACATCTGGGTGATGACAATGGCGGTCAGAAGCATGGGCAAGAACTGGAACTGGAGTGGCAAAAAGCCTTAGCGCGGGAACCCGTGCAGCCGGGCGAGCAGCCACTGCAACGGATTGCCGACGAAGGCGCGGGTGACGAACGTGTCGTGGGCTGCATCGGAGGCAAGCAAGGCGACGGTGCCGGCTTCGAGACGCTTCGGCGGATCGGCGCTTGCATTGATCCCCTTTCCCGCCAGCAACTGCCTGATCTCGGCATTGCCGGAAGCCGAGGATTTGCCATAGGCGCTGACGAAGAAACTCTTCCGGTGCCGCGCGATCCAGTTGGCGAAGATGTCGGCCTCGTCGAAGACGGCGTCGAGCAAGATGACGCCGAGGAAGCGGCCGCCGATGTCACCGTTCCTGAGAATGAAAGCGGCCGGGTTGTAGCCGCCGCTATAGGCCACCAGCACCACCGGCATGGCGTCGAATTTCGCCGCCCTGGTGCCGCTCACTTTGGCCAGGCCTTGCGCCGCCTCGGCCATGAACCCGGCAAAATAGCCCGGCGTCCAGAAATTGCCGGCGCTGGAATCCTGCGCATTGCTGGCGAATTGCGGCGCCACCAGAACGGCATTGAGGCCGGACGCCTCGACCTGCGCGACGACGCGCTGGCGGCCGACGACATCGCGCTGCAAGGTGGCGCCATTGCCGTGGAAGAACACCACGATGACCGCGGGCTTGGCCGGATCGAACCCTTTCGGAACCGCCAGCAGTGTCGAGCGATCGGAATAGGTCTCGGCTTCCCAGTAGATGCCGCCGCGCGGCGAGGTGTGGCCGCGCCGTCCGTCCGCCGTCGTGACGTCGAGAAACGGCGCCGAGCCGTCGGGCAGCTTGCCACGGTAGGGAAAGGGCGACGCCTTGAACGGCACGATGGTGGATATGGCCTTGCGCAGGCGCGCCCCCTGGCTCGCCACCGGAAACACCGCCGTGGCCAGCAATCCGGCGACGATGGCGCGACGGTCCGGCATCAGGCCGTCACCAGCCGGATGGACGGCGCCTTCGACGGCAACAGCACGGCGAAGAAGGCCGGGATGGCGATGAGATAGCCGATCGCCGCCCATTGCAGCACGGCGTTCAGCCCAAAGCTGGTGGCGACGATCGGCACGGCGGCCGAGCCGATGACCGAGAAACAGCCATTGATGCCCCAGGCCCAGACGAACAGATGCTCCTTGCCGAGCCGCGCCAGCCAGGTCATGGCCGTGGCCATCGGCATGCCCATCAGGAAGGCCGGCGGCGACACCAGAAGGAAGCAGAGCAGCAGCCGCACCGCATAGGAATAGGCGCCGATCCTGTCGAGCACCGGCGACAGATAGGAGCCGTAGGCGAGCAGCAGCCCGCAGACCGCCAGCAGCACGACGGGCAGCATTGTCCTGGCGCGGTCGACGATGCGCTCTGCAAACAGGCTGCCGAGCCCGGAAAACACCAGCATCGAGGAGATCAGCACCGAGGCCGACACGGTCGGGTTAGCCAGCGCCACGGTGAAACGGCTGATCAGCCCGACCTCGACCATGATGTAGCCGAGGCCGAGACAGGCGAAATAGAGGATGGTGCCGAGCTTGCCGCGCGAGCGCGAGAACACGATGCGCCAGCCGAAGATGACAGGCAGCAGCACCAGCGACGCCGCCGTGATGCAGGCAATGCCGAGCGTCGCCCAGATCAGAAGATAGCCCCAATCGTCCTGGAACAGGTCGAGCCGGTCGAGCGTGCGCGGCAGGTCGGCGACCTTCACGTAGGCGGCGAAATAGGGTTGGTCGTTGCTCAGAGCCCGCGCGTCGAAGACGTAGTCGCCGGCAAGTTTTTCCCAGCCGCCGGTCAAAAGCGCGTGCCAGGTCATGCGCTGCATTTCCGTCGCCGGCAGCACTTGCGGGCCGGCATCGCCCGCGGCCCCCGCGCAGGCGTCGAGCGTCGGATCGGCCGGCGCCGTCGGATCGCAATCGGGATTTGCCGGTGCGGTCGGGTCGGCCGGTACGGTAGCGTCGGCGGCCGGCTGCTGCGTCAGCGTCACGTCCTGTCCGCTGCCGAAGATCGAGGCGCGGTAATCGTCGAGCACCTTGCGCGCGCCCGAACCGTCGTAAACCATTCCTGGATAATAGACCTCTTCCCACGACATCGACTTGGTGTAGTCGCGCAGCGTCTTGAGTTCGCCCTCGGTGAAGCCGCCGCGCTTGAACAGCACGGTCGTGGTCGAGAGGTAACTGGATACGGCGAAGATGTCGTTGGCGGCTCCCCGCGGGTCGAAGCTCTTCGCCGCCTGGGCGACGGTCGAATAGAGCTTCAGCACCGATTTCGGCGGCTCTTCCTTGTTCCACAAGGTGATCGACAGCACGCCGCCATCGGCCAGGGCATGCATGTAGCTCAGCATCGCTTCGCGCGTGTAGGCGTATTTTTCCGCGATGGCGAAGCCGCCCGGGTTGGACAGGCCGACGCTGTCGGCGAGGCTAAGGTCGATGACGTCGTAGCGCTCCGTTGTGTTGGCGAGGAACAGGCGACCGTCATAATCGATCACCTTGAGCCGCGGCTCGGCCAGGATATCGCCGGTGACATCTTTCAGCACCGGATCGCGGAACGCCCGCAATGTCATTGGATTGCTCTCGGCGACGGTCACCGAGGACGAACCGGCATTGAGCGCAACCTGCGTGGAGATGCCGCCGCCGAACTGCACGACGAAGGTTTTGGGCTTGGTCTTGATGACATAGGGATAGTGCATCGGCAGGTAGCGGAAATAGACCTGCTCGGCCGGCGCCAGGTTGCGCATGATGCCTTCCGGCCCGTCACCGTCGCGATACAAGCCGACATAGGTGTTGGCCGGCACTTCGGGCATGCCGAAGGCGGCATTGTCGCTCAGGCCCGGCGCGAAATGCATGTAGGAGCTGGCATAGACCTGCAGATCGCCGAACGGCGAGATGCTTCGGTAGATCCGCTTGCCGTCCGGAAAGTTGCGGGCATAGGCAACGCCCTTGTATTGCGATACGGCAATGTCGGGTATGCCGAGCAGGCCGGGCAGCATGAGATAGCCTGATATCGACAGCGCCGCGACCACGACACCGGCGACGACACTCTTCCAGGCGCCAAAGGCGACAAACCACAGCAGCGAACCGGCGGCCCACAAAAGCAGCGGCACGACGATGATGGTCTCCGGCGCGAACAGATAGAGCGACACCAGCACGACGAGGCCGGCGAGCCCCGAACCGGTCAGGTCGGCGAAATAGACACGGCCAAAGGCGGTGCGGCTTTTCAGGAAGACGATGCCGAGGAAGAACGCGCCGGCCAGGAACGGCAGCAGATAGAGCAGGAAGTTGGCGAGCAGCCGCCATTTCTGCGCCGGGTCGGAAACCAGGAAGATGGCGTTGAACGGCACCGTCTGGGCAACCAGGTTGGAGCCGACGGCAAGCGGTCCGATCAGCAGCAGGGCGGCGGCGGCGGCACCTTGCCAATGGCGGTCGAACCAGCCCTTGCCGGCGAAGATGACGACGCTGGACAGCGAGAAGCCAAGCATGGCGAGACTGACCACCAGCGAGCCGAAATGCGACCAGCTGCCGACGGCGAACACCCGCATGACGGCGATCTGCAGGGCGATGATGGCGCCGGCGATCAGCCCGACCGCGAGATAGTGCGCGAGCCGAGGCGCCTCCAGGGACGGGATGGTCAGGCGGGAATTCGATGCGACGGCTGCCATTCAGGTCCCTTGATGCCGCAAATTCTCAGCCGTTATGCGTACCGACGATCTGGTCGCCTTCCAGCTTGGTGAACGGCACGAACGGCACCACCTTGCCATCGTAGATGTCCGAGCGGACGATGTTGAACGTGCCGTCGGCCAGCTGCTGCTTGGTCACCTTGAGCACGTGCTGGGCACCCGGCGGGCCGACCGGAATGACCATCACGCCATTGGGCTTCAGCTGCTGCAGCAGCGACGGCGGAATGTGGTCGATGCCGCAGGTGACGATGATCTTGTCGAACGGGCCGACGCTTTCCCAGCCATAATAGCCGTCGGCATTGCGGCTGGTGACGGAACCGAACTCACTGTAGCCGCGCTCGACCAGCCCGTCATAGGTGCGCCGCGTGCGCTGCGCCAGCGGATTGATGATCTCGATCGTGTGCACCTTGTCGGTGAGGTTGGCGAGATAGGCCGACTGGTAGCCCGAGCCGGTGCCGATCTCGAGCACGGCCTCGCCGAATTGCACGTCGATGGAGGTCGTCATCCGTCCGACGAGGTGCGGACCCGAAATCGTCACGCCATAGCCGATGTCGAGGAAGGCATGATCATAGGCGTGCCCCAGGTTCTGCGGCAGCACGAATTCCTCGCGCGGTGTCAAAAGGAAGGCACGCTTGTTGCGGTCGTCCAGCACGTCCTTGTTGTAGACCATGATCTGGAAGCGATCGAATCGCTGCGCCAAAAACTTCGGATCCTCGCCGCGATTGGCCACCATCCAGTCGATGAACGATTTCTTGTCGTTGAACGGCACTTCGGCGTTGCGGTCGTATGGCATGGGCACGTTGGCCCTGACCGTGGCCGGAAGAATGGAGAACGCCGCCGCACCCGCCGACAGCGTCAAGAAATCTCGACGCTTCATGGAAAAAGCCTCCAAAAAGTGGCTTTTGCCACCTCAAACCAAGCACCTCAACCCGATTGCACCGCCTCCCAAAACGAGTCAATGGGCGTCGATGGGCGACCGCGCGGGCCGAAAAAATGTGGCAAGAGGGCAACAGTTTCGCCGATGCCATCGGCTTTTTTCAGGCCCATGGAATGGTGCTGCGCATTGCCGCAGGGCTCCCCGGAGTGACGTTACATTATATTAGCAATGGCTGTTTTGCTTGACTCGGTCGCTAAAAACAGGCAGCAAACCTAAATCGGAAGGGCTGAAATACCGCGTGCATGGTCGTGGACGAGCCTTTTTTGGCACAAAGTCCACGTCTCTCGGTTGGTTTTGAGAGGGATTGGTTAACCAACTTTGTCCATATTTTGAAGCAATCGGCAATCAACGACAGGCGCGGCAAACGCGTCGGGGACCACCCTGGGATCACTCGCAGAATGGTCGTCGCGGCTGACAAGGCCACGTACGGGGAAAACCGATTGGAGCGAGATTGGTTGCATGGCGTTGTCGAGTAAACACAAAATAATCCGGGACCAGCGCGAGGGCGGCGAGCTCGTCGACGCGAAGCGCACCCCTTCCTTCAACCCGAAACGGATCGTCCGCTGGGTCGCGGTGCCCGGTGCCAGCGCTGCCGTCGGCCTCTGGCTGATCGGCACCATGGCCGGCCTCAGCTCCGTCGGCGTCTCGCTGTCGGCGACATCGAGCGGCCTGTCGCACACGCTGGCCATGCCGGGCTCGCTGGCGATGACCGATCCGCTGAAACAGCATTTCCTGACGTCCTCGGCGCCGTTCATGCCGGCCAATGCCCATGGCGGTGCCCAGGCCCTGCATGACCATGCCGTGCAATGCGGCGCATCCTGCTTCAAGCTGGCCCGTGTCAGCCCGCTGGGTGAGAAATCCGCGCGCCTGGCGGCCCATGCAAAGCCCGAACAGCCGATCTTGAAGTCGAAGGCGCAGGAGCGCTTCGAACACATGGAGGCGTCGCTGTCGCCGACCAAGCTTGCAGCTGCCTTCGCCAATGCCGGCAAGCCCATCGCCACCGCCGACGCTCGCCCGGTGATTTCCCAGGCCACGCCGCAGATTGCCGAGGCGGCGCTGGTTCCGTCAGTCCAAGTGATGGCCAGCCTGTCGAACGACATGCCGGCTCCGGCGGCGGAACGGTTCGCCCGTGCCGACACCGGCGCCGTCGTCGTCCAGACCGCGCCGGCGCCGATGGCTCTCGCCCAGACGCAGACGCCTGACAACACGCAGCTGGCGCTGGCCCTCGTCCAGTCGCTGCCGGTCGAGGACGAAGCATTCGCCTCGCCGCTGCCGATGACCGAATCCTCGGCCGATGTCGCGGTTGCGCCTGCCGAGACCCAACCG
>NZ_PNOT02000010.1 GCF_002879535.1 Mesorhizobium intechi
TCAGCACGCCGAGCAGGCCCACAACCATCACCATGCTGCGCTCCACGCACAGCCCAACCCGGTCGTCAGGCTTCACGCCAAGCCCGATCAGACGATGCGCCAGGCGATTGGCCTGCTCATTCAGCTCACCATAGGTGAGCGTCTGGTCTTCAAAGACGAGCGCCGTTGCCGTGGGATCCCTCCGCACCTGCTCCTCGAACAGCTGATGGATGCACCGATCCGACGGATAAGCAGCCTCCGTCCGGTTCCAGGTCTCGAGCACCAGCTCGCGCTCTTGCGCTGACAGTAGACTGGTCCGGCCGACCAGGCCTTGCCTTTCCGCCACAAGACCCCGCAGCGCGACTTCCAGATATCCGATATGCCGTTCGATCGTCTCGCGATCGAACAATGCCGTCGCGTAGCCAAGTTCTCCGACAAGCTCATTGCCGATCTCGGCCAGTTCGAGCTCAAGATCGAACTTCGACACCTCATAGGCCACGCGGGCAGGCTCGATCGTGAGGCCGGGCAAGGCGAGGCGGTCTTCCACAGGGGGCTGCCAGGTCAGCAGCACTTGGAACACCGGCGTGTGTTCCAGCCGTCGCGGCGGCTGCACGATCTCCACGACCTGCTCAAACGGCAGATCCTGGTGATCCTGCGCGCCCAGCGCCGCCGAGCGGACACGTTCCAAAAGGGCTGCGACATCCGGCTCGCCCGACACGTCCACGCGCAGCGCCAGCGTGTTGACGAAGAAGCCGATCAGTCCTTCGATCTCGCGGCGTCCGCGATTGGCCGTCGGCGTCCCGATGACGATATCCTCCTGGCCCGACAGGCGCGACAGGACCAACGCCCAGGCCGCCAGAACCACCATGAACGGCGTCACCCCATGCCGAAGGCTCAGGCGCTTCAGGTCCCGCGTCAGCTCTTCATCGAGCCGAACCGGCACGCTGGAGCCGAGGAAGCTCTGCTGGGCCGGACGCGGTCGATCCGTCGGCAGGTTCAGCACCACCGGCGCATCCCGCAATGTATCGCGCCAGTACTGGGCCTGCCTGGCGTGACGCTCGGTGCTCAGCCATTGCCGCTGCCAGACCGCATAGTCGGGATACTGCACTGGGAGTTCATCCAGCGGGCTCTCTTCTCCGCGGCTGAACGCGGCGTATAAAGTTCCCACCTCCTTGAGCAGGATGCCCATCGACCAGCCGTCCGACACGATATGATGCTGCGTTACAAGCAGCACGTGCTCGCTCTCGGCCGCACGGAACAGCCGGGCGCGTATCAGTGGACCGCGCTCCAGGTCGAATGGTGCGGTAAACTCCTCCCGGCTCAGCGCCGCGAGACGCCCCTTGGCGTCCTTCTCACCCCGCAGGTCGTGCTCCGCCAACGGCAGCCCGTGCTCCGATGCCAGGAACGCAACCCACGCCTTGCCATCCTGCGTCACGAACATGCTGCGCAACGTCTCGTGCCGCGCCCACACTTCATCCAGCGCTCGGCCAAACGCTGGCCGATTCAGTTCTCCTTGCAGACGCAGTGCCAACGGGACGTGATAGGCGGCACTTCCGCCCTCCAGCTGAGACAGGAACCACAGCCGCTCCTGCGCGTAGGACGGCAACAGGGCGCCGGATCGATCGACGCGCGCGATTGAGGGCAAATGATCGGAGCCGGATCCGACCAGTTGCTCCTCCACCGCCGCCGCGACGCCGGTGAGGCTTGGCGCGACAAACAACGCCGTCAGCGCCAGTTTCGCGCCGAACGTCTGCTGTATGCGGTTGACCAGCCTGACCGCCAGCAGCGAATGGCCGCCGAGTTCGAAGAAGCTGTCCTGGCGTCCGACCTGCTCGACACCCAGCAGCTCTTGCCAGATCCCGGCAAGGATCGTCTCGACCTCGCCCTGCGGCGCCTCGTAGAGGCCACGCGCATAGGCCTCTTCGTCCGGCGCCGGCAATGCCCTGCGGTCGAGCTTGCCGTTTGGTGTCAGCGGCAAGGCCTCAAGGGTCACATAGGCCGCCGGTACCATGTACTCCGGCAGGGTTGCACTCAGATGCGCCCGCAACACCGCAGCAAGTTCGCCACCAGCATCGCTCTTGGCCTCATCCTTGGCCACGACATAGGCAACGATCCGCTTGTCGCCAGGCGTGTCTTCGCGTGCGATCACCACCGCTTCGCGCACCAGCGCATGCTCGACCAGTCGCGCCGCAACCTCTCCCGGCTCGATCCGGTAACCCCGGATCTTCACCTGCTCGTCAAGGCGCCCCAAAAACTCCAGATTGCCGTCGGCCGCCCAGCGCACAAGGTCGCCTGTCCGGTACAGCCGCGCTTGTGGGTCGCCGCTGTAGGGATCCGCCACGAACCGTTCCGCCGTCAACTCCGGACGGTTCAGGTAGCCACGCGCAACACCCCCACCGCCAATATAGAGCTCACCTGCGACACCGATTGGAACAGGCTCAAGACCGGCGTCAAGAATGTAGACTTTCTTGCTCGAAATCGGTTTTCCGATCGAAACATAGCTGCCCTCGGGGACGGCCTTCAATGGCCCGCTGCTCAGATCGAAAGTCGTAGCGGTTACCGTTGTTTCAGTCGGTCCGTATGCATTTAAGACAATGCAATCCGAATCAATCGATTTCAGCTTGCTTACTGAAAACGCGTCACCCCCAACGATAAGAAGCCGAAGGCACTTCGTCAGATCCGGATGGAAATACGACGGCGTTATATTGGCAACATTTATCGAATTCCGTACTATCTCCGCACTCAGTTTATCAGGCGACCATAGTTCGTTTGGTCGAATGACCAGAGCCGCGCCCGTGATTAAGGCGGAAAATGCCTGTTCGATCGAAGGGTCGAAATTCGTGCTCGCGAATTGGAGCACCCGATCGCCAGAGGTGATCCGATATTTGTGGACGCTGGCGAGAATATGCTCGGCCAACCCGCCATGCTCGACCATGACGCCCTTGGGCTTGCCGGTGGAGCCTGAGGTGTAGATGACATAGGCGAGGTGACGCGGTGTCAGGCCAAGCACCTCGGGGTTGGTGTCGAGGTGAATCTCGTCAGCCCCCTGCGCCCCGTCCAGCGCGATCACTTCGCGACCGATCAGCGCCTCGCCCAGTGCTGTGCGCCCCGGCTTGTCGACCAGCAACAGGCGTGGGTCGGCATCGCCGACCAGCCAACCAAGCCGCTCGCGCGGATAGGCCGAGTCGAGCGGCACATAGGCCCCGCCCGCCTTCAGCACGCCGAGCAGGCCCACAACCATCACCATGCTGCGCTCCACGCACAGCCCAACCCGGTCGTCAGGCTTCACGCCAAGCCCGATCAGACGATGCGCCAGGCGATTGGCCTGCTCATTCAGCTCACCATAGGTGAGCGTCTGGTCTTCAAAGACGAGCGCCGTTGCCGTGGGATCCCTCCGCACCTGCTCCTCGAACAGCTGATGGATGCACCGATCCGACGGATAAGCAGCCTCCGTCCGGTTCCAGGTCTCGAGCACCAGCTCGCGCTCGTCTTGCGGAAGCACGTCCAGCGATCGCAGCGGCATCTCCGGCGCCTCTTCAAGCGCCTGCGCCAAGCTTTCCAGCGCCCGCTGCATCAGCCCGATGACGCGATCCCCCGACACCGCTTCCACGACCTGCGCCGTCAGTCCCAGCTCGGTCCCGAAG
>NZ_PNOT02000265.1 GCF_002879535.1 Mesorhizobium intechi
ACCCAGTCCTTCACCGACAGCCGCGCGCCGAGCATCATCTTCGGCACCGCTTGTCTCACCGCCCTGGCGATTTCGACGACAAGACGCATCCGGTTTTCCAGCGAGCCGCCCCAGCGGTCGGTGCGCTGGTTGGACAGCGGCGACAGGAACTGGAAGATCAGGTAGCCATGTGCCGCATGCAGTTCGATGAAGTCGAAGCCGGCGCGTTCGGCCCGCCTGGCGGCTTGGGCGAACCGCTCGATGAGCTGCAGGATCTCTTCCTCAGCGAGCGCGCGCGGCACGTTCCAGCCGGTGTCGTAGGCGATGGCCGAGGCCGAGACGGTCTGCCAGGGGTCTTCGTTCGGCTGCAGCGGCCCGCCGCCCTCCCACGGCTTGCGGTTCGAAGCCTTGCGGCCGGCATGCGCAAGCTGCGTGCCGAATTTCGTGCCTGGCGGGGCGACGCGTCGTGCCGCGTCCAGAGTGAGGCGCGCGGCGGCTTCGTTGTCGTCGGAGTAAAGTCCGAGGCAACCATGGGTGATGCGCCCGCGCCGCTCGACATCGGTCATCTCCACCGTGACCATGCCGGCGCCGGACATGGCCAGGTTCATCCAGTGGTAAAGATGCCAGTCGCTGGCCGACCCGTCCTCGGCGGAATACTGGCACATCGGCGCCACCGCGATGCGGTTGGGAAAGGTGAGGCCATCGAGGGTGATCGGCTGAAAAAGCGATGCAGTCATGAAGAGGGCTCCGGGGAGAGGGAAGACGCTATCTAGGCGACGGACATCTTGCATACCACACACGAGAGGGTGAAACGCTGCACCAATTGCGCCGGCGCCGGTTCGCGGCTACGCCTGCGCCCGGCGGCAAATACCGAGGTATCCAATGGAAGATCGTATTCGTATCCGTTCGGAAGAGATTCTTTCCGACGACTGGGCGGTACTGAAAAAGACCGTGCTCGACTACCGCCGGCGCGACGGGCAGTGGGAGACGCAGGTACGCCAGACCTATGATCGCGGCGACGGAGCGGTGATCCTGCCTTACGACCCACAGCGTTCGACCGTGCTTCTGGTGCGCCAGTTCCGCTATCCCGCCTATGTCACCGGCCATCGCGAACCGCTGATCGAGGCCTGTGCTGGGTTGCTCGACGAAAACGACCCCGAGACCGCCATCCGCAAGGAGGCGGAGGAAGAACTGGGCTACCGGCTGAAGGATGTAGAGCGGTTGTTTTCGCCGTATATGAGTCCGGGCAGCGTGACCGAGCGGCTGTGGTTCTTCCTTGCCCGCTATTCGCCCGCCGACCGCATCTCCGCCGGCGGCGGCGCGCCGGAGGAGGGCGAGGACATCGAGGTCCTGGAAATGCCGCTCGACGAAGCGCTGGCTGGCATCGCCGACGGCCGCATCGTCGATGCCAAGACCATCATCTTGATCCAGCATCTGAAGCTGAACCCGGTGAAGGCTTGACCGACATTCCGGGATGAGTTGGCTCCCTTCTCGCATCAAGGAACCAAAGCGGTCAGCGGCGGTTTACCTCTCGAAGGGACCGCAACGGAAGCGGAACAATGGTTGAGCTTTTCGATATCGAACTGACCAAGGCCAGACAGCGCGTCAACCGAATGGAACTCGCTCTGGAACGCGCGGAAGAAATGCTGGACGAGGACTGCGGGGTCGGAATCAATATCGCGCTTTGCAGCCGGATCAGGACCGCGCAGCGGCGACTGATCGAGGCCAGGGAGCGTCTGACCAGGATTGATCCGCCAATAGTTTTTGGTGGTTCCCAATGATGATCGCGACATTTCACCACGAAACCGCAAGAAGCGGCGAGGTCTATCGCGCCGCCAGGTCTGCGCTTCTGACGCAGCGAATGATCCAGGACATAAAGCGCACCGATGCCGCGGCCGAGAAAGTAGAGCGAATGCTGGCCAAGTTGGCCGAAGCAAACGCTCTCGACGAACCAGCCCGTACGGCGTCAGTCGGTCCGCGCCGTTCTGGCTAGGTCCGCCTCATGTGGCGTGGCGTCGAACTGGTCCATTACGATGGCATGAGGGCCAAAGGACGCTTCGGGCATCGTATATTAGCAATATACGATATATTAAGGGCTATAGTGCAGCCTTTGGCACGGGATGGAAAAAACCTCCCATCCGCGTTCCGACATGCGCCCTTGAGCGCCGGAACGCTGGACCAATGCGGAGTAAAACGCATGAGTGTCGGAGCCGCTCTCGAACAATTGCTGCGGCTGATCTATCGCCGGGCCATCAAGCTTTCGATGTTGCCGGAGGATGAAAGGGATTCCCACTACGATCACATCCGCCTGTCGTGTTGCGCGGCCGCCGAGCACATTGGGCAAGATCCCGACAGGGCAGCCGTCACGGCAAACGATATGGTCGAGTTTGTTCGCGCGCTGGTCGGAATCATTGAGGTAGGCTCTGGACCGGACCATGAGCGAAGCGCCGATCAGCGAGTGCCGATGCCACATTCTGGCGGGCAAGAGAGTGGCGCTACGCGCATCTAGCAAATAGGCGAGACAGCGGGAACGAGGCGCTAACGCTCTTGCTGGACGAGGTAGGTGCTGGTGATGGCGTCGCCGCCCAGGCCACGAGTCACAAAAACCCTTGTATAGCCGACCGGCAAGGTATCTGTGACGGTGGCATCGACGGGGCGACACCGGCCGACGGTTTCGCCGTTCGGAGCGCTTGCCAGCCTAGCCTTCAGCGAAGCCATGCATAAGTCGAGCGACGCATACATGGTTGGCGCCATATCGACGGGTTTGCAGACAGAACCCTCCACCGGGCTGCACCGGAGCAAAACCATCACTGCCGCCGTTGCCGGATCCATTTTCAAAGTCTCCCGCGTTTCGACCACCCTCAACGCGCAAATTGATCCTTTGTTTCGCCGTTGCTAAAATGAATGCGGTCGTCCGGTCTCGATGGGGTTGCCCCGGAAGAGGCGAGGACACCGAGGTCCTTTAAAATGCCGTTCGATGAGCGCCGGCCGGCATAGCCTTTGAAGCCGAACTCGATGAAGACCTAGCCTCTCGAAGGGGACGGAGCATTTGCGTTACGAACTGTGGCGCGGACAGGCTGGCACGTCCATTTCGCGGATGAAGTTGCGCAAGGCTTCCATGTCCCGGGACAGAGGCCGATCGTCGCAATAGTGTGCGATATTGTCCCGGACCATTCGATAGATGAGGTCGGTACCAGGCGCACGTGCACCGCGCCCAGCCAGAAAATCATGGGCCTGCGCGGCTGCCATGAGCTCGATCGCCAGAATGTATTCGGCGTTGTCGATAACCGCCAGCAGCTTGTTGGCTGCGACGGTTGGATGAGCAAGAAAATCCTCTTGCAGGCCGGATGTGACGCCGCCGTCGGTCGCCGCCGGGGCGGCCAAACGCCGATTGACGTTGCTGAGCGACGTGGCCGTGTATTGGGCGATCATGAAGCCGGAATTGGCTCCGTCCTCGTCGGCAAGGAAGGCCGGCAAATTGTTGACAAGCGGATTGACGAGACGATCGATCCGACGCTCGCTCATTCCAGCCACCTGAGCCATAGCGATGGTCAGGCCGTCGGCAGCCTGCCCGAGGGCGGGCGCTACCGCATGCGCCTCTGAAACGACCTGAGGATCGTTCAAAGACCCGAATACCGCCGGATTGTCGGTGACGGCAGCCAATTCGCGGTCGACAAGCTCGACGGACCGGTCCAGCACCTCACGGGCGGCGCCATGAACATGCGGCACGGCGCGAAGACTGAGGGCGTCTTGCGTGCGACTGCCGTGTGCCAGCGCGACAAGTTCGCTGCCATGAAGCCAGCCGCGTAGCGATTTACCCACGCTTTGAATGCCGGGTGAGGGCCTCATCGCCAGGATTTGTTCGCCAAAGGCCGGCATTTGCGCGCCCGCGGCTTCAAGCGTCAAAGCCGCCGCCGCGTCAGCCCATCCAAGCAAACGCTCGGCGCGCAGCACGGCGATGCTTGTCAGGCCGGTTGCGCATGCGGTGCCATTGACCAGGCTCAAGCCTTCCTTGGCGCCAAGTTCCAATGGCTCCAGACCCATTTCAGCCAGCGCCTCGAGCCCGCTCATGGAGCGGCCTGCCACGGTTGCACTGCCTTCGCCGATCAGGACCAGTGCGACATGTGCGTTGTGCGTCAAATACCCGGCCGATCCTCGGGACGGCACATCGGGAACGCAGTCGCGCTCGATAAAGGTGAGCAGATTGCGGACGATCGCCGGGCTCACGCCCGAATGGCCGTGCGCGAAATTTGCCACTTGAGCGGCAATGATGGCGCGCACGCCGTGTCTCGGCACGAGGTCGCCTACGCCGCAGGCGTGACTGCGAATGATATTGCGCGACAGTTTTTTTTGCAGGGCAGGCGCCACGATCTTGCTTGCCAAGGCGCCGACCCCGGTATTGACGCCATAGGCGCGGATGCCTTTTTCGACGATGGCCGCCACGATCTGGTTCGCGAAGGCAATCCTCTCCCACGCTGCCTGGCTAAGCGCCAGGTTTTCGCCTTCACTCACCCGCGCGATGTCGCGCCAGCTGGCGTTTCTATCTATCGTTATTGTCATTGCCCGTTCCGAATAGCTTTTCGACTGCGCAGGCGGCTGTTGGCCCGTTCGAAAGGCGGCGTGAGAACCGCTGCTTCGGCACCGTGCCGCCCAACCACGGGCATAATGGCGATGGAATTGCCGGCTGATGCGACTGTAGCGACGTCGTCGGCAATAAAAGACATAC
>NZ_PNOT02000007.1 GCF_002879535.1 Mesorhizobium intechi
GTTGGTGACAGCGCCAAGGCCGGTCCAGATATTGGCCAGCAGCGCATTCTGGCGCAGGAATTCCGAGCGCTCGCCACCGCCGGCCCAGCAGGTGATGGAGCCGCCATCCAGGGGCCGCAGCAGTGCGGGGCTTTCGGCCTGGGCTTCGGCCTCGTCGATCGCCAAGGCGGCGTTCATACCGGTGCGCATGAGCGGGCGCAGGTCGTGCAGGCCCGAGATCGAAACGACATGACGTATTCGCTTTGCCACATTCGCCGGCAGCGGCGTTGATGTGGTCATCATCCGGCTCGCGAGATGTCCGCCGGCCGAATGTCCAGTCAAAATCAGCGGCCCGTCGACCAGCGCCGCCACTTTTTCGATCGCCGCGCCGATTTCACGGACGATGCCGGCGATGCGTATGTCCGGGCACAGCGTGTAGGACGGCATCGCCACGGCAAAGCCGCTGCCGACCGCGCCATTGGCCAGATGCGACCAGTCGCTCTTGTCGGACTCCAGCCAGTAACCGCCATGGATGAACACGACGAGCCCCTTGGGCGCGGCCTCGGGAAGGAAAAGATCGAGGCGATTGCGCGGCCGCTCGCCATAGGCGATGTCCAGCCGCGTCCGGCCCTGTGCCGCCAGCGCGGCCCGGAAAGCTTGCGCCGGTTCCGCCCACGCGGCTGGCCAACGGTCGCTGCCGGCGATGTTCGCACCATTGGCGTAGGCATTGTCCCAATCGGCAATGCGATGTCTAGGCATCGGCACCCTCTCCTAAAAACGCATGCGTTTGGAGCTAGCAATGGCGGTCACCATGCCATGCGTCAATGCTTCAGGGCAAAAACATTTTAGGCTTGAAACAAATTTCGACTGGTGCGATCCTGCCTTGAACAGCCGACAATGGGAGGTCCGCTGTGCCGCCCAAATCTGCGGATGTTCACCCTTACGGTGGCGTCGCCGAACCAGTGTAACTGGCTGCACGAAGCCTCTCGCGAATGACAGGAACTTCATATCCAACCCCTTGGCCAGGTTTGCTTCGCGCACCGGCCAGGCAGCAAATGGGATGGCGGCGACATGCTTGGACCTTCAGCGCATATCGACACGTTCACGCGCGATCACCTGCCGCCGCCGGATCAATGGCCGGATTTCCTGCTTGACGGCTTCGACTATCCCGAGCACCTCAACGCCGGCGTCGAATTGACCGACAGGCTCGTCGAGAAGGGCTTCGGCGACCACACCGCCCTGATCGGCAATGGCCGCCGCCGCACCTACAAGGAACTGTCCGACTGGACGAACAGGCTGGCGCACGCACTCGTCGAGAACTACGGCGTCAAGCCAGGCCACCGGGTGCTGATCCGCTCCGCCAACAACCCCGCAATGGTCGCCTGCTGGCTGGCCGCCACCAAGGCCGGCGCGGTGGTCGTCAACACCATGCCGATGCTGCGCGCCGGCGAACTGACCAAGATCGTCGACAAGGCGGAGATCACCACCGCGCTTTGCGACACCAGGTTGATGGACGAGATGACCGCCTGCGCCAAGGACAGCGCGTTCCTGAAGCAGGTGATCGGCTTCGACGGCACCGCCAACCATGATGCCGAGCTCGACCGCGCCGCCCTCGACAAGCCGGTCACCTTCACCGCCATCAACACCGGCCGCGACGATGTCGCGCTGCTCGGCTTCACCTCGGGCACGACGGGCGCGCCGAAGGCGACGATGCACTTCCACCGCGATCTCCTGATCATCGCCGATGCCTATGCCCGCGAAATTCTCCAGGTCACGCCGGACGACATCTTCGTCGGCTCACCACCGCTCGCCTTCACATTCGGCCTTGGCGGCCTCGCCATCTTCCCCTTGCGCTTCGGTGCCGCGGCAACGCTGCTGGAACAGGCGACGCCGCCCAACATGATCCGCATCATCGAGACTTA
This sequence comes from Mesorhizobium intechi, assembly GCF_002879535.1. GTDB lineage: Bacteria > Pseudomonadota > Alphaproteobacteria > Rhizobiales > Rhizobiaceae > Mesorhizobium > Mesorhizobium intechi. Next base: position 1,902 of record NZ_PNOT02000007.1, read on the forward strand.
CAAAGCGACCATTTCCTTCACCGCGCCGACCGCTTACCGCGCCATGCTGAAAGCCATGGACGAAGGCGCCGACTTGTCGTCTCTGCGCGTCGCCGTATCGGCCGGCGAGACCTTGCCGGCTCCGGTCTTCGAAGAATGGACCGAGAAGACCGGCAAGCCGATCCTCGACGGCATCGGCGCCACCGAAATGCTGCACATCTTCATCTCCAACCGTTTTGGCGACATGAAGCCTGCATCGACCGGCAAGCCGGTGGGCGGCTATGAGGCGCGGATCGTTGATGGCGCGATGCGCGAGGTGCCGCGCGGCGAGACCGGACGGCTGGCGGTGCGCGGTCCTACCGGCTGCCGCTACATGGCCGACGAAAGGCAGAAGGAGTATGTGCGCGACGGCTGGAATCTCACCGGCGACACCTTTATTCAGGACGAGGACGGCTTCTTCCATTTTGCCGCGCGTTCCGACGACATGATCGTCAGCGCCGGCTACAACATCGCCGCGCCAGAGGTCGAGGCGGCACTGCTGTCGCATCCCGATGTCGCCGAATGCGCCGTCATCGGTGCCGAGGACGGCGAACGCGGCCAGATCGTCCAGGCGCATGTCGTGCTTGTGCAAGGCGTGGCGCCCGATGCATTGACCGTCAAGCGCCTGCAGGACCACGTCAAGGCAACGATCGCGCCCTACAAATATCCGCGCTCGATCAAATTCATCGCAGCCTTGCCCAAGACCCAGACCGGCAAGATCCAGCGCTTCCGGCTGCGCACGGAGAAAAACAATTGAGCGAGCCCTACGATCCGCCGTCCGAAGGCGCACAGATGTCGTTCAAGGAGCGCATGTCCTACAGCGACTATCTGCATCTGGAAAAAGTGCTCGACGCACAGACGCCGCTGTCGTCGGCGCATGACGAGATGCTTTTCATCATCCAGCACCAGACCTCGGAACTGTGGATGAAGCTCGCTCTGCATGAGATCGGCGCCGCCATCCGCTCCATTCGCGCTGACCGGTTAGAGCCGAGCTTCAAAATGCTGTCGCGCGTCGCCCGGATTTTCGAGCAGTTGAACAATGCCTGGGACGTGCTGCGCACGATGACTCCCAGCGAATACACCGAATTCCGCGACGCGCTCGGCCAATCCTCCGGCTTCCAGTCCTGGCAATACCGCGCCATCGAGTTCATGGCGGGCAACCGCAATCTCGCAATGCTGGGACCCCACAAGCACCGGCCGGACCTCACCGGCAAGCTGGAGGTAATCCTAGCCGAACCGTCGCTCTATGATGAAGCACTGCTGCTTCTGTCGCGCAACGGGTTTGACATCGGCGCCGACGCCAGACGCACGGACTGGCGCGAGACGCGCAGCGAAAACGAAGAAGTCCTGGTCGCCTGGCAGACCGTCTACCGCGATCCGCAGCGCTACTGGATGTTCTATGAGCTGGCCGAGAAACTGGTCGACTTCGAGGACTATTTCCGCCGCTGGCGCTTCAATCACGTCACCACGGTCGAGCGCATCATCGGCCTGAAGCGCGGCACCGGCGGCACCTCAGGCGCATCGTACCTGAAGAAGATGCTCGAGGTCGTGCTGTTTCCGGAACTGTGGACGGTCCGCACCCGGCTCTGAGGTCTCAAGTCACCGCCGTCTTGACCGCGAAACGCGCTTCCTGCCACGCCCCGGTGCGCAGGATATCCTCCAGCACCTCGACCGCCTGCCAGACGTCCCTGTAACCGACATAGAGCGGCGTGAAGCCGAAGCGGATTGTCGAGGGCGCGCGGAAATCGCCGATCACCCCGCGCTCGATCAAGGCCCGCATCACCTGGTAGCCATGCGGGTGGAGGAACGACACCTGGCTGCCCCGCTCATCGCCGTTGCGCGGGCCTTCGAGTTCGAGGCCGTAGGCGCCGCATCTGGCTTCGACGAGCTGGATGAACAGGTCGGTGAGCGCGATGCTCTTCTTGCGCACCGCCGCCATGTCGACATCATCCCAGATATCGAGCGCCCCTTTCAGCGCCCGCATCGACAGCACCGGCTGCGTACCGCACAGGAACCGGCGAATGCCGCTGCCGGCCGTGTAGCTTTGTTCAAAAGCGAAGGGCCGCGCATGGCCCCACCAGCCGCTCAGCGGCTGGTGGACATCATCATGATGGCGTTTCGCGGCATAGATGAAGGCCGGCGCACCCGGACCGCCATTGAGGTATTTGTAGGTGCAGCCGATGGCGAAATCGGCGTTCGCGGCATCGAGCTCGACCGGCAAGGCGCCGGCGGTATGGCAGAGATCCCAGACGATCAGGGCACCGACCTGATGGGCCTTGCATGTCAGCGCGGCCATGTCGCGCAATTGTCCGGTTTTGTAATTGACGTGGTTGACCAAGATGACGGCGACGCGCTCGTCGATCAGTTCCTCGATGGTGGGCGCGTCGACACCTTCTAGCCGCAGCACCGTGCCCGGCCGCGTCGAGGCCACGCCTTCGGCCATGTAGAGGTCGGTTGGAAAACTGTCGCCCTCGGCGACGATGACCGAGCGATTCGACCGCATGCCAAGGGCCGCATGCAACACCTTGTAGATGTTGATCGAGGTCGTGTCGCAGACCACCGTCTGGCCGGACGCGGCGCCGATCAGCCGTCCGAGCTGGTCGCCGAGTGCGACCGGCATATCGAACCAGCCGGCCGTGTTCCAGGCGCGGATGAGGTCCTGCCCCCATTCCTGCGTCGCCGCCTTCTGCAGCTCGTTGAAGACGGCGGGCGCCGCCGCACCCAGCGAATTGCCGTCGAGGTAGATCACACCTTGCGGCAGAATGAAGCGATCGCGCATGGCACGCAGCGGATCCGCCGCATCCATGGCTTCGACTGCTGCGAGATCGAGCGGTGCACGCATGATTTGTGACATTCCCTGGTTGTCCCGATTATTCACGAATGGCTTCGCGGGCCGGCGCGGGTCCCCGGCCGCGCTTGAGGCTCGGCAGGGCAAGCATGGCGAGCACGAACAGGCCCGTAGCAAGCTTCAGGTCGGGAGGCGGCATGCCGGCGGCGAGGCAGAACGACACCAGCTGGTAGTAGATGATCGCGCCGGCAAAGGGCGCCAGCAGCTGGCGCCACACCGTCTGCTTGCCGACGACCGCCTCCCCGATCATCAGCGCGGCAAGGCCGTTGATGAGGATGCCCAGTCCCATATTGACGTCGGCAAATCCCTGCGACTGCACCATCAGTGCGCCGCTAGAGGCCGAAAACGCGCTCGCCAGCCCGACACCGCCGATGGTCGCCGCCCAGACATTGATGCCTTGCGCCTCGGCCATGTCGGGATTGGCGCCGACGGCGCGTACGGCGGTCCCCTTCTCGGTCCTGAAGAACATGTAGAGCGCCGCGAAGACGATGAGCGCGAGAACGCCGGCGACGACGATCTTGCTGGCGGGATAACCCGGCCGTGCGAACGGCACCCAGTCGAAGACGGCGGGCGTGCCGAAAACCGAGAGGTTGGATTTGCCCATGATGCGCAGGTTGATGCTGTAAAGCATCGTCATCATCAGGATGCCCGCCAGCAGCGTGTGGATGCGGAAGCGCAGATGGATGAAGGCGGTGCAGCAGCCCGCCGCGAAGCCGGCCGCGAATGCGACGACGATGCAGGTCAGCGGCGATACACCGGCGGCAAGAAGCACGCCGCAGACGCAGCCGCCCAGCGGAAAGGCGCCTTCGCTGGTGAGATCGGGAAAATTCAGCATGCGGAACGGGATCATGATGCCGAGCACGACAAAGGCCAGGATCAGGCTTTGCGCCAAGGTCACCGGCATGATCGCGACAAAGCTGGTGAGAACGTCCTGAATCAAGCCCATGACGGTCAGCTCGCCAGCAACATGCGGTCGGTCTTGACGGAAAAATGGCCGATCAGATCGATAACCGTGACCCTGGCCTTTTCCTCGCCGCTAACCTCCAGCAGGACTCGGCCCGCATCGAGCATGATCACCCGGCTGCCATAGTCGACGGCGTGCTGCATGTTGTGGGTCACCATCAGCGTCGTCAGCTTCAACGCGTTGACGGCGCGCACCGTCGCCTGCATGACGATCTCGGCCGTGCGCGGGTCGAGTGCCGCGGTATGCTCGTCGAGCAGAAGCAGGTCCGGCGATCCGCCAACGGCCATGATCAGGGACAGCGACTGCCGCTGCCCGCCCGAGAGCAGGTCGACGCGGGTGTCGAGACGATTTTCAAGGCCGAGGCCCAATATCGACAGGCGCTCCTTGTAGGAGGCGAGCCGCGCGGCGTTCAGCCCTTGTCGCAGCGTGCGTTTTTGGCTGCGCAGATCGGCCAGCAGCATGTTCTCCGCCACGGTCATGCTGGCGGCGGTGCCGCGCATCGGATCCTGGAAGACGCGCGCCAGTCTTGTGGCGCGCTTGTGCACCGGCATGGCGGTCACGTCGGCGCCATTGATCAGGATCTTGCCGGAATCCAGGACAAGAGCACCGGAAATGGCGTTGAGCATGCTGCTCTTGCCGGCGCCATTCGAGCCGATGACGATGCCGAACTCGCCTGTGGCCAATGACAGGCTGAGGCCGTCCAGCGCGACCTTCTCGTCGGCTTGGCCCTTGTAGAATACTTTGCGCGCGGATCGGATCTCGAGCATCGTTCCTCCCTGGCCTGAAGGGTGACGGTGACGGCGTCGACGCCGTCACCCTTCCAGCGCCGATGTCAGTCGACGATGCAGCCGCAATCGGCCATCGAAGCCGGTATCTCGATGCCGAACGCCGCCATCGCCTTGCGGGAAATCGTTGCCATGTGGTCCTTATAGGCCGGGCGCGACGGCGCGATCGTCTTGGGATCCTTGCCCTTGAGGATCTCGGCCGCGATGTTGCCGGCGTTCATGCCGACCTGCGTGTAATTGACCGCGAAGCTCGCCGGCACGGTACCGTTGCGGACCGCGCTGTCATCGGAGTTGACGACCGGGATTCCCGCCTGGCGTGCGGCCGCGGAGACGGCGGCGATCGCCGGCTGGATCAGGTTCGAGGCCGGACCGTAGATCACGTCGGCCTTGCCGGCGAGCGAAGCGATGCGTTGCTGGATGTCATTGACATTGTCGATGCCGACTTCGACGACCTCAAGGCCGGCGGCGGGTGCCGCCGCCTTGATCTTTTCGATCAGGGCAACGTCATTGGCCTCGCCCGGATTGTAGGGCACCCCGAAGCGCTTGGCGTTCGGCAGCAGCTTCTTGGTAAAGGCCATCACCGCGGCGACGTCCTGCAGATCGCTGGCGCCGGTCATGCCTTCGTCACCGGCGTCCCATGACGGCACCAGCTTGGCCGCCACCGGATCGGTGACCGCGGCAAAGACGATCGGAATCCCGGAATCGGCGAGCGCCTTCTTGGCGATCTGCGAGACCGGCGTGGTGATGGTGTAGATCAGCTTGGGCCGTTCCGCCTGCAGCTTGGCGATCATCTGCGGCACCAGGGATGCATCGAAGTTGGTATGGCTCTCGGTGTAGACGACGTCCTTGCCCTCGACAAAGCCGTTTTCCGCCAGTGCCTTCTTGAAGCCCGCTATGGCGGCATTGAGCTGCGGATGCTCGCCGAAATTGGCGATGCCGATGCGTATCTGATCGGCCGCGGCGCTGCCGGCGCTAACCATCAATGCGCCTGCCAGGGCCAATCCCGACAGCCAAGCGGATTTCGACTTCAACATCATTTCCTCCCAGATTTGATCGGCGCCGCTCACAGGACGGCAACTGCGGCGATCATGGTCAGTCCCTCGCCGTGTGTCAAACATTATATATAATTCTTGCCATGCCTCCTGTTCATATATAATTTTCACAAGCCGATGATGGACGGATCGCGATGCACGATCAGAACAACTCCACGAAGACCGAGGCTGCCTATCAGCTGCTGCGGCGCGATATCCTGACCACCCGGCTCATGCCGGGGGCGCCGCTCAAGCTGAGCGCGCTGCGGGGCACATACGGCGTCGGCTGGACACCGCTGCGTGAAGCGTTGTCCCGACTTGAAGCCGAACACCTGGTCACCGCCATCAGCAATCGCGGCTTTGCCGTCGCTCCCGTGTCGCGCGCCGAGCTCGAGGACCTGGCGCGCGCAAGGATGGTTGTTGAAATGCCGCTGTTCCTGGAATCGATCGCGAACGGCGGCAGGGAATGGGAGGACGCGGTCGTCACCGCTCACTATCGGCTCTCGCGCTGCAAGACCGCGGTCGATGACCCTTCCGATGTGGCGGTCGACAAATGGGACGAGAGCCACGAGGCCTTCCATGCGGCGCTGCTCAGCGCGGCGACGTCCAACTGGCTGTTCCGCTTCCGCTCGACGATCGCCGATCAGCTGCGTCGGCATCATCGGTTTCTCGGCCTGGCACCGACATTGCGGGCGGCGGCCGGTCTGAAGGACGGCTATGGCGAGGCTATGGACGCCTTGCGCGAGGCGATCGCCATCGAGCACCACACCGCGATCATGGAAGCGGCGCTCGATCGAGATGTCGAGCGGGCAAAAGCGCTGATGACGGCGCATATCGGCTACACGCTGCATGTATATGTCCACAGCGAAGACAATGGCGCCAACACCTACACCGCGCGCGCCGGCAGCCTGAAAGCTGTTTCCGGATGATATTGCCGCAGCGTCCAGATCCACGGACGAGCCGGCTCCTGAAACTACGATCGTTGGCGTTTTGATTTCGTTTCGTTCTGCCGGAAATGCATCGGTACACCGTACCAGTCCGCGCGTGGACGCATCTCGAATGCCTGATGCCAAACCGCATTCAGGGCTAGGCCACAGGCCATTAAC
>NZ_PNOT02000034.1 GCF_002879535.1 Mesorhizobium intechi
CGCCGCTGAAACCGCGCCTGATGGTAGACGCAGTAGCTTTTCCGCCCTTTGGTTCGCATGCCGCAGCACAGCATGTCGGCGCCAGGCCGGCCGCCCGGCGCGTCGTTCTCCGGGTTCTCTTCCAGCGCCAGGTCGAGCGGCGCGCGGCAGCGGTCGAACAGGCAATCGATGAAGCGCATCGCCACGCCATGCGGCTGGCGGCCGATCGGTCCACGCTGGGGCGCGGGCACCTCTAGACGGTAGGCCTCGCCATCGGCGATCAGCACGCCCACCTCGCGGACGAAGAGGCGTGGCGGCAGCCAGGCCGGCGAGGAATCGCGCCTGGTCCGCGCCTTGTTCTTGCGCGCGTCCTCGACGGCATCGACGCCGGCGCGCTTTTGCGCCCCCGCCTCGCCGCTGGCCTTGCCATTTGCCCGCTTTGCGGACGCCGGCTTGCGTATTGCCTGCTCGCCGGCGGCCTGTCTCGCGGCCGGCGGCATCCCCCGGCCATTGGCAAAGCCGATCGCGCCGAGCACGGTGTTGCGGTGGACGATGCCGATGATGGCGTTGCGTGAGACCGGACTGCCGCGCAGCGCGCTGAACGCCGCCGCGATCCTCGAGGCCGAAAGCCCCTCCTTCAGCCAGTGTGCGATCTCTTGCAGTTCGGCGTCGCTGTAGCTTGCCATTCCAGGCTCCATCCAGGGGTCCGCCTTCGCCGCGCTTGCAAGCGCGCCGTCGGCCAGGCGTCAGGGTTCAGGCCCGGTCCGGGCCACGGTCAGGGTGTTCGGGGCGAAAGCCGGCTCGCGGGCCGGATCAGCCGGAGCGGATCGAGTGCCCGGCGGTCAGGCGTGCCAGCCGCGCCGCCGCCGGCTCCCTGTCGGGAGCCGGAACCGCCCTGCCCGTCATCGGCTCGAACACGGTGCCGTCCTGCGTGCGGATGCAGGAGCGCGCATAGGGACCGGCAGCGGACCGGTCGAATTGGGGGCCGGAGCCGAGGGGAGCGGCGGCTCCGGCCGTTCCGGCCGCCGGGGACGGGCGGGCCGGACCCGAGGCGTCAAAGCGCCCGGGCTTCGCCGCGGCCAGGGAGGATGGCCGGGGCGAAAGGGAATGGGCGGCGACATCGGTCGCCGGGCTGGCCTCGCGGGAGACTGGCGCTACCGCGCCACGAAAGCTGGACAGGTTCTGCATGGACAGATATAAGCATAACTCAAAACAAGATGCAAGCCATTCTTTCATAGACGAGAGCCGCTTTCATCGCTCACATGGGTGCCATGGCCAAAACGGAACTGTCGATCAAGGTCGGGGCGGCGATACGTCAGGCGCGCAAGCAGCGCGGGCTGGTCATGCGCCATATCGCCGAGCACAACGACACCGATGTCGCGGCCGTCGGCAATTGGGAAACCGGCCGCAACCTGCCCAAGACCGAGAACCTGTTGAAGACCGCCGCCTTCCTGCGCGTCGACCCGGTCGCGCTCGGCCAAGGGCAGGTTGTCTTCCTCGACGACGCCGGTCCTGTGGCCGATGCCGAGATCGTCACCGATGCCGGCCCGATGCCAGCCGGCTCAATGGATATCGAGGTGCTGGGAGCCGCGGTCGGCGGCGATGACGGCGACTTCACCTTCAACGGCGAGCCCGCCGGCTACGTCCAGCGCCCGCCGGGCGTGCGCAACCTGCCCAAGGTGTTCGCGCTGCATGTGCTGAGCGACTCCATGGTGCCGCGCTACGAACCCGGCGACCTCATCTATTGCGGCGGCCGCGACGCGATCCCCGGCGACCATGTGGTGATCGAGACCTTTCCGGAAGAAAACGAGCGCAACGGCAAGGCCTTCATCAAGAAGCTGGTCAAGCGCACGGCGGGCGAACTGGTGGTCGAGCAGTACAATCCACCCAAGACGCTGACCTTCAACCGCTATGCGATCAAGCATGTCTGGCGGGTTATTCCGCTGAAGGAATTGCTGGGGTATTAGGAAAAGTGCTTCCCTCCCTTCTCGCCTGCGGGTGAAGGGAAAACCAGCCGCTTAAGCCCGCTTCGCCCCTTCCACCAGCACCTCGCGCTCGCTCAGCATCTGCGCCTCGCTGCGCACACGCTGGCGTTCGTCGATGAAGGCCGCCTGGATCGAGATCGCCGTGCCCGGAAGCCCGTCGGCGCGGCAGGCCGAGCAGACGATGCGTCCAGAAAGCTCCGCCAGCGGCGTGCTGCCCGTCACCCCGAAACGCCGGAGCTCCTCCGGTTTCCACCACCTGTTGCGGCCGCAATCGCCGCACTCGACCGATATCGAGACGACATGCGCGATGACTGGTTTGCTGCCTGGCAATGCCATTGCCGCTCCATCCCATTTGTTCCTGATTTGTTCGTATAATCCTGCGTTTTGAGCTGCGAGTCGAGTCGCAGTTTTAACACTTTCCCAAAAGTTTCCCTTTCTCATTTTTTGAGTTATGCTTATGTAAACTCACAAGCGTGAGTCGCCTGTCGCACCAGACCCGGGAGCAATGATGGATGCCGCCGATTTCGCCCGCGCCTGCGGTTACACCGGCGACAGCCCTGCTCTGCTTGAAGCCTTCGAGGCGATCCGCCGCAACGGCATCGCGCAGGCTCGCCAGGACCATTTCCGGCGCAAGGCCGTCATCGACGCATTGAAACAATCCGAACCGTTGTTCCTGGCGGCGATCGGCCCGGCGCTGTCGGCGCGCGAGGCCATCGAGGACACTGCCCGTTTCATCGCCTGCTGGCGCAACCTGCCGCGCTGGCGCCAGGAACGGCGACTGGCCGACCTCGTCCGGGCCAGGCAGCAGCGTCTTGTCGCCCGCTTCTTCCGCCGCTACGGCCATCGCCTGTGGGCGCGCGAAGCGGCCTGAAGACCGGCCATGCTGGACCAACCATTTGCGGGTTCCAATCGGTTCTGTTTCTTTCTAGATTGTGCGTGGGTGGCTGTTCGACGTGCATGATTTGGAATGTTCAGGACTGCCCGCTCAAAAGTTCAAACCTGGATAACGGCCGGCGCGGGAACCATCGCGGCGCTGTTCGTCGCCGGCCTGATGGGCGCCTTCGGGGCCCTCCCCGCTCACACCCCACCGCTGCTGCCGCTCGACACCGCCACCGATGCCGGGCGCTGGCGCATCCGGCCGGTGCGCGCCTATGTCAGCCACGCCAGGACCTATGGCGTGCTCTTGAAGCCCGGTCAGAAGGCGCTGGTGCTGGAGGCCGACATGACCAACCGCACGGCGCGATCCGACAAGGCCTATTTCGACGTCTTCAAGCCGGACGGCCTCGCCCTGGCCGACCCCATGCCGATGATCGCGCTGACGCGCGACGGGACACTGACGCCGGAACTGCATCCCGGCATGACCGAGCGCATGGCCTATGTCTGGCCGCTGGCCGGCGAGGCGGCTGTCCCAGCCAACCTTAGCTTCGGCGTCACCGCCGAGATCTTCAAGCCGCGCGACAACCTCTACGGCACGCCCGGCTGGTTCAATCCCTACCGGCTCGGCACCATCACCTTGCCGGTGGCCGACGTGCCGGCGCCGGGAACCGGCCCATGAGAATCCGCATCCTCGGCAATCTCGTCATCCTCGCCAGCACCGTGGCGCTGAGCTACGGCATGCAGGTGTCGAAGCCGCATTATGCCGACCTGACCGCGCCGATCCCGGTCGATGGCGCCATGCACGACACCGTGCGCGCGCGCAGCTTCGATGTCCGGCTCGACAAGGTCGTCTTTGCCCGCCAGCTCAAGACCAACCAGTTCGGCCAGGAAAAGTCTCTGACCACCAGCGGCCTGTGGGCGGTGGTGTCGACCAATCTCACCGCCACCGCCGCCTCCACCACGATTGCCGACGGCACCTGGCAAGGCCCGACCGGGCTGCGCTACCGCCAGACGGAGCGGCTCGGCTACCGCCAGGACATGCCGCCGCATGGCGTCGACCCGGGCCTGGAGAAGCGAGGCTTGTTCGTGTTCGAAATACCGTCCGACCAGATTCGCGGCGCCAGCCTGCTGATATCGGCGCGCCAGTTCGGCCCGCTCGACGCCCAGGCGCGCATCAGCCTCGATGGACTGCCGACAGGCGCCGACGGCCAGCCGGCGGATGTTCTGCCGCAATACGACCTTGACGCCCCGCAGGCCCAGCCACCTCAAGGCAAGTCATGAGCGCCGTGTCTACCGCTACTGGACCGATCGCCAGCGAGGACCCGCGGCGCGAGAGGAAATGGCGGCGGCGCAGCCTTGTCGCGCTTGCCATCCTGCTGCCGCTGACGCTGGCCGAGACGTGCTATGACAGCCTGCGCGAATGGCTGCATGGCGAGGACCTCATCGCCCGGGATGTCGATTTCGGCCAGTCAGCGCCGTTCGGCGGCAGTGACTGGAAACTGGCCGATCTGCGCGGCGGCAAGGCTGGCCGCCTGCCCGACCACGCCTTCGCCGTCATCGCCACTTTCACCGTCACCATTGGCGATCCCAACCTGCAAAAGCAGTGGCTGGGCTGCAAGCTGATGCTGACCGATGCCGCCGGTCGCCGCTGGCTGCCGGATTTCATCAGCGGCGTCAGCCTGCCGGCGGGCCTGATGACCTGCACCTCGGCGATCTTCTCCGGCGCCAAGAGGGGCGACGTCCTCACCATCGGCGACACTTTCATAGTGCCCGAGGATGCCATCAAGACGATCCGGCCAGCTGTTGGCCTGGGCAGTGAGCGCCCATGGTACCTGCGCTTTCAGCGGCCGCCGAAATAGCTACTTTCACCCCGTCACTATGCGGGGAGAAATGCCCGGCAGCGCAATGAGGGCCGACGCTCCGGCAAGCGGCTGACTTGCATAACGTCGCGGTCGGCGCAGGCATCGCGAATCCAAGCTCGGTTCTTTCGCGTCAGCGCTGCCCCTCATCGCCTGCCGGCACGTTCCCCCCGTGAACGGGGCGAAGGGAGCTCAGCGAAAAGGCCGTCTCCAGCACCGCCGCCAGAAAGCATATCCTGATCGGCTCGATCAAAATGCCCGTGGAGGAATCCTGGAACGGGCTGCCGAACAGCAGCGTCACGCCGTGCGAGAAAATCTGCCAGACATCGAGCTCGTGCGGCCCGATCAGCCGCGTCGCGCCGAGCCACAGCCAGGCCGCGCCCCAGTCGATAAGGCGATAGCCGATGATCAGCGTGCACAGAAGCAGCAGGCTGGAGCTCACCGTCAGCCGCACGCCGTTGGCGATCGGCAGATAGCGCGAGCGGTAGCCGGCGATGAAATGCTCGACGAAGTCGCGCAGGAATTTCGGCAGGCCTGCATAGCGCGCGCCGAAACGCTCCACGCGATTATGCACGCGCATCAGGGCGGCATCGTCGCGCACGTCGTAGCCGTAGATCAGCGCCGCCATGACCAGCCAGATCAGCGGCAGGAGCATGTAGAAGAACAGGTTGACGGCGACCGTCGAGGGCGCGATCGAGGTGATCTCGACCGGCACCATCGGGGCCGCCGTCGCCACCGGCACCGGGCTCGCCAGCCCGTCGGCCGCCGCCTGAAATACCGACCAGAAGGAACGGCTCATCAGCCATTGCAGCGCCGTGTCCTTCCAGCGGCTGATCACATAGAGGCCGACGAAGATCCAGTTGGTCTCGCAGATCACCACGACGATCTGCCAGAACGACGCGGCCTTCGTTTTCGTCTGCATGAACTTGGCCAGCCGGCGGATCAGCCAGGACACCGCCACCGAGATCAGCAGCCAGCGCGAATCGAGCACGTCGAGCACATTTCCAGCCTGGCCGAAATCGGCCTGGTCGAGCGTGGCGCGCGAATATTGCCGCACGATATCGCCGAGGAACCCCCAGGCCGCGTAGTAGGCGAAGAAAGGCAAAAGCGCGATGGTGATCATGCGCACCAGCCGCGAGCCACGCCGATCGTCAGTGTCCTGCTGCTTCGCGGCCTTGTCGGCGCCGCGCTGCGCGGCCAGGAGATGCGGTAGGCCGGGGCGCAGCACATGGAACATCGCCACCGTCACCACCAGTTGCGCCAGCGCCACCAGCGTCAGCATGGCGAGCCCGGCGAAATGATCGGCGAGCGCCACTTTCGCCGCCAGTTGCAGCAGGAGATCGCCGGCCAGCACCCCGGCCAGCACCAGCGCGACAAGCTGCGGCCAGAAGCGCCGCAGCAGCGAAAAACTCAAGCTGATCGGCCTGATGATATCGGCAAACATGAGGTCTCTCACGATGCCACCCGCCCCACGCCTTTCTAGCAAGGCCAGATCGTTTTGCAACCGGGCCGGGAATGGATGGTCGTGCCGCGGTCCGACCACGCCGGGCAGGTGATGGCGGGTTCGGCGCGGATTGTTGAGGAGAAGTTGCCGGAATAGATGGTTCTTCCTCCCCCTTGCGGGAGAAGGAAGAAGCCCTATCGCCGAACCCGCGACTTCAGCCACCGGTCAAACGCCACCGCCAGGATCAGGATCAGCCCGATCACGATGCTTTGCGTGTAGGACGAGACATTGTTGAACTGCAGCCCGTTCTGCAGCACGCCGATCAATGCCGCGCCGACCACGGTGCCGCCGACCGAGCCGATGCCGCCGAACAGCGAGGTGCCGCCGATGACGACGGCGGAAATGACCGTCAGCTCATAGCCGATGCCGGCGACCGCCTCGGAAGAATTGAGCCGCGCCGACAGCACGAAGGCGGCGAGCCCGGCGAAGAAGCCGACGATGACATAGACCGAGACAAGGATGCGGTCGACGCGCAGGCCCGAGAGCCGTGCCGCCTCTGCATTGCCGCCGACGGCATAGACGGCGCGGCCGTAGCGCGTGTAGCGCAGCACGATGTGGCACAGGATCGCGGCGATGGCGAAGATGATGGCCGGCACCGGCACCGGGCCGATCAGCCCCGTGCCGAACCAGCGCATCGAGGCGTCGAAACCGGAGATCGGGCCGCCATTGGAGATGGTCAGCGTCAGCCCGCGAAACACCGTCAGCCCGCCCAGCGTGACGACGAAGGGCGGCACTTTCAGCCGGGTGATGGCAAGCCCCTGCACGCCGCCGGCGGCGGCGCCGACGATGACGGCGGCCAGCAGCGCCGCGAACCAGCCATAGCCCTGCGTGCCTGAGGTCGACAGCGACAGCGTGTTGGCCGCGCCGCCCTTGGCGACGACGGCGGCGACCATGCCGCAGAAGGCCAGCAGCGAGCCGACCGACAGGTCGATGCCGGCGGTGAGGATGACGAAGGTCATGCCGAGCGCGATCAGTCCGGTGATCGAGATCTGCCGCGTGATGTTGAACAGATTGATCGGGTCGATGAAACTCGGCTTCAGCACGGTGAAGACGACGACCAGCGCCGCCAGGAACAGCAGCGGCCCGAAACTCATCAGCAGCCGCGCGATCGTCGCGCCACCGCGCTGGTTCTGCTGTTCGGCGATGCTCATCGCGCCTGATCCTCCGCATCCTGCCCAAGCGCATCTTGGCTGTCGAGCGCCATCAGTTCCATCAGTTTTTCCTCGTTTGCCTCGACGCCCGGCATCTCACCGGTGATGCGGCCCCGGCGCATGGTGACGATGCGGTCCGACACCGCCAGCACTTCGGGCAGCTCGGACGAGATCATCATCACCGCGATGCCGCGCGCCGCCAGTTGCACCAGGATCTGATGCACCTCCGCCTTGGCGCCGACATCGACGCCGCGCGTCGGCTCGTCGACGATCAGCACTTTCGGGTCACGCGCCAGCCAGCGCGCCAGGATGACCTTCTGCTGGTTGCCGCCCGACAGGCCCTCGATCGCCTGCTCGGCCGAGGCCATGCGGATCGACAGCATTTTCCTGAAACCCGACAGCGCGTCGCGCTCGCGCCGCTCGGCCATGAAGCCGAAGCCGTTGCTGAACGTGCCGAGCGAGGCGACGGAGAAATTGGGCAGGATGCCGAGCGCGGCAAAGATCGCCTGATGCTTGCGGTCCTCCGGCACCAGGCCGATGCCGAGCGCGATGGCATCCGCCGGTGAGGCCGGCGCGATCTGTTTGCCGTCCAGCGTGATGGTTCCCGCGGCGATGCGGTCGGCGCCGAAAATGGCGCGCGCCAGCTCGGTGCGGCCTGAACCGACAAGGCCGGCAACGCCGAGGATTTCGCCTGCCTTGACGTCGACGTCGACGCCGTCGAGCACGATGGCATGCGGCGCCTCGGGATCACGCACGGTGCGCAAGCCGCGCACCGACAGTACGACATCGCCGGCCACCGCGCGCTGCGACGGCCTTGCATAGAGTTCGGAGGCAGCGCGGCCGACCATCTTCTCGATGATCCGCGGCAACTGGATCGGCCGCCCCTTGTCGCGGTCGAGATGCCCGGCAAGCCGGCCGTCGCGCAGCACCGTCATGCGGTCGCAGATGGCCGAGGCCTCCTCAAGCCGATGGGTGACGAACATGATGGCGACCTTGTCCTGGCGCAGCCGGCCCATGATCGACAACAGCCGCTGCACCTCGGTCTCGGTCAGCGCCGAGGTCGGCTCGTCCATGATGATCAGCCGGCTCTTGAGCGACAGGGCGCGGGCGATCTCCACCAGTTGCTGCTCGGCCACCGACAGGGCGGAGACCGGCGTCATCGGATCGATGGAAAGGCCGACACGGGCGATGATGTCGCGCGAATCCTGCTCCATCCTGCGCCAGCTCACCAGCCCCAGTGGTCCGACCGGCGCGCGGCCGATGAAAATGTTCTCCGCCACCGTCAGCGTCGGGATCAGGCTGAGTTCCTGGTAGATGGTGACGATGCCGAGCTGTTTGGCATCCTGCGGACTGGATGGCGCGTAGTCGGCGCCGTCGAAAGTGATGCGCCCGCTGGACGGCGGCATGACGCCCGACAGGATCTTCAACAGTGTCGATTTTCCCGCGCCGTTTTCGCCGAGCAGGCCGAGGATTTCGCCGGGGCGGATGTCGAGCGAGACGTCGCTCAGCGCGGTGACGCCGGCGAAATGCTTGGTGACGCCCTCGACGGCAAGCAGGACGGGCGCGGCTTCAGGCGGCAAGGGCTGCTCCCGTGGTGCGGCAGGCAGCGGGACAACGCCCCCCACGAGGGGGCTGAGACGTGGTCCGCGAAGCGGACGGGAAGCCAATTGCTTGGCTTTCCGAACGACGAACGCCCCGAGCGACAGCGAAGGGCTGCGCCCGACAGGGCAGAAGGGCGCGCTGTCCCACCGGCCTCACCGATCAGCCCCTACTTCGTCTCGCTCAACCTCTCGGCCTTGTCGAGATTGTCCTTGCCGATGACGATCGGCGTCAACAGCACCAGCTTCTCCTTCGGCTCGGTCTTGTTCTTGGCGTAGGCGACCGCGATCTGCACGGCGGTGCGCGACTGCTGGCCGGGGAACTGTTCGACCGTGCCGGCGAGCTTGCCATCGCGCACGGCAACCAGCGCTTCCGGCAGCGCGTCGAAGCCGTAGATCTTGACGTCGGTGAAGTTGCGCGCCGCGCAGGCTTCGAGCGCGCCGAGCGCCATGTCGTCATTGGCGCAGATGATGGCGTCCGGCTTGCCATTGGCGGCGAGCCCGGCTTCCGTCACCGACAGCGCCTCTGCGCGGGCGAAGTTCGCGGTCTGCTCGAAGATGATCTGGTACTTGTCCTTCAGGGGATCGAGCACATTGTGCACGCCCTTGTTGCGGTCGATCGCCGGACCGGCACCCGGCTGGCCCTGCAGGTGGAACAGCTTGGCGCCGTTGGGGAACGCCGCAACCATTGCGCTCGCCTCCGCCTCGCCGCCCTTGACATTGTCGGCGCCGACATGGGCGAGGATGCCCTGGACACCGTCGACGCGGCGGTCGATCGTCACAACGGGAACGCCGGCCTTGACCGCTTCCTCGATTGCCGGCGCCAGCGCGTTGACGTCGAGCGGCGAAATCACGATGGCGTTGACCTTCTGCACCAGCGCCGCCTCGATGTCGGCGGTCTGCTTGGTGGCCGAATTCTGGCCGTCGCTTTCTGTCAGGTTGACGCCTTGCGCCTGCGCTTCGGCCTTGATCTCGTTCAGCATGTGCACGAAGAACGGAAAGCCGAGATTGGGCACCGAGCCCAGGATGGTCAGCTTGTCCTCGGCGAATGCCGAAGGTGCGGCAAGCACCATCGCGCCCGCGGCCACGGACGTCATCAGGAATTCACGTCTGTTCATGGTTGATCCTCCACAAGAACGCACGCCCCGGAAACCGGGACGGTTTCAGGAAGGATCATGCGTCGGTTCAAAGTGTTGGAGCATCCTCCTTGCGCGGGAAGCGCATTGCCGCTCCAGCTGATCGCCGTTGCAAAAACTGCCTCCCATCGGCATCAGCAAGAGGATGCTAACCCAGGGTCAACCATTTGTGCAACATCGATATAACAGCGCCGGAGGCGAAATTGTCGGAATTGTCGGAATTTTGGACGGACCGACCGGCCCGGCTTCCATTCCGGCGGCCGCGGCCCTAGTTTGACCCTTGAGCAATTCCTGAAGCTCAGTCCCTTCCCGAAGATCGGTCCGTCCTGGAGAACCATGAAGCCGTACGTCATCTGCCATATGCTCGCCTCGCTCGACGGCGGTCTTCATCCGAGCCGCTACACCGCCAGCCCGGACGGAACCCGGGCCGAGTGGTCAGGCCTCTATGAGCGCATCCACGGCGATCTCCAGGGCGACGCCTGGATCGTCGGCCGGGTCACCATGGCCGAGATGAGCAGGGCCGGCGCGCACCCACCGGCGCGGATCGGCAAGGTCGAGCGGCCGTATCATTTCGCGCAACGCGACGCGGGCACCTATGCGGTAGCGCTCGATGCGTCCGGCAAGCTGCATTTCGCCAAGCCGGATGTCGGCGGCGACCATGTCGTGGTGCTGCTTGGGCGTGACGTCTCCGACAGCCATCTGGCCGAGCTTGCCGCCGACGGCGTCTCCTATGTCGTGTCGGAAACGGCCGAGATCGATCTCGCCGCCATGCTCGACGTGCTCGGGCGTGAGCTCGCAATCCGCCGGCTGCTGCTCGAAGGCGGCGCCGGCATCAACGGCTCCTTCTTCGCCGCAGGGCTTGTCGATGAACTCAGCCTTCTGGTGGCGCCCGCGCTCGATGCGCGGGCGGGAAACCAGGGTTTTGTCGAGTTCGGCGAAAACGGCCTCGCCGGCAAGATGCAGCTGTCGCTGACAAGTTGCCAAACGCTGGCGCATGGGCTCATCCACTTGCGCTATGCCGTCAGCCCTGGCTGAGGCGGCGGCAGGCCCTCAATACCGCATGGCGTCCAGATCGGCGATCAGCGTCGGGCCGATCGGATGCCAGCCGAGCCGTGCCTGGGTCAGCGCGCTGGAGGCTGGCAGGTCCATGGGGGCAAACATTCCCATCCAGCCGAAATGCTCCGCCGCCTTTTCGGGCGCGATCGAGACGACGGGCAATTTCAGGCCCCGCCCAAGCGCCTCGGCGATTTCGCGCACCTCGACGCCTTCCTCGCCGACAGCGTGGTAGCGCGCACCCGGCTGGCGCTTTTCGACGGCAAGCCGGTAGAGCCTGGCGGCGTCGAAGAGATGCCCCGCCGAATAGCGGTTGCGGCCTTCGCCAACATAGGCCGAGACGCCCTTTTGGCGCGCGATCTCGATGAGCGGCGAGATCAGCCCCTGCTTGATCGGATTGTGGACCTGCGGCAGGCGCACGACCGACACATTGATGCCGGCCTCCAGCAAGGCATTGCCGGCGAGTTCCGAGGCGACGCGTGGATTGGGGTGGCTGGCGTTGAAGACGTCCTCGACCGCCAGTTGGCCATGTCCGGGGCTGCCCATGCCGACGCCCGACGTGATCACCAGCGGCCGGTCGGATCCGGCCAATGCCTGGCCGAGTGCTGCGATCACGCGCTTGTCCTTTTCGCAGTTTTCGGCAAAGCGCGAGAAATCATGGTCGAACGCGGTGTGGATCACGGCGTCCGCTTCGGCGGCGCCGCTGCGCAGGCTTGCCGGATCCTCGAGGGTTGCGCGATGCACTTCGGCGCCCGCGGCCGCCAGCGCCTCGGCGCCGGCATCGGAACGGGTGACGCCGACCACCTGATGGCCGGCCTGGATGAGTTCGGGAACGATCGCCGAGCCGATGAAGCCGGTGGCGCCGGTCAAAAAGATGCGCATGCAAAATCTCCTGCACAATTGCCCGCGCAGTATCTCCGGTCTATTATTCCATTAAAGTAGTGATGTTATTATGGTATAATGGCTAACAGGATGCCCACCCCCGGTTCTCTCGCTGCCTTCCTGAAAGACCGCCGCACCCGGCTCGATCCCGCCTCGTTCGGCTTTTCCGGGCGCCGGCGCACGCCGGGGCTGCGCCGCGAAGAGGTCGCCCAGCGCGCCAACATCAGCCCGACCTGGTACACATGGCTGGAACAGGGCCGTGGCGGCGCGCCTTCGGCCGATGTGCTGAACCGCATCGCCAAGGGGCTGCTTTTGACCGAGGCGGAGCGCGAACATCTGTTCATGCTCGGGCTGGGCCGCCCGCCCGAGGTCCGCTACCGGGGCGACGAGGGCGTCAGCCCCCGGCTGCAGCGCCTCATCGACACGCTCGAGGCCAGCCCGGCTTTGGTCAAGACCGCCACATGGGACGTCGTCGCCTGGAACCGCGCCGCCGAGATCGTGCTGACCGACTACGGCACCATCCCCGCCGGCCGGCGCAACATATTGCGCTTCATGTTCCTCACGCCCCACATCCGCGCCAAGCAGCACGATTGGGAAAACCTTGCCCGTTTCGTGGTCGGCGCATTCCGGGCCGACGCGGCACGCGCCGGCGCGGTCTCCGAGGTCACCCAACTGGTGGACGAACTGTGCGGCGGCAGCGCCGAGTTCGCCGCGCTGTGGCAGGAGAACGACGTGCTCGCCCATGGCGACGGGACAAAGCGCCTGAAGCATCCGGAACTTGGCGACATCGAACTGGAATATTCATCCTTCGCGGTCGACGGCCGGCCGGATTTGAACCTGACCGTCTACAACCCGGTCGACAGCAAGGTCGCCGACCGGATCCGGGCTTTGGCCAAGCGCCACGCTGCTGGAAACCGACCGGTCCAACGGCGCGTTTGAGGTTATTGGCAACAACATCGCTCGACGAAAGCGCGAAAGGAGCAAAAACTAGTAGCAAACCTACGAGACACCCAGCGCTTTCACTCCGCCTAGTAATTGTGCGATAGAGGATGATTGGTTGAGTCGTAAGTAAAGTCTTGGCGATGGGGCAACATAAGAGGGAGCCTTGGGGCGCCGATGAACCCGAGGACGTTTTTGTCCATTGCCGATGGGATCAACTCAAGGGCACATTCAGGGCATCGGCCAAAGAGGCAGCGCAAGGTACTGAAAAGTACAATCGTGCGAAAAGGGAATTTGACGAGGAAGCTGCGGCTGACTTGGTCGAACAATCCGTGGCTCAGCCGGCACTTGATCTTATTGCTGACGCAGTGATGAAAATAGGCCGCCCAGCACTGGTCGTGGTGCCCCATCCTGAATTCAACCCACTGGACAGCACGGGGCAACACCCGTTGAAGCCAACGAATGCTATTCCGTTCGCGTTTGCAGCATACCTGGCCAATGAGCTAGGGGGGAATATCGATCAAGAGATCATTGAAACCGCGAGGCCTGGCCGCACCAGGCTGGGAAACTTTCCACGATTTCTATGGCAGCCGGTGTTTGATGGTGCAGTGCGACAAGATTGCGCCTATATTATAGCTGATGATAACTGTACGCTTGGCGGCACGATAGCGGCCCTCCGAAGCCACATTGTTAGAGGCGGTGGAACCGTGGCCGCCATTACGACATTGTCAACTAATCACGGCGTAAACTTCCGGCTCCCCATTGCGCCGGCGACGGTGGATGTGCTTTCATCGGTATATTCGGGGGAGATTTCCGGCCTCTTGAAAGAGGAAATCGGTCATGACTTACAATGTCTTACAGAGCCTGAAGGGAATTTTCTCGCTCAATGGGGCCAAGACAAAGACTACGGAGCGCGAGCCGGGGCCAGCCCAATTCAGCGCCTCAGAGATCGATTATCTGCGGCAGCAGGTAAAGCAAAATAGCGAATCTGCGCTCAAAATTCGTCAGTCGCGTGGGAACAAAGTGAACCCACGCATACAGGCAGCTCGCGCGGCTGGCTCCAAGGTCTGACGATGCCTTTGTACAACTCCTGTAACCTTGTAGCGTAGCATCGGAAGCTGACCCGCCTTGGCACATGGCGCCAGCTCCTTCCGTTTTCAGCATCGCTCGCACACCGCCTTCAGGATCTGCAAGGTCGGCCCCCAGTAGAGATTGGCGTGTGGGCGCATCGACGGCTCGGCGAAGTCGCTGAGCGTCAGCGTCAGCAGCGTTCCTCCATCCGCCGGCGCCAGGGCGAAACTGACCAGCGTATGGTGTTCGGGCACGTCCGCCAGGCGCGAGGCCGACAGCGTGCTCCAGTAACTGTAGGAGAACAGCCGCTGCGGCTCGAACGCGCGGACGATGCCACGGTTCTCGAACGCCATGCCGTGCAGCAGCCCCCGTATCACGATTGGGCCACCCGCATGCCCCTCCAGGCTGACGGTCAGCTCTTCATCGGACATCCATTGCGGGATTATCCCAGGCGTCGTCAGCACCCGCCAGACCTTGGCCGGTTCGGCGGCGACGACGATGGCCTTGACGATCGGTGCGCAGGGATCGGTCATCCCCGCATTTACCGCGACTGCCGGGGGAAAGGTAGCGCAATATCGGTTGGCACTTCCGCGCGATTTCGGCTGGCAGCAATTTGTGCCTTGGCGGGAATGGAGCCTGCAGGATCAATCCTTGCCGGTCTCAACAATCGTGCTTCCACAAATTGATCGCCGGCCGGCCACCGCGACTGATATGCTGGACGGTGTCACCAAAAATGGGGGCCGGCCCGATGGAGGAAGAGGCATCGCAGTTGCACTGGAACGCAACATATGAATCGAAGCGCGAGGACGGCGTCAGTTGGTTCCAGGATATTCCCGAGCCCTCTCTTTCGTTGATCAAGGAGATTGCCGAGCGCGGCTCTGCCATCGTCGACGTGGGGGGCGGCGCCTCCCGGCTGGTGGATAAGCTTCAAGAACAACACTTCGAGGACGTCGCTGTCCTGGATCTGTCCGCGGCGGCGCTCGCTGCGGCGCGCGGTCGACTGGCTGGGACCGGCGGGCACGTCGATTGGATCGTTGCCGACATTCGCGCCTGGTCGCCGAGGCGACTTTACGATGTCTGGCATGACAGGGCTGCCTTCCATTTCATGGTCGACGAAGCGGATCGTGATGCTTACCTCTTCACGCTCAGGCGGGCCCTCGCCCCAAACGGCCACGCGATTATCGCGACGTTCGCCCTCGACGGACCGGAGAAATGCAGCGGCCTGCCCGTTCAACGATACGATGCAAGCACGCTCGCCCAAGTCCTTGGAGCCGGCTTTGCACTGGTTCGCACAATCGACCACCTGCATGTGACGCCATGGGGTTCCTCTCAGCCCTTTCAGTTCAGCGTTTTCAGACGGGCGCCTGACATGTAATCCGGCGCTGCCGTGACACTGTCCGCGCCGCCCGGCGCAGCCGCATCGGCCATGCCGCCCGTTTCGTTGCGCGATTGCCGGCTGATCAACGCGACGGCGGCGAAGGCGGCGATGCCGACCAGGCCGACCACGACGTTGAGCCACAAGGCCGGGAAAACGCCCAGGCCCGATATCATCAGGGTCAGGCCGAATGGGGCGAAGGCGGAGCTGAACTGGCGCGCCGCCGTGATCCAGCCGACATAGGAGCCGTAGCGTTGCTGGCCGAACAATTCGAGCGGCAGCGTGCCGCCGACAATGCTCATCAGGCCCGAGCCGAAGCCGAAGAGCACGGCAAACAGCATGGCGCCGGCAACGGAGGGCGCCACCATCAGCAGCACCGCGAGGCCGCCGGCCAGTCCTGCGGTCGCGCCGAGCGCCAGCGATGTCTGCGGCAGGCCGCGGCCAAACAGCATGTTGACCAGCCTGCTTGCCACTTGCGACGGGCCAAACAGGCTGGCGACCGGCACCGAGGCGCCGCCGAGGCCGACCAAAGTGAGCAGCGGCACCATCTGCACGAGAACAGCCGAGAGCATGAAGCCCTCTATGGCAAAGCCGGCCAGCACCAGGACGAACAGGAGCGACCATCGCCGGCCGGGCCCGGGTCCCGACAGGCTCGCCGTTACCGGAACGATCCTTTCCCGCGCCTTGCCGATCCGGCTGGAAAGCCGGGCCAGCCACCAATGGATCGGCAGGCAGACAAAGGCGTTGAGCGCGGCGAACAGAACGAGGACCTCCCGCCAGCCGAGATGCTGGTGCAGCAGCGTCGTCAATGGCCAGAACAGGGTCGAGGCGAAGCCGGCGATCAAGGTGAGATGGGTGATGCCGCGCCCCGCCCCGCCGAGCTGCACGATGGCGACGAAGGCCGTGCTGTAGAGCACGAAGCAGGAGGCGAGTTCCATGGCCAGCACGCCCATGGCAAAGCCGGCGCGCCCCGGCGCCAGTGCGCACAAGAGCAACGCGACCGCGGCCGCCAGCGATCCCGGCACCATCAGGCGTCCCGCCCCGACCCGGTCCGCGAGGCTGCCGGCGAACGGCGCCACGACGGCGCTTGCCAGCAGCGACACCGAGAGCACCGCGAACACCCATTGCTGCGACCACGCCAGTTCCGCCGCCACCGCCGGCGCCAGGATGCTGTAGCTGTAGTAGAGCGTGCCGTAGCCGACGATCTGCGTGGTGCCCAGCGCCCAGATGGCGCAAGCGGGGATCTTGGCGTCGCTCACTCGGCGGCTTCCATCTTGCCGGCGCAGCCGCAACCGCTTTTGCCGGCGGCCTTGGCGTCGGCATCCGCCGCGCAGCAGGCATCGATCGCCGCCGGCGCCGGTCCGCCGCAGCAACCCTGCGAGGAGCGGGCCGCCGGCACCGTGCAGACACCGGTTTCGGGCAGCACCAGGCGCACCGCGTCGGCCGCCGCCATATCGCCGGCGAGCGCCGCCGCGACCGAACGCACCTGCTCGTAGCCGGTGAGCAGCAGGAAGGTCGGCGCACGGCCATAGCTCTTGATGCCGACCGTGTAGAAGCCGGGCTCGGGATGACTGAGTTCGCGGTGGCCATGCGGCGGCACGTCGCCGCAGGAATGCTCGTTGGGATCGATGAGCGGACCGAGCGCCTTGACGCCCTCCAGCCACGGATCGAGATCGAGCCTTAGTTCCCGGGTCAGCGACAGGTCCGGGCGCTGTCCGGTCGCGGCGATGATGCGGTCGACGGGGCCGAGTTGCAGCACTCCCTCCTCGCTTTGCCCCTCGACGATCAGCCTCCCGTCACGCTCGCGGATCGCAAGCGTCGCAAAGCCGGTCACCAGCTGGACGCGGCCGCTTTCGGCGAGCTCGCGCACATCGGCACCGAGTTCGCCACGCGCCGGCAATTGGTCGGCGTCGCCGCCGCCATAGATGCGCACGAGGTCGGTTCCGCGCACCGCCCAGATGAAGGCCGTGCCGGGCGCGGTCTCCGCCAGCCTGGCAAGGTCGAGCAAGGCATTGGCCGCCGAATGGCCGGAACCGGCGACCAGCGTCGTGCGGCCGGCATAAAGCGCTCGATCGCGGCCAAGAACATCAGGGATGCCGTAGGCGATGCGGTCGGCAAACCCCACCTCGCCTTCGGCCGCGATGCCGCCGGCGCCGAGCGGATTGGGCGTGCGCCATGTCCCCGAGGCATCGATGACCGCGCGGGCACTGTCGCGCCTTGTGTCATTGGCGGTTTCGACGACAAGCATGAAGGGTCGCGTCCCGCGCTCGCTGCCGCGCACCTTGTCGGCGCCCCAGCGCGATATGGCCACGACACGCGCCTTGGTTTCGATAGCCGGCGCCAGTTCCGGCAGGTTGGCGAGCGGCTCGAGATAGTGCGCGACGAGTTCATCGGCGGTCGGAAACGCTTGCGCGTCCGGCATCCGCCATCCATGGCTTTCGAGCAATGTCCTGGCAGCCTCATCGACGCAATAGCGCCAGGGCGTGAACACCCGGACGTGGCCCCAGTCCCGCAGATTGGCCGCGACGCCGCCGCCGGCCTCATAGAGTTTCACCGGCAGGCCCTGGGCGATGAGATGCACCGCGGCGGCGAGACCAACCGGGCCGGCGCCGATGACGGCGATGGGCAGATCGTTTTGCATCAACTTCTATCCTTCCGGTATTATCGAAATAACAGGGAAAAATTCAGGCGGCCGCCTCATCCGCTGCCGGGCTGCAGGCCGCATCGGCGCAGCATTCGTCGGCGAGGAAGCCGATGAGATCGTTCATCACGGGATAGTTGGCGCGGCAGATCAGCGTCGTCGCCTGCCGCTCCTGGCTGACCAACCCGGTCAGGATCAGGCGGTGCAGATGGTGCGACAGCGTCGAGGCTGCGATGCCAAGGCTTTCCTGCAGATAACCGACCGGCCGGCCCGCCTCGCCGGCCCGAACCAGGATACGATAGAGGTTCAGCCGCGTCGGATTGCCGAGCGCCTCCAGTTGCTTCGCTGCTTGTTTGAGTTTCATGGAAATAGCATGCGCCCGACGACTGAGACCGTCAAGTTCTATTTCGAAGAATATCGAAATAGCCTTCAGGCGACCCGCTTGCCGCTCGCGTCGATGACGACCTCGCCGTCCTCCTTGGTGAACGGGCCGATATCCGGATTTGGCAGGATATCGAGCACCGCTTCGGACGGCCGGGCCAGCACGACGCCCAGCGGTGTGACCACGATCGGCCGGTTGATCAGGATCGGATGCGCCAGCATGAAATCGAGGATCTCGTCGTCGCTCCATTTGGGGTCGGCAAGGCCGAGTTCGGCATAGGGCGTGCCCTTCTCGCGCAACAATTGGCGCGGCGTCATGGCCATCGCCTCGATCAATTCGACTAGCCTGGCGCGCGACGGCGGCGTCTTCAGATACTCGATGACCTCCGGCTCCTCGCCGGATTGGCGGATGATCGCCAGCGTGTTGCGCGACGTGCCGCAGGCCGGGTTGTGATAGATGGTGATGGTCATTGCGGGGTCCTCTCGCGGGATGTGGCGTTGCGGACGGCGGCTCCCTGCTCGTACCAGCCTTTGCTTCGGTTCACGATCCACACCACGGACAGCATGACAGGAACCTCGATCAGCACGCCCACCACGGTTGCGAGCGCGGCACCGGAATTCAGCCCGAAAAGAGCGATCGCGGCCGCGACCGCCAACTCGAAGAAGTTGGACGCGCCGATCAAGGCCGACGGTCCGGCCACGCAATGCCGCTCACCGGAGAGCCGGTTGAGCATATAGGCGAGACCGGAGTTGAAATAGACCTGGATCAGGATCGGTACCGCCAGCAGCCCGATCACCATCGGCTGGGCGATGATCTGCTCGCCCTGGAAGCCGAACAACAGCACCAGCGTCGCCAGCAGGGCGATCAGCGACAAGGGCTGCATGGTGGCCAGCAGCGCATCGAGCCCGCCCTGCCCCTTCGCGGCCAGCAGGCGCCCGCGGATCAGTTGGGCAACGAGCACCGGCAGGATGATGTACAGGGCAACCGACAGCACCAGCGTGCCCCATGGCACGGTGATCGCCGACAGCCCGAGCAGCAGGCCGACGATGGGCGCGAAGGCAACGATCATGATCGCGTCGTTGAGCGCCACCTGCGACAGTGTGAAGTTCGGCTCGCCGCGCGTAAGGTTAGACCAGACGAACACCATGGCCGTGCAAGGTGCCGCCGCGAGGATGATCAGCCCGGCTATGTAGGAATCGATTTGCGCGGCCGGCAACCAGGACCGGAACAGCCAGCCGATGAAGAGCCAGCCCAGCAGCGCCATGGAAAACGGCTTCACCGCCCAGTTTATGAACAGAGTGACCCCTATCCCTCGCCAATAGGTGCCGACGCTGGCCAGCGAGGCGAAATCGACACGCAGCAGCATCGGCACGATCATCAGCCAGATCAGCACCGCGACGGGAATGTTGACCTTGGCGATCTCGGCCGATGCGATGGCGCCGAACACGCCAGGGAGCAAATGGCCGAGGACAACACCCGCGACGATGCACAGCGCCACCCACACCGTCAGGTATTTCTCGACGAAGCCGATGCCGGGCCTCGGCGCCTCGCCGGCATCTAGAATATGATCTGACATTGATTCCTCTTGCCTCATCCGGACTTGGGCAGGTTGCGACCAATGTGGCCAGGGCGAACCACCCACCTCAACATTTGCAGGTCACCGCCTGGAGGATCGGCTGGCAAAGCTCCGGAGCGCCATTGCAGCAATCCTCCATCAGATAGGCCAGCAGATCGCGAAACCCGGTCATGTCGGCCGAATAGCGGATGCTGCGCCCTTCGCGCTCGGCATGCACCAGCCCGGCCTGGCCGAGGATCTTCAGATGCGCCGACATGGTGTTCTGCACCGCCCGCAGCCGCGTCGCGATCTCGCCTGCCGGCACGCCCCCGGTCCCGGCCCGCACCAGCAGCCGGAACACCTCCAGCCTGGTTTCCTGGCCGAGTGCGGCGAGCGCCTGCAATGCCGTTGCCTTGTCCATCAATCCACATATCCAGATTTATGGATTAATGGCAGGGGACCATGACAGTGGTGTGACGACCGGGGGTCACGCCTTGCGCCGGGAACCCGTCGTGCGTGGTTCGCTCAGATGCGGCCGCCAGCCATGCACGCGATCCCGCCCGGCGGCCTTGGCGCCATAGAGGGCCTCGTCGGCGCGCCGCAGCAGGTCGGCGATCTCGATGTCGGCACTCCCGTCGAAAGTGGCGACGCCGATGCTGACGGTGACGATGCCCTTTTCGCTGCCGGCATGCGCGAGCCGGAGGTCGCGCACCTTGCCAGCAAGGGTCTCGGCGATGACGAAGGCGCCTCTGGCGTCGGTCTCGGGCAGGACGAGCGCGAACTCCTCGCCGCCATAGCGGGCCGCTGCGTCGGCCGGCCGTCGCGCCGTCGCCTCGATGCAGCCGCTGACGGCGCGCAGGCATTCGTCGCCGGCAGGATGGCCGTAATGGTCGTTGAACCGCTTGAACCAGTCGACATCGATGATGAGCAGGCTGAGGGGTGTAGCGTTGCGCCGGCCGCGGGCGAATTCACGCGCCAGCGCCTCGTCGAAGGCCCGCCGCGTCAACAGTTCGGTCAGCCCGTCGCGGTGCGCCAGGAGGTTCAGCTTCTCGTTGGCGGCCAGCAATTCCGCCTCGACCTGCTTGGCCTCGGTGATGTCGGAAAACACGCTCAGGCTGCCGCCATCGCCGGTCGGCCGGGTCCGCACGTCGAGCCAGCGCCCGTCGGCGAGCCGGATCTGGCGGTGGCTGGCATGCGTCTGCGTGACCATGATCGCGGCAATCCAGCCCTCGACGGCGTCGGGCGGCGTGATGCTTTCGCCCCGGGCGACCGAGGCGCGCAATATGTCGCGATAGTCGGTGCCGGGCACCCTGATGTCGGCCGTCTTCGGAAACAGGGTCCGATACTGGGCGTTGCACAGAATGAGCTTTCCGGCGGAATCGAACATCACCAGCCCGTCGGCCATGTGCGTGAGCGCGTCTCCCAGCCTTGCCTGGCTTTCCGCCAGCTCGGTCTCCAGCCGCTTGCGCTCGGTGATGTCGCGATTGTGCGTGATCAGGCCGATGACGGCCCCGGTCCTGTCGCGAAACGGCGCCTTCAGCGTTGCCAGCCAGCCATCCGTGCCGTCCTCGTGGTGAACATGCTGCTCGATGGTGGAGGCGATGCCGGATGCCAGGACGGCGAGCTCGTCCTCTCGGAATTCCCGCGCCGTTTCGCTGGGGTAGAAATCGAAATCCGTCTTGCCGATCAGCGCCTTCGCGCTGGCCGCGTGCATCAATTCGGCGGTCGCCGGATTGGCGGCGATGAAGCGTCCGTCGAGATCCTTGACATTGAGGCAATCGGGCAAGGTCTCGACCACGGTCTTGAAGATACGCCTCGACTGCAGCGCCTCCAGGCGACGCCGCTCCTGGTAAAGGGCCAGTCCCGACATCGCCACGGAGACGAAGATGAGCAGGCTGGAGGGAAACACCACCTGCGGCAGAACCGTCTGTATGACCGACCGCGGCAGGACGCTGAGGCCAATCAGCGAGCCGCACGCGGCCGCGGAACCCAGGATCATGATGTCGGCCATGCTGGGCCGGCGGCCCCTGAGCGCAAGATTGCCGGCAATGCCTACCAGCATGGTGGCCGCGATGCCGACCGCTCCGGCGAAGGCGCCGATGCCGCCCTCGAAAGTCCGGAAGGCACCGGCCATGACGCCGGCGACGACACCGGCGACAGGACCGCCGAAGAAGCCGGCAATGGCGATCATCGTCGCCCTGAGGTCGACCAGCACGCCCGGCTGCAACTGCATGGGGGTCAGCATGAGGACGATGGCGCCGGCCCCCATGAGCAGGCCGAAGGCCGCCGCTTTTACCGGGGCCGGCCTGCGGTCCAGCCACACATGCGTGTGGATCCAGACCGAAACGAACATCGCCACGACCGCGAGGTTTGCCAGCAATTCGGACCAGGGCGAACCCATTGCGCGCCTTTCCTGTCACCGGGCTTTCGCCGTATCGCCTCCTCGATAGTCCCTCAATGACAACAAAGTGTTACGTCGGCCATCTGACTCCCGGTCTAAGGAATCGGGCAGACAGGGCTGACGGACATGGCACATCCGGCGGCGCGATATCGGCTCGAGATCACCCCCAGCGCATCGTAGCAACAAAGTCGATGAAGGCCCTGAGCGGCGCGGGTGTGAGGCGGCGGCCGGGATAGTAGAGGTATGGGCCGGAAAATTCCTGCCACCAGGGTTCCAGCACCGGCTCCAGTCGGCCATCGTCGAAATAGGGGCGCAGCCAGTCCTCGAACAGCGAGACGATGCCGCCGCCGGCGACCGCCACCTCGAGCGCGAGCGCCATGGCCGTTCCGGTGCTGACCAGCAGCGGGCCCGTCGGCTCGACGCTCACCACCTCGCCGTCGCGTTCGAACTCCCAGGGCGGCGTCAGGCCGCTGGCGAAGCGGCCGCGCAGGCAAGCGTGCTGCAGCAGGTCGCGCGGATGCTCGGGCCGGCCGTGCCGGTCGAGATAGGCCGGTGCGGCGGCGGCGGCGTAGTGCTGCCGGCGCGGGCCGATCGGCACGGCGATCATGTCCTGCTCCAGGCGCTCTTCATAGCGGATGCCGGCGTCGGAGCCGCTCGCCAGTATGTCGACGAAACTGTCCTCCGCGGTCACTTCGACGCGAATGTCGGGATAGGCGGCGAGGAAAGGCGGCAACAGGCGCGGCAGCACCAGTTTCGCGGCGACGACCGGCACGTTGAGCCGCAGCGTGCCGGCGGGGCGGCCGCGAAAGCCGTTGACCACGTCGAGTGCCGCCTCGACTTCGCCGAGCGCCGGAGCCAGCCGCTCGAGCAGGCGCGCGCCGGCCTCGGTGGGCGCGACGCTGCGTGTCGTGCGGTTGAGCAGCCGCACGCCGAGCCCCGTCTCCAGCCGCCGCACCGTCTCCGAGAGGCTGGAGGCGCTGACGCCGCCCACCCGCGCCGCCTCGCGAAAGCCGCCGGCGCGCGCCACCGCGATGAACGCCTGTAGGTCGCCAAGATCCGCCGCCATTGTTCGCCCTTCCGCACAGGCTGTGCCGATTGCACCATATTATCGCGCAGGCGCGCCTTGTCTACATTGGGCCGATCCAAAGGAGATGAGACCATGACCGACATCAGCAAGGCCGGAACTTTCAAACTCGGCGACCGCACCGTAAAGCGACTCGGCTACGGCGCCATGCAACTGGCGGGACCAGGCGTCTTCGGCCCGCCGAAGGATCGCGACGCAGCCCTTGCCGTGCTGCGCGAGGCGATCGCCAGCGGCGTCGACCACATCGACACGTCGGATTTCTATGGCCCGCACGTCACCAACCAGATGATCCGCGAGGCGCTGCACCCCTACCCCGCCAACCTCACCATCGTCACCAAGGTCAGCGCCCGACGCGGCGCCGATGCATCCTGGCTTCCAGCAATGTCGCCCAGGGAACTGACCGAGGCCGTGCACGACAACCTGCGCAATCTCGGGCTTGATGTGATCGAGGTCGTCAACCTGCGCTCCATGCATGGCATCCACGGCCCCGCCGAAGGATCGCTCGAGCCGCAGTTGAACACGCTCGCCGAATTGCAGCGCCAGGGCCTTATCCGCCATATCGGGATGAGCAACGTCACCGCGACCCAGATCGCCCAGGGACGCAGCATCGCCGAGATCGTCTGCGTGCAGAACCAGTACAATATCGCACACCGCGACGACGACGCGCTGATCGACGCGCTTGCCGCAGACGGCATCGCCTATGTGCCGTTCTTCCCGCTTGGCGGCTTCACGCCGCTGCAGTCGGACACGCTGGCCAATGTCGCCAGGAAACTCGGCGCGACCCCCATGCAGGTGGCGCTCGCCTGGCTGTTGCGCCGCGCGCCCAACATCCTGCTCATCCCCGGCACCTCCTCGCCCAGCCATCTCCGCGAGAACCTGGCTGCGGCCGAACTCGACCTCCCGGCCGATGCGCTCAAAGTGCTGAACGGCATCGGCAGTGAAGCCGAGCAAGCGGCATAAGGCGATTCCTGCTGCCGGTCGGCGGACTACCGGCGACTACCGGCTGCCGACCCTGGCGATCCTTGTCTGCGGATCGCAATAGATGCCGTAGAGCGTCTGCAGGATTCGCTCCACCTCCGCCGAAGCCAACCGATAATAGACCTGCTGGGCGTCGCGCCTCGTGTCCACGAGCTTGAGCGCGCGCAGCTTTGAAAGCTGCTGCGACAGCGCCGACTGGTTCATCGCAACCAGTTCGGCCAGTTCGTTCACGCTCGTCTCGCCGTCCAGCAGATGGCACAGGATCATCAGACGTTTTTCATTTGCCATCGCGGCGAGCAGTTC
>NZ_PNOT02000238.1 GCF_002879535.1 Mesorhizobium intechi
GCCCCATCAATCGACCAATGTCACGCCGCTGCCTGCCTATGGCTCCGCCAATGCCAATGCCGCCAGGCCCGCGCCATCGCCACCGCAGGACAGTATCGACGACGAACTGATGAAGGACCTGGAGGTTTCGCTCGACCAGCCGCGCTCAGGTGCCGCTGTTGGCAAACCGGTAGCCAAGGCCCCGCAATCGCTCGACGATGAAATGACCAGGCTTCTCGGCGAACTTTCCAGCCAAAAGAGATGATTGGCGCCTGAGGCGTCCCGCTGGTGGGGTTTGCTTTCGCTTGCTGCAACGCATTTTGCGATCCAGCCAACAAAATGGCCCGAAGGCCCAGCCATTTTGTTTCAATGACTTCACCTATGACTGCCTTGAGATGCAGCCCAGAAGCAATGCGTCAGTCGTCGCGATAGACTTTTTCGCGGCGCTCATGCCGTTCCTGCGCTTCGATCGACAAGGTGGCTATCGGACGGGCGTCGAGCCGTTTCAGCGCGATCGGCTCGCCGGTTTCCTCGCAATAGCCGTAGGTGCCTTCGTCGATGCGCTGCAGCGCCGAATCGATCTTCGCGATGAGTTTGCGCTGACGGTCGCGGGCCCTGAGCTCGATGGCGCGGTCTGTTTCGGAAGAGGCGCGGTCGGCGAGGTCGGGGTGGTTGGCGTTTTCCTGCTGCAGGATTTCGAGAGTTTCGCGCGCTTCGCGCAATATGTCATTTTTCCAGGTGACGAGCTTCAGGCGGAAGTAGGATTTCTGCCGCTCGTTCATGAACGGCTCGTCTTCGGAGGGTACGTAATCGGCGGTAACGATGTCGTTCATTCGACTCACCCAAACTGCCCCAAATTTGGCGCCTATATATTCGCCGCCCGACAACTGCACAAGCGCAATCAGCCACCGACTCACGCAATTGTTAAAGTGCCCCAGCGACACCCGTTGAAGGCAGATGTCGCTGATTCGATGGAGAAAGTGCCGCAAACCCTTGCCAGCCTGTCCCGTGCGTGATTCTTGGCACGGAAGGACACGGGCCATTGTGCGCGGTGCCCTTCCCGTGGCTAATCGTGCCGCGGCTTCGGCTTCGGCATCATCGGAGGTTGGGTGAGCAGGCTCTATCTGTTGCGGCACGCCAAGGCTGGCTGGGCGCTGCCCGGCATGCGCGATTTCGATCGACCGCTCGACGCCTCCGGCCGCGTCGATGCCCAGACGATGGGCGCTGCCATGCGCTCCCGTGGCTATGTCCCCGATTTGACATTGTGCTCCAACGCCCGGCGCGCCAAGGAAACGCTCGAAGGGCTGGCCGGCCAGACCGACACCGGCAAGGTACTGTTTCTCGACACGCTCTACAGCGAAGACGCGGCCGGCTATCTCCGCCTCATCCGGGAACATGGCGGGCCGGGGTCACTGCTGGTCATCGGCCACAATCCGATGACGGAGGATCTTGCCATGGCAGTGTCAGGCGATGGCGACGAGACGGCGCGTGCCATGCTCAACCATGGGTTCCCGACCTCGGGCCTGGCGGTCGTGCGTTTCCTGGACGAACTGAAGAAAGCTGCCCAGGAAACGGGTTATCTCGAGGCGTTCCTGACACCGGCCGACCTCTAACTCGCGGTTTTGCCGCAATTTCCAAGGCAAAGCGCTATGCGCTTTTCCCGGGAAAATGGCTCCGCACTTTTCCTGGAATTGCTTCGGCATCGATTTCCGCCGCCATTTCAAAGCCGGGTCCCAACGCCTATATCGGACGGACCCAAGCCCGAGAGATCACATTTTGGCATCATCGCTGACCACCTTCACCGACGAGGCAAGAATTGCCCTCGACACGCTGTCGGGACGCGCCACCGGGCTTTTTTCTCCCTCGCTGCGGCTGGGTGTTACGGGCCTTTCGCGCGCCGGCAAGACAGTGTTCATCTCCGCGCTGGTCCACAATCTGATCCATGGCGGACGCCTGCCACTGTTCGAGGCGCAGAAATCCGGCCGTATCGCCCGCGCCTTCCTGGAGGAGCAGCCTGACGACGCCGTGCCGCGCTTCCAGTACGAGGATCATATCGCTTCACTCGTCAACGACCGTGCCTGGCCCGATTCCACGCGTGCTATTTCGGAACTGCGGCTGACCATCGAATACGAGTCGGCTTCCGGCTGGAGCCGTATGTTCTCATCCGGCAAACTGTCGGTCGACATCGTCGATTATCCCGGCGAATGGCTGCTCGACTTGCCGCTCCTCGGCAAATCCTTCGGCGATTTTTCAGCCGACGCCATGGAGATGGCCACTTTGTCGGTGCGCGAGGACCTTTCGCGGGCCTGGCGGGCAATCTCGGCGGAAATCGACCCGGATGCCGACGCCGACGAGATGACCGCCCGCCGCCTCGCCGAAAGCTTCGCGGCCTATCTCAAGGCCTGCAAGCTCGACGAGCGCGCGCTATCGACCTTGCCACCCGGCCGCTTCCTGATGCCTGGCGACCTCGAAGGCTCGCCCGCGCTGACCTTCGCGCCGCTGGCCGGCCTCGACAGGCGTCCGCGCCCGGGATCGCTGCATGCCATGATGGAGAGGCGCTACGAGGCCTACAAGACGTATGTCGTCAAACCGTTCTTCCGCGAACACATCACCCGGCTCGATCGCCAGATCGTCCTGATCGACGCCATGCAGGCGCTGAACGCCGGCCCCGGCGCAATGGCCGACCTCGAGCGTGCGGTAACCGAGATCCTCGGCTGCTTCCGTCCCGGCCGGGGCAGCTTCCTCACCGACCTCTTTTCGCGGCGCATCGATCGCATCCTGGTCGCCGCGACCAAGGCCGATCACTTGCACCACGAAAGCCATGACCGGTTGCAGGCGATCGTGCGGCGGCTGGCYGACCGCGCCGTGGCACGGGCGAACTTCACCGGCGCCGACGTCGACGTGGTCGCGATGGCGGCGGTGCGCGCGACCCGCGAAGGCACGGTCAAACAAGGCCGCGAGACGTTGCCTGTCATCATCGGCACGCCGATCGCCGACGAGAAGATCAACGGCGAAACGTTCGACGGAAAAACAGAAACTGCCATATTTCCCGGTGATTT
Source organism: Mesorhizobium intechi (assembly GCF_002879535.1). Taxonomy (GTDB): domain Bacteria; phylum Pseudomonadota; class Alphaproteobacteria; order Rhizobiales; family Rhizobiaceae; genus Mesorhizobium; species Mesorhizobium intechi. Next base: position 3,039 of record NZ_PNOT02000238.1, read on the forward strand.
ACCGGAGAAGATTGATGTGGTGTTCGACGTCTCCGGATCCGACCACGCCCAGGATTCCACGGAGCCGGCAATCCGCTTTGTTCGATTCCGCCCGCCAAAACTGGAACGCACAGCCGAAGGCGTCACGCTGTCTCTGCCGCATATCAGGCTCGACCGTGCCTTGCAGTTCCTGATCGGAGACCATCTGGCATGACCGCGCCCCGCAAGCCGGCGGCCTTCCGCATCGAGCCGGAAGCCGCGCCAGTACAAGAAGCGTCGAAGACGCGGCAGGCCGAGCCCCCGCGCAAAACCCGCGGGCTGAAGACCGATGTCGCGCTGGTCATACCGGCGGAAGTCGACGTCTTCGACGTGCCCGACATCGTAGCCGCCGAACCGCCACCGGCCGTCGCTCCCAGGAAACGCTCGTTGTTCGGCAGCATCTTCTTCGGCGCCATCGGCGTGCTGGTTTCGCTGGCTGTCGGCCTGTGGACCGACAAGCTGATCCGCGATCTCTTCGCCCGCGCCGAATGGCTGGGCTGGCTGGCCGCTGGCACGGCGGCGCTCGCGATATTGGCGCTCGTGGTGATCCTGATTCGCGAATTCCTTGCGATCGCCCGCCTTGCCGAAG
>NZ_PNOT02000219.1 GCF_002879535.1 Mesorhizobium intechi
CCCTTGATCACTACCGAGGGTTTGGCGCCGGCGGTGTTGGCAAGCGAGCTGTCGACTAGCGACGCGGTGGCGGTGACCGAATAACCGATCGCAACCCCCTGGCCGAAGGACAGCGTGGCATCCAGCGCTTTGCCGGTGATGGCGATGTTCTCGTCCTTCCTGACGCTGCCGAAGGCGAGATGGCCTTCAGCGCGTCACCCCTGAGGTCGACGCTCGAGGCATGCCCGTCCAGCGACACGTCGGCTGCCTTGCTGGTTATGGCGATGGTGGAGAAATTCCCCGTCATGCTGGCCTGCAGCGCTGCCTGGTCGATCGAGACCGAACTTTCGGGCTGCATGTTGGCGTTGATCTCGACCCTGCAGTCTGACGGATCCAACCATGACGAAGGGGCAACGTCGATGCGCAATGTCGAGGCCTCCAGCTTCATATCGCTGGCAGAACGGCAGTCATTGGCGAACCAGCTCGAATACCAGCGCGCGAACCAGCCTTCGCGGCGGCTGCCGATCGTCACCTGGTAAGGGGCCGAAGCCGAAGCGGTGAGCCGGACGGAACTGGCTTCGCCCGATATGACGACGGCGGTCACGCCGGCGAGATCGAGCGTCTTGCCAGTATCCCCGCTTGCGGGTGAGGCAAGCGCTGCGCTGCCAAATGACAGCAAGGCGAGAATTGCGGATTTCATTGATATCTCCGATCATGTGTGGCGGTCCCCGCTGGACCGTGGCGCTGTCGGAATGAACCGGGATGTCGATTTCCGCGACCTCGATCACGATCCGGGACGACCGTGAACGCAATCCGGGCCATTGTCGGTCGCTGCCAGCCTTAGAACCACGCCTGCGATCATGATTTTCATTCCCCTGCCGTTCGTCGTCTCCCTGCTGCTCGTCATTCTGCTCGTGCGGATGGCCCGCCGGGCCGACCTGCGCGAGAACATGTTCTTCATGCTGCTGATGGGGATCTACGCCTTGCAGTCGGTGCTGATCGGCATGCGCTGGGGTTATGATGCCAGGGTCGTCATGCCGGTCCTGTCCTTGATAGCGACGCTGATCGCGCCGCTTGCCTGGATCGCTTTCAGCGGCCTGACGAAGGAACGGTCGGAGCATCGCCTGGCCCGGCTGTGGCCGCATATGCTGCCGGCCTGCCTGGCAGCCCTCCTGATGACCTTCTGGCGCGAGCCGGTCGGGCCGCTGATTATCCTGGTGTTCCTGTCATATGGGTTGGCGCTTCTTTGGCTTGCACTGGCCGGCCCGGACGTCCTTGTCGAATCGCGCCTCGACGGCGTCTTGCGGTCCTACCGGTCGCTGTGGGTTACGGCGCTGGCGATCCTCGCATCGCCCATCACCGACATCTTCATCAGTCTCGACATGCAATGGGCTGGCGGCGTTCATTCCGGCGCGATCATAGCCGGCGGCAGCGTGCTGGCTCTATTGCTGCTCGGTGGCGCCGCCGCAGTCGCCAGCGAAGAAGCCGCTCCGGGCGAAGACGACGACGAAGCGGATCGGGCGCATGCACAGACCACGCCAAGGGCGACCGGCGAAGATTCTGCGGTCGCGGCGGCGGTCGACGCGCTGATGCGGTCGAAGCAACTCTACAAGGACGTCGATCTCAACCTTGGGCGCATCGCCAGGCGGCTCGGCCTGCCGGCACGGCAAGTGTCGTCGGCGATCAACCGCATCCACGGATCGAGCGTGTCGCAGTATGTCAACAATCAGAGGATCGAGGAGGCGCGCCGCCTGCTGGTGACGACGGACGAGCCGGTCACCCGCGTCATGTTCGATGCCGGCTTCCTCAGCAAATCGAACTTCAACCGCGAGTTCCTGCGCATCACCGGCCTGAGCCCGAAGGCATGGCGGCTCGAGCACCAGCCGCCAGGCGGTGCGATGTCGGTCACATCCTCGCCGGCCGAAGCCTTGCCGGCCAAGTCCTTGCCGGCCAAGTCCTTGCCGGCCCAGTCCATGCAAGGCAGGGGAAAATAACTCCGCGCAGCGCCACTCAATCGCCGGCCAGTTCCCGCAGCGCCATGCGCTTGTAGGCGGCGACCAGCCTGTCGCCCTCCTCCCGCTCGACCGAGATGGCCAGCCGCACCGCGGCCTCGCCCATTTGCCAGACGAGAAACGCCGTGGTCTCCAGGGCAAGGGAATCGGCGCCGGGACGCAGGCGCTTCAGCACCGCGACGAGAAACTCCGCATTGGCCCGGCTGTCGGCGAGTTCGAGCTGGCGCAGCGCCTTGTCGGCCTGCGTGCCCGACCAGATGTCGCGCATCACCGGCTCGGCCAGGAACAGCCCGTAATAGATATCGACCAGCTCCGAGAAAGCCCGCCGCAGGCCTTCGGCGTCGCTGACATCCTTGAGCGCGGCCGCGATGCAGGCCTGGCTTTCGGCCGTGTAGCGCTCGGCCAGTGCCCAGATGATCGCCCGCTTGTCGGGAAAGAACTGGTAGAGCGAGCCGATCGACACCCCTGCCCGTTCGGCGACCTCGCCCATGCGCATGGCGTCGCTGCCCTGCTCGGTGATCAGCGCCGAGGCCGCGGCCAGCATGCGCTCCACCCGCTCGCGGCTGCGCTGCTGACTTGGCGCCCGTCGTGGCGAAGCGATCTGCTCGTTGGCCGGCGTGACTTCCATGACTGTCTCCAACAAGGCGTTCGGCACAATCACCGAAAAAATGGCTTGACCCGCAAAATACGAGGGTTTATCACGTTTTGCAAATGTGAGGATTTCTCACGTTTATAAACGGAGGAACATCACCATGACCGACACCAAACCAATTCTTATCCTCGGCGGCACCGGCAAAACTGGCCGCCGCCTTGCCGAGCGGCTGACGGCGCGCGCCATTCCGGTACGGATCGGCTCGCGTTACGGCACGCCGCTTTTCGACTGGGAGGCTCCCGCAAGCTGGGCTCCCGCACTCGAAGGCGTCAGCGCGGTCTACATCAGCTACTATCCCGACATCGCCGTGCCGGGCGCCGCAGAAGTGATCGATGCCTTCACCCGCCTTGCCGTGGAGCATGGCGTTCGCCGGCTGGTGCTGTTGTCGGGGCGCGGCGAGCACGAGGCGCAGCGCGCCGAGGAGATGCTGAAAGCTTCCGGGGCCGACTGGACGATCCTGCGCTGCGCATGGTTCTCGCAGAATTTCAGCGAAGGCTTTCTCGTCGAGCCGTTGCTGGCGGGCGAAGTGGCACTGCCGGTCGGACCTGTCGGCGAACCCTTTGTCGATGCAGACGACATCGCTGACGCCGCCGAAGCGGTGCTGACGGAGCCCGGTCATGTCGGCCAGCTCTATGAACTGACGGGGCCGCGGCTGTTGAGCTTCGCCGACGCGGTCGCCGAAATTGCCAAGGCGGTTGGGCGCGACATCCGCTTTGTCAGAATTTCGCATGACGAGTTCGCGGCCGCTGTCGCGTCGCAAGAACTGCCATCCGAAATCGTCTGGCTGCTCGATGAGCTGTTCACCCAGGTGCTCGATGGTCGCAACGAGTCGCTCACTGACGGCATCCAGCGCGTGCTCGGCCGCGCACCGAAAGACTTTTCCGCCTACGCAACCGAAACCGCCGCTGGTCGAATCTGGAGCAACTGAGATGAGCAAGCTTGTCCCCGCCCTCACGATCATCGCCGCAATCGGCTCGGGCGTCGTCGGCGGCGTCTTCTTCGCCTTTTCCAACTTCGTCATGGCAGCACTTGCCCGGCTGCCCGTCCCGAGCGGCATCGCCGCGATGAATTCGATCAACATCATGGTGATCACGCCGACTTTCATGACCGCGCTTTTCGGCACCGGCCTGCTCTGCCTGCTGCTTATCGCCGCCGCCGTCATGGGCTGGAGCCAGTCCGGTTCGTACTGGCTGCTTGCCGGCGCGGTGATCTACGTGATCGGCAACCCGATCGTGACCATGGTCTTCAACGTGCCGCTCAACGATGCGCTTGCCGCCGTCGACCCGGCCAGCAGCAATGGCGCAGCCGTGTGGGCGAACCATCTGAGCCAATGGGTGATGTGGAACCACGTCCGCACCGTCACTGCCATCGTGGCGATGGCCTGCTTTATCTTCGCATTGCTGTGAAGAGGCGTTGCGAAACGCAAAAGGCTCCGCTCAGGCGGGGTCTTCTTGCGCGTGCCCCTTTGACGTGTGGCCCTTGCGGTCGGAATGGCCGAGATCGCGATCGGGATCGATCACGTCACGCACCAGCTGTTTGAGTTTTGCCGCGTCCGGGAAGCCGCCGTCGCGCTTGCGATCCCAGATGAGAACATCATTGCAGGAGATGGTGAAGACACCACCGGTGCCGGGCACCAGCGTCACTTCGCCAAGATCGGTGCCGAAGGTGGAGAGCAGCTCCTGCGCCATCCAGCCGGCGCGCAGCAGCCACTGGCACTGCGTGCAATAGGAGATGCGGATGGCGGGCAGCGGCGTCTCGCTCATCACGCCGCGCTGAGCTTGGCCAAGGTCTCGTCGTCGACTTCGAAGTTGGCGTAGACGCTTTGCACGTCATCGTCGTCCTCGAGCGTGGCGACCAGCTTCATCAGCGACTGTGCCCGCTCCTCGTCAACCGGAACATTGTTCTGCGGCCGCCAGATCAGCTTCACCGATTCCGCCTCGCCGAGCGAGGCTTCCAGCGCCTTCGACACCTCGCCGAGATTCTCGAAGGCGCAATAGATCGTGTGGCCTTCCTCGTCGGTTTCGACGTCGTCGGCGCCGGCTTCGATCGCCGCTTCCATGACCTTGTCGGCGCTGCCGGCCGATGCCGGATAATAGATCTCGCCGACACGATCCCACATGAAGGACACCGAGCCGGTTTCGCCCATCGCGCCGCCGGCCTTGGTGAAGGCGGCGCGCACATTCGACGCCGAGCGGTTGCGGTTGTCGGTCAGCGCCTCGACGATGACGGCGACGCCACCTGGGCCATAGCCCTCATAGCGCACGGCCTCGTAGTTTTCGGCATCGCCCATCGACGCCTTATTGATGGCGCGCTGGATGTTGTCCTTCGGCATCGACACCGCCTTGGCGTTCTGGACCGCCAGCCGAAGGCGTGGATTCATCGATGGGTCGGGCGTGCCACTCTTGGCGGCCACGGTGATTTCGCGCGCCAGCTTGGAAAACATTTTCGACCGCACCGCGTCCTGACGGCCCTTGCGGTGCATGATGTTCTTGAACTGTGAATGGCCAGCCATGGCACCCCTGTCGTGTTCGGCTAGAGCGTTCTGCGGCGAGTTGCATTACCTCGCCTTCTGCAAAATGCTCGAACTCAAAATTTCAGAGCGTCCTTGATGCGTCCGGAGGACGTACGGCGCTCCTTGTCGGAATGGCCGGCTTATAGATAAATCGGCTCAATTCGTCCAGCCGCACCGCGCGCGTGCCGCAACCGGACAGGCTGCCGCAAACGCTTACGCCTCAAGATCGGACTTCAGCCGGTCGATGATGCTGAGAGCATGGCCGGCATACTGGCTGATCCAGCGGTCGTGGATCTGCTTGATCGGCAGTGCGTTGAGGTGGTTCCAGCGCTCGCGTCCGTCGCGGCGCGGGACGATCAGCTCCGCCTCCTCCAGCACCTTCAGGTGCAGCATGACTGTGCAGCGGTCGATATCGGGAAAGGCGGCGCACAGCATGCCGGTTGTCTTCGGCTCATCCTTTAGCTGATCGAGCATTTCGCGCCGGCGCGGATGCGCCAGCGCCTTGAAAACATTGTCGTCTTGCGATCGACTTGACATGTTATCTTTCTATAACATATCGTCGAGCCGATCAAGGATGGAGCTGTGGATATGTCCCTGGGATTCCGCGTTTCCGGCCGCATCGGCAAACCGGTCGCCGAAGTGTTCGACGCCGTCGTCAACCCCAAGAAGCTCAGCGGCTATTTCACCACCATTGGCGGCGCCAGCGCGCCGCTGCGGACCGGCACCGGTGTCGTCTGGTGGGGCAAGGTGCCGGTCGAGGTCGACGAAGTGGTCAAGGACCGCCGTATCGTGCTGCGCTGGGACGCCACCGACGCCGACGGCAGGCCGGCCTACAAGACCCGCATCGAGATGAATTTCGAACCGCTGGACGATGGCGGCACCTTCGTCACCATCGCCGAAAGCGGCTGGCAGGAAGGCGAGGTCGGCCTGAAGAAGTCCTACCTCAACTGCGAGGGCTGGTCGCAGATGCTGGCCTGCATGAAGGCCTATGTCGAATACGGGATCAATCTGCGCGACGGCTATTACCGCAGCGAGATGAAGGGCGAACCCGCCAACGAGAGCAATGTTTGAGCAGGGAAAAATGGAGGTCCGCGATGACGAGAGCAACACCGTTTCTGATGTTCGAGGGCAAGGCCGAGGAGGCCATGGCTCTTTACTGCGAGACCATTCCGGGCAGCAGCATCCTCGACATTACCCGCTATGGTGCCGATGAGGATGGCCCGGAGGGGACGCTGAAGTTGGCGCGCGCTTCCATCGCCGGCCTGGACGTAATGATCTTCAACAGCCCCGTACACCACGCCTTCGGCTTCACGCCGTCGGTCTCGTTCTATGTCGACTGCTCCTCCCTGGAGGAACTGGACCGCATTGTCGACGCACTGGCGAAGGAGGGCGGGTTCCTGATGCCGTCAGGCAATTACGGTTTCAGCCGCCGCTTCGCCTGGCTCAACGACAGGTTCGGTGTCTCCTGGCAGGTCAACCTGGCCTGACCGAACCTGGCCGGAACGATGACGAAGACACCAGGCGCGGCGCAATGGAGACGGCAATGACGACAAAAATCACCGGCGGCATCAACATCGCCATGAAAGTGCCGCCGCATCAGTATGAAGCAACGATCGCCTTCTACCGCGACACGGTCGGCCTGAAGCCATTCACCGCCAAGGCGCCGGCGGTCGGCTTCGAACTCGGGCCCAACCGCCTGTGGATCGACGAGGCGCCGATGTTGAGCCAGGCCGAGGTTTGGCTGGAGCTGTTCACCGAAGATTTCACGACCGCCGCCGCACACCTCGCCGAGGCCGGCATTGTGCGTTGCGATGCCATCGAGCCCTTGGGCGAAGGCTTTCGCGGCGGCTGGATCACCAACCCGGCCAGCATCGTCCACATGCTGCGCGAGCCCGACGCCTGGTGAACGCCACGCCCAGAAAGGAGACCGCCATGGAGATCCGCGAAACCCCGACTGCCGAAGCCGGCATGCTGATCCGACGGCCTGTCGCCGAGGTGTTCGAGGCCATCGTCGATCCGGCCATCACCGCCAAATTCTGGTTCACCCATGGCAGCGGCCGGCTGGACAGCGGCAATGAGGTCCGCTGGGAGTGGCGCATGTATGGCGTCTCGACGACCGCCAAGGTCAGCGAGATCGTCAGGAACGAAAGGATCGTCATGCAATGGGGCGATCCGCCGACGACGGTGGTCTGGACCTTCACCGAAATGCGCGGCGACGCGACCTTCCTCGAGGTCCGCAACTTCGGCTTTTCCGGCACGGGCGATGAACAGGTGAAGGAAGCGATCGGCTCGACCGGCGGCTTCACGTCGGTGCTGGCCGGCGCCAAGGCATGGCTGGAACGGGGCCTGACGCTCGGCCTGATCGGCGACCGCCACCCGGAGGGCGTGCCAGGGCGCTAGATGCCCCGGCGTGCCAGGCTCAATGCCCGTCGCCGGGCCTCGCTTTCTTGCGCCGCCGCGCCAGCATGTTGAGCCCCTCGACCAGGGCCGAGAAACCCATCGCCGCGTAGATGTAGCCCTTGGGCACATGGTAACCCATGCCGTCGGCGATCAGCGTCATGCCGATCATCAACAGGAAGCCCAGGGCCAGCATGACGATGCTGGGGTTCTTGGCAATGAAGTCGGCCAGCGGGCCCGCCGCCAGCATCATCACGCTGACGGCCACGATCACGGCGATGTACATGATGGCGATCTCGTCGGTCATGCCGACGGCGGTGATGATGGAATCAATCGAAAAGACGAGGTCGAGCAGCAGGATCTGGAAGATCGCGCCGGCAAGCGAGATCTTGAGCGTCTCGCCCATCATCGTGTCCTTGTGGTCGTCGGGATCGACCGTGTGATGGATCTCCTTGGTCGCCTTCCACACCAGGAACAGGCCCCCGGCGATCAGGATCAGGTCGCGCCAGGAGAAGCCATGGCCGAAGGCCGTGAAGACCGGCGTCGTCAGCTGGACGATGATCGAGATGGTGGCCAGCAGCACCAGCCGCATGACCAGCGCCGCCGAAATACCGAGCCGGCGGGCGCGGGCCCGCTGCGCTTCCGGCAGCTTGTTGGTCAGGATCGAGATGAAGATCAGATTGTCGATGCCGAGCACGATCTCGAGCACCACCAGCGTCAGCAAGGCGACCCATGCGGTTGGATCGGAAACGAATTGAAAATGCGGCGCAAGAAATTCGATAAGCTGCATGGAGGTCGTTGTCCCCTCTTTTAACGATCTGAAGCAGATGTCGTCGGCAGTTAGGTACTGCGCGCGCCCATATCAACGTCACGACCAGAAGGATGGAGCCGTTTCTTCCAGTCTAGGCCCGCGACGAAACGGCGCGATCTTCTCGGTCAGTCCGGTACGGTCGGAAATATTGACACCGACCCCGCACAAGGTCGCCGGGCCGGTCGCCGCCTCGAAGCGCCCCTTCGGCACCTTCGACAGGAACCGGTTGAGCGGTTCCTCCTTGTCCATGCCAAGCGAGGAATCATAGTCGCCGCACATCCCGGCATCCGACAGATAACCGGTGCCGCCATTGAGGATCTGGTGGTCCGCCGTCGGCTGGTGGGTGTGGGTGCCGACGACGAGACTGGCGCGGCCGTCGACGAAATGCGCAAAGCACATCTTCTCCGAGGTCGCCTCGGCGTGGAAGTCGATCACCACCGCATCCGCCTGCTCGCCGAGCGGGCAGGCGGCAAGTTCGCGTTCGCCGGCCTGGAACGGATCGTCGAGCTCGGGATGCATGAACACCCGGCCCATGATGTTGGCGACCAGCACGCGCGCGCCGCTTCTGGCGATGTAGACGCCGGAGCCGCGCCCGGGCGTACCCTTGGGGAAATTCGACGGACGCAGGAAGCGTTCTTCGCGCGGCGCGAAGGCCAGCGCATCGCGCTGATCCCAGACATGGTTGCCGGTGGTGACGACGTCGGCGCCGGCGGCGATGGTCTCGCGAAAGATCTCTTCGGTGATGCCGAAGCCGCCCGCGGCATTCTCGCCATTGACGATGACGAAATCGAGTTTGAAGTCCGAGATCAGGCCGGGCAGTTGTTCCCACACCGCCGTGCGTCCCGTTTTTCCGACCATGTCGCCGAGGAAGAGAAGTCTCATATGATCCCGCACCGAGAGTCAGCGAAGCAAAAGCTGCATGACATCCGCGAAAAGATCATGCCTCCATTATCTACAATTTTGGCGTGAAGCGGCGCAACCCGCTCTCGGTCAGTATTTCCGGGATGACCACGTCGTGGTTCTCGTCCGGAACCTGCGCCACCTCCTGGCAATCGAAGGCGATGCCGATCAGCCGTGGCGCATGCCCCTTGTCGACCAGCTTCGCGATCGCGCGGTCGTAATAGCCGGCGCCATAGCCGATGCGGTGGCCGCGCGCGTCGAAGGCGGCGAGCGGTACCAGCATCACCTCGGGGTCAAGCACCTCGGCCTCTTCATGGGGTCCGATCGTGCCGAAGCCCATATCCACCATCGGCGCGCCGCGCACCAGCTCGCGAAAGACGATGGTGGTCTTGTCGAGAATGGCGGGCAGGCAAAGCCTGGCGCCCTTTTCGCGCAAGGCGAACATCAAGGGCCTGACGTCGACTTCCGAACGCATCGGCCAGAAGCCGGAGACGATCTGGCCTGGCTCGATGGCCAGATGATCGCGCGCCGTCTCGGCCATTTCGAGCGCCACCTCCACCCTCCAGAACTCATCGAGCGCGTCGCGGCGGCCAAGCGCCTGGAGCCGCAGCTGTTTTTTCAGGTCTTTGAGAGATGTCATGCGCGGACGATAGAAAAGGCCGGATCTGAATGGCGTTTTGGAAGCGACGTTTTCTACGCATCATCCACCGCAATGCATGGATGCGCTGCAAGAAGTGACGATCCACACAACCGGTGGAGAGAGCGATCCCGGGAACCTACAAAGTAGGTGGGCGCCGTGTGAGAAAACCCACGGGTCTTCCCAGGGACAGCTCCCTAAGGATCGTTAAGGCCCCGGGGAAAATGTTCTCCTGCCGGGAAGCGCAGACCGTCCCTCTCAATATAGGCCGCTCATCGGTCAAGCGCCAGTGAGACAGGCGGCCCCGGCGGCTTTATTCGCCATCCGCGCCCCACCCTTGCACAGGTCGGGCGGCGTCCTTACGGTCGCGGGATGAACCAAGGAGCAAAAATGCGTTTCGAAGGCACGGCGGCCTATGTCGCCGACAAGGATCTGATGGTGGCCGTCAACGCTGCGATCGCGCTGGAGCGACCCTTGCTGGTCAAGGGCGAGCCCGGCACCGGCAAGACCGAGCTTGCCCGCCAGGTGGCGGCGGCACTCGGCCTCGATCTCATCGAATGGCACGTCAAATCGACGACGCGGGCCCAGCAAGGCCTTTACGAGTATGACGCCGTGTCGCGTCTGCGCGACAGCCAGCTCGGCGATGCCAGGTTCAACGACATCAAGAACTACATCAAGCGCGGCAAGCTCTGGGAGGCGTTCGCGGCGGGCAAGAAGGTCGTGCTTCTCATCGACGAGATCGACAAGGCCGACATCGAGTTCCCCAACGACCTGCTGCAGGAACTCGACCGGATGGAATTCTTCGTCTACGAGACCGGCGAGACCATCCGCGCCGCGGTGCGACCGATCGTCATCATCACCTCCAACAATGAGAAGGAGCTGCCGGACGCCTTCCTGCGCCGATGCTTCTTCCACTACATCCGCTTTCCCGACGTCGACACGCTGCACAGGATCGTCGACGTCCATTATCCCGGCATCAAGCAGAATCTGGTGCGGGCGGCCCTTACCCGGTTCTACGAGATCCGCGAGGTGCCGGGCCTGAAGAAGAAGCCGTCGACCTCCGAGGCGCTCGACTGGATCCGCCTGCTGGTCGCCGACGACATCGCGCCCGAGGATTTGCGCGCCGACCCGAAAAACGCATTGCCCAAGCTGCATGGCGCGTTGCTGAAGAACGAGCAGGACGTGCATCTGTTCGAGCGGCTGGCCTTCATGGCCAGAAGGCAGCAATAGGCAGGCAGCAATAGCGTTTCCCGGGCTGTGGACCGTTGCTGCCGGCCGGAGGGCAAGGCAGCTTCGGCCATAACCATTCGGAGGAGAAGAAATGTCCGAGATCGTTGTCCGCCCGCTCGCGCAGTCCGACCACGCCGACTGGACGCGCCTGTGGACCGACTACCTCACCTTCTATGAAACCAGGCTGCCGGAAGAGGTCTACGCCGTCACCTGGAAGCGGCTGTTCACGGCGGGCGAATTCGAGCCGAAGGGTTTTATCGCCACGCTCGACGGCAGGGCTGTCGGTCTCACCCACTATCTCTACCATCGCTCGGGCTGGTCCGAGAAAAACAACTGCTATCTGCAGGATCTGTTCGCCGACCCGGACGTGCGCGGCAAGGGCATCGGTGCGGCGCTGATCAATGCCGTGAAGGACGCGGCGGAAAAAATCGGCGTCAAGAACGTCTACTGGATGACGCACGAAACCAACGCCACGGCACGCAAGCTCTACGATCACGTGGCGCGCCGCACGGGCTTCATCGAGTATGATCTGCTGTAGATAGACGATGTTCATTCCCTTCTTCCTCGAACTGAAGGCCGCACGGGTTCCCGTCTCGCTGAGGGAATACCTGTCGCTGCTGGAAGGGCTGGAAGCCGGGCTGGTCGACTATGACGTCGAGGGCTTTTATTACCTGGCCCGCGCCGCTTTGGTGAAGGACGAGCGCCATATCGACCGCTTCGACCAGGTGTTCGCGCATGTCTTCAAGGGCATCGAGGCGCTGGGCGGACCGGATGCGGTGGACGTTGCCAACATCCCGGAAGAGTGGCTGCGCCGGCTCGCCGAAAAGCACCTGACCGAGGAGGAGAAAAAGCTTGTCGAGGCGCTCGGCGGCTTCGAAAAGCTGATGGAGACCCTGAAGCAAAGGCTCGAGGAGCAAAAAGGCCGCCACCAGGGCGGCTCGAAATGGATCGGCACCGGCGGTACCTCGCCCTTCGGCGCCTATGGCTACAATCCCGAAGGCGTGCGCATCGGCCAGCACGAAAGCCGCAACCGCCGCGCGGTAAAGGTCTGGGACAAGCGCGAGTTCCGCAATTTCGACGATGCCGTCGAGCTCGGCACCCGCAACATCAAGATCGCGCTGAAGCGCTTGCGCCGCTGGGTGCGCGAAGGCGCCGAGGAAGAATTCGACCTGCCCGGCACCATCCACGCCACCGCCGAGCATGGCTATCTCGACGTGCAGACGCGGCCCGAGCGGCGCAACGCGGTGAAGCTTTTGATGTTCTTCGATGTCGGCGGCTCGATGGACGACCACATCAAGAGCGTCGAGGAGCTTTTTTCGGCGGCGCGTGCGGAATTCCGCCAGCTCGAATATTTCTACTTTCACAACTGCCTCTACGAAGGCGTGTGGAAGGACAACCGGCGCCGGCATGCGGAGGTGATCCCGACCTTCGACCTCCTCCACAAATACGGACCGGACTACAAGGTGATCGTCGTCGGCGACGCCTCGATGAGCCCTTACGAGATCGCCCACCCCGGCGGCTCGGTCGAGCACTGGAATCCGGAGGCCGGCGCCGTCTGGCTCGGCCGCCTGCTGCAGCAATGGCCGAATGCGGTATGGCTCAACCCCGAGAGCGAAAAGAACTGGGGTTACACCCATTCGATCGCCATGATCCGCGACATTTTCGGCGGCCGCATGTTCCCGCTGACGCTGGCCGGGCTCGAAAGCGCGACGAAGCAGCTTTCTCGAAAACATTGAAGGACCGACGGGAGATCCGATGAGCTGCTTCCTCTGCCTGCAGTGCGGCGTCCAGTTCGCGGCCACGGAGACGCCGCCGCAACACTGCCCGATCTGCGAGGATGAGCGGCAGTTCGTGCGCTGGGAAGGCCAGGCCTGGGTAACGCCGCAGGAGCTTGCCGCCGGGCATCGGTTGGTGATGAGGGACGATGCCGGCGTGCTCGGCTTCGGCATCGAGCCGCGCTTCGCCATAGGCCAGCGGGCGCAGCTGGTGCAGACGACGCATGGCAATGTGCTGTGGGACTGCGTCTCGATGGTGAGCGACGAGGCGGTGGCCGAGATCAACCGGCGCGGCGGCCTGGCAGCCATCGCCATCTCGCACTGCCACTTCTACTCGGCGATGGCATGTTGGAGCGAAGCGTTCGGCGGCGTGCCGATCTATCTCCACGCCGACGACCGCCAATGGATCATGCGACCGCATCCCTCGATCGTCAGCTGGCACGGTGAGACGCTTGCCCTCAATCCGTCGCTGACACTCGTGCGCTGCGGCGGCCACTTTTCCGGCAGCCAGGTGCTGCATTGGCAGCGAGAGGGCGGCAACGCCCTGCTGACCGGCGACACCGTGCAGGTGACGCCGACGCGCCGCCATGTCAGCTTCATGTACAGCTATCCGAACCAGATACCGCTCAACGCGGCAGCCGTACGCCGCATCGCGACGGCACTGGAGCCATTCGACTTCGACGACATCCGCGGCGCATGGTGGGACCTGAACATCATCGGCGGCGGCAAGACGGCCCTGGCGACCTCTGTCGCGCGCTATCTGGCGGCGATAGGATGATGATGGTCAGCGGGCATGCCGGCAAACCTTGTAACAAATGCCTATTTGTTGCGAATATGAGGTTGCAACAAAGAACGAGCCGCCAAGGCTGAGGAGATCAAATGGACACCCACACCTACCCCGTCACCCGCACCGATGCCGAATGGCGCGCCCGGCTGACGCCGGAGCAATATGCGGTCATGCGCAACCACGGCACCGAGCGGCCGGGAAGCTGCGCTTTGCTCTACGAAAAGCGCGCCGGGACATTTTCCTGCGTCGGCTGCGACCAGCCGCTGTTCGAATCCAAGCTGAAGTTCGAGAGCGGCACCGGCTGGCCGAGCTTCAACGACCCGGTGCCCGGCTCGATCGAGACCACCGTCGACCGCAGCTACGGCATGGTCCGCACCGAGTGCCATTGCGCGCGTTGCGGCAGCCATCTCGGCCACGTCTTCGAGGACGGCCCGCCGCCGACCGGCCTGCGCTACTGCATCAACGGCGTGGCGCTGACATTCGAGCCGGCCGTCTGATCGGCATCGTTTGGCTTTCGGCAGAGGGCGGCTTCGGCCGCCCTTTTCATGCTGCATTCCGCCGGCTCAGACCACAACCGTGGCGATGAGCCAGAGCGCCGAGCCCAGCAACATCAGCGAGGCCTTGGCGCTCGATTGCTCGGCCGTCCGCCAAACCGCAATGGTGAGGAAGATATTGTAGGGCACAGGTGCGAAATGCACCGCCAGCACGAGCCCGAGCGGCATCTTCAGCACAAGCAGGATCAGAGCGACTATCGACGAGGCAATGCTGATCCCCGTTCCGACCAGCAGCATGTCGAGCCAGAACAGCCGCTCGATCGGCACCTGGCCAAGCCAACGCGACCGGAAGAAGGATCGGGCGCCTTCCGGGGACAACGGCGCCCTACCCGTGTCCAAGCACATCGGCGACGGCGCGCTCGACGCGCGAGCATTCCGTCACCAGCCAGTCGGTCATGGCTGGCCAATTGTCCTCGGCAAAGCAGTTGACCCGCCACATCGAATTGATGCCGAGCCCTTGGCAGCTTTGCTCCGGCCTGAGCTTAAGCCTCTCTTCGATCGCCGGCTGGAACGGCTTCAGCCGCGACCAGCTTTGGGTGGCGCCGAACTTCTCGTTGCGGCCGAAAAAGACGCCGACATGGTTCTGCGCCGGCGCGACATACATGGAAATGACCAGGGCGAAGTCAGGCAGCCCGCGCTGCCAGAACCAGGGACCGCGGCGCGCCAGCCGGGTCCTTTCTTCGGGATGCCGCTCAGCGAACAGCGACCAGAAACCGCGATGGCGGAATTCAGAGGCGCGGCGTCCGCCGTAGTCGAATTCGCTCATGGTTCAAACCGTATCCACGGCAACCGCGTCAGGCGCCGGGCGGTTGGTCTTAGACCATGCCGAGCGCGGCCATGTACAGATCGAGGATGGCATCCTCTTCCTGGCGCTCGGCCTGGTCCTTCTTGCGCAGGCGGATGATGGTTCGTATCGCCTTGGTGTCGAAGCCGGTGCCCTTGGCCTCGGCGAACACTTCCTTGATGTCGTCGGCGATCGTCTTCTTTTCTTCCTCGAGCCGCTCGATGCGTTCGATGAGGGCACGCAGCTGGCCGGCGGCAACAGTCTGGCTGGTCTCGGTGATGTCGTCGGCCATGTTCTTCTCCAAGATTTGTTCGGTGCCGCGACTCGGCGAAAGACGGCGGCAAATTTGAGCCGGTTCGATGCCCGACCGGCGGCGGCGGGTCAAGCTGTTATCGAACAAGGCGCGAGGGCTGCCGACAGAAGCCGACAGCCTGCCCGCTCTTTGCCGGCTCTCAAGCGAAGGCGATCAGCAGATCCTTGGCATCGATCTGGTCGCCGGTCTTGACCAGCACCTCGGCGACGGTACCGTCGCGCTCGGCATGCAGCGCCGTTTCCATCTTCATCGCCTCGATGGAGAGCAGCACGTCACCGGCCTTCACCGCCTGGCCGGTGGCGACCGACAGCGCCGAAACCACGCCCGGCATCGGCGCGCCGACATGCGCCTCGTTGCCAGGCTCTGCCTTGCGGCGCGCCTTGGCGGCGGAAGCACCGTGCGCCCGGTCCGGCACCTTGACGCGCCGCGGCTGACCGTTGAGCTCGAAGAACACGGTGACCATGCCCTTGTCGTCGACATCGCCTATGGCAAGGCAACGCACGACCAGCGTCTTGCCCTTCTCGATGTCGATGAAGATCTCGTCTTCCGACTTCATGCCGTAGAAATAGGTCGGCGTCGGCAGGACGCTGACCGGGCCGTAGGTCTCCTGCGCGCTGGCGAAGTCGGTGAACACCTTCGGATACATCAGCCACGAGGCGAACTCGTATTCCGAGAGCTTGCGCTCGAGCTTCTCCTCGATCTCCTTGCGGCTGGCCTTGAGATCGGCGGGCTTCAGCAGCGAGCCGGGCCGCGCCGTGATCGGCTTGTCGCCTTTCAGCGCCTTCTTCTGCAGCGCCGCCGGCCAACCGCCGGGCGACTGGCCGAGATCGCCACGCAGCATCGAGACGACCGAGTCCGGGAAGGCGATATCCCTGGCCGGGTTCTCGACATCGGCGACGCTGAGGTCCTGGCTGACCATCATCAGCGCCATGTCACCGACGACCTTGGATGACGGCGTCACCTTGACGATGTCGCCGAACATCAGATTGACGTCGTGATAGGTCTGCGCCACCTCGTGCCAGCGCGTTTCCAGCCCGAGCGAGCGCGCCTGTTCCTTGAGGTTGGTGAACTGTCCGCCCGGCATTTCATGCAGATAGACTTCCGAGGCCGGCCCTTTCAGGTCGCTTTCGAAGGCGGCGTACTGGTTACGCACCGCTTCCCAGTAGAACGAGATTTTGCGGATCCATTGCGGGTCGAGGCCGGGGTCGCGCTCGGTGCCCTTCAGCGCCTCGACGATAGAGCCCAGGCAAGGCTGCGACGTGTTGCCGGAGAAGGCATCCATCGCCGCGTCGATGGCGTCGACGCCACTCTCCACCGCCGCCAGCACGGTCGCCGCCGACAGGCCCGACGTGTCATGGGTGTGGAAATGGATAGGCAGGTCGGTCGCCTCGCGCAGTGCCTTGAACAGCACGCGGGCGGCGGCCGGCTTCAACAGACCGGCCATGTCCTTGACGGCGATGATGTGGGCGCCGGCGGCCTGCAGTTCGCCGGCCAGGCCGACATAGTATTTCAGGTCGTATTTGGCCCGCGCCGGATCGAGAATGTCGCCGGTGTAGCACATCGCCGCTTCGATCAGCTTGCCTTCGGCGCCCACCGCATCCATGGCGACGCGCATGTTCTCGACCCAGTTCAGGCAGTCGAAGACGCGGAACAGGTCGATGCCGCCGGCAGCCGCCTGCTTGACGAAATGCTGCACGACATTGTCGGGATAATTGGTGTAGCCGACGCCGTTGGCGCCGCGCAGCAGCATTTGCAGCAGCAGGTTGGGCGCCGCCTCGCGCACCAGCGACAGCCGCTCCCAAGGATCCTCGGTGAGGAAGCGCATGGCGACGTCGAAGGTCGCGCCGCCCCAGCATTCGAGCGACAGAAGCTGCGGCAGGGCGCGCGCGTAGGTGCCGGCAATATTGGCAATGTCATGCGTGCGCATGCGTGTCGCCAGCAGCGACTGGTGGCCGTCGCGCATCGTCGTGTCGGTGACCAGAACTTGCCTTTGCTCGCGCATCCAGCCCGCGAATTTCTCAGGACCCAGCACGTCCAGCATCTGCTTGCTGCCGCCCGGCACATTGCCGTTGATGTAGGGCACGACCGGTGCGGCGGCATCGGCCTTCGGCATCGGCCGGCCGCGCGTCTCGGGGTGGCCGTTGACGCTGACGTCGGCCAGATAGTTGAGCAGCTTTGTGGCGCGGTCCTGCCGTTTGACCTGCTGGAACAGTTCCGGCGTCGTATCGATGAACTTCGTCGTATAGGAATTGTCGGCGAAGCTCGGGTGATTGATGATCGCTTCGAGGAAGGTGAGGTTGGTGGCGACGCCGCGGATGCGGAATTCGCGCAGCGCCCGGTTCATGCGGGCGATCGTCTCGGCCGGCGTCGGCGCCCACGCCGTCACCTTCTCCAGCAGCGGATCGTAGAAGCGGGTGATGACCGCGCCGGAATAGGCAGTGCCGCCATCCAGCCGGATGCCGAAGCCGGTGGCGCCGCGGTATGCGGTGATGCGGCCATAGTCCGGAATGAAATTGTGCTCGGGATCCTCGGTGGTGATACGGCACTGCAGGGCGTGGCCGTTGAGCCTGATGTCCCTCTGCGCCGGCACGCCCGATTGCGGTGTGCCGATGGCGAAGCCGTCGAGGATGTGAATCTGCGCCTTGACGATGTCGATGCCGGTCACCTGCTCGGTGACGGTATGCTCGACCTGGATGCGCGGGTTGACCTCGATGAAATAGAACTTTCCGCTGTCGGCATCCTGCAGGAACTCGACCGTGCCAGCGCCGATGTAGCTGGTCTCGCGCGCGATCTGCAGCGCGTAGCCGCAAAGCTCCTCGCGCTGCGCCATTTCGAGATAGGGTGCCGGCGCCCGCTCGACGACCTTCTGGTTGCGGCGCTGGATCGAGCAGTCGCGCTCGAACAGGTGCACGGCATTGCCATGCGTGTCGCCGAGCACCTGGACCTCCACATGGCGGGCGCGCTCGATCAGCTTTTCGAGATAGACCTCGTCCTTGCCGAAGGCGGCTTTCGCCTCGCGCTTGCCTTCCGTGACCTCACGGGCCAGATCGGCCTCGGAACGGATGGCGCGCATGCCGCGTCCACCACCGCCCCACGAGGCCTTGAGCATCACCGGATAACCGATCTCCTTGGCCAGTTTCTTGACCGCCTCCATATCGTCCGGCAACGGATCGGTGGCGGGAATGACCGGCACGCCGACCTCGATGGCGAGATTGCGCGCCGCGACCTTGTTGCCGAGACGGCGCATCGTGTCCGGCTTCGGCCCGATGAAGGTGATGCCCGCTTGCGCGCAGGCTTCGGCGAATTCGGGGCTTTCGGACAGAAGCCCGTAGCCAGGGTGGATGGCATCGGCGCCCGAGAGCCTGGCGACGCGGATCACCTCCTCGATCGACAGATAACTCTCGATCGGCCCCATATCCTTGGTGAGATGCGGACCGCGCCCAACCTGGTAGCTCTCGTCGGCCTTGAAGCGATGCAGCGAATATTTGTCTTCCTCGGCCCAGATCGCCACGGTTTTGAGGCCCAGCTCGTTGGCCGCGCGAAAGACGCGGATGGCGATTTCTGACCGATTGGCGACGAGGATCTTCGTGATGGCCAAGGACTGGGCTCCAGCAGCGGAAGGGACGGGAAATCGGTGCAATGATTAGCGTGAAAATGCTGCAGTGCAAACAAAATCAGCGCCGGATTAAACCGATTTAAATCAATTATCCGGCCAACACTCGCATGCCTTGGCACCAACGGACGGAACAATGGCGACAATTTCGATCCTGGATGCGATCTCTCCGCCTGAGAGGAGCCGGCACGAAAGATCGTCGGCTGCCAAACGCGCCAAAAGAAAATGCCCGGCGCGTTGCGCCGGGCATCTTGGATTTCAGATCTGCCGGAGCAGCTTATTTCGGGAACCAGGAATACTTGCCGTCGTCCTTCTTCTTCCACTCGTACATGATGTAGCCCGGCAGCTTCGGGTCGCCCTTGGCGTCATAGGCGAGATCGCCCAGAACGGTCGGGAACGGGCCGTTTTCGTGCATCGCCTTGGCGACGGCCTGCGGGTCGTTCGTCTTGGCGGCGGCGGCCGCCTCGGCGACCACCTGCACGGCGGCGTAGGCGTAGAGCGTGTAGGCTTCCGGCTCGAAGCCCTGCGCACGGAACTTCTCGACGAGTTCCTTGTTGGCCGGGATCAGGCGCGGATCGGGTCCGAACGTGTTGAGCGTGCCGGCGACGGCGTCGCCCGCGATCGCGGCGAGTTCGTCCGTCACGATGCCGTCACCCGACATCATCGGCGCCTTGAGGCCCTGATCCGCGGACTGGCGGATGATCAGGCCGGCTTCGGTATGCAGGCCGCCCCAGTAGATCAGGGTGACGCCGGCTTCCTTCATCTTGGCGATGAGCGCCGAGAAGTCCTTGTCGCCGACATTGACGCCTTCATACATCACTTCCTTGACGCCGGCGGCGTTCATCGCCTTCTTGGTTTCATCGGCGAGGCCTTGGCCATAAGGGGTCTTGTCGTGCACGACGGCGACCTTGGCATCCTTGAAGTTCGCGGCGATGTAGGCGCCGGCGATGCTGCCCTGCTGATCGTCGCGTCCGCAGGTGCGGAACACGTTCCACAGACCGCGCTCGGTGAACTTCGGGTTGGTCGCGGCCGGCGTGATTTCGACGATGTTGTTTTCGGCGTAGACTTCCGAGGCCGGGATCGAGACGCCCGAGTTGAAGTGGCCGATCACGAACTTGACGCCGTCGCCGACGAACTTGTTGGCGACCGAGATGCCCTGCTTCGGATCGGACACGTCGTCGCCGACTTCGAGCTTGATCTGCTCGCCGTTGATGCCGCCCTTGGCATTGATCGCGGCGACCGCCGCCTCCGCGCCCTTCTGCAGCTGCGCGCCGAAGGCCGCATTCGGACCGGTGATCGGACCGGCAACGCCGAACATTACATCAGCCCACGCGTTGCCGCCGAACGCGACAAGCGCGGTCAGGGCGACGGCGGACAAAAGTGACTTTTTCATTTAAACGCTCCCATTAACGGAGTGGGCGTGGATGAAGCTTTCATGCGATGCCCACCCTTATCGCAGAAAGCATAGTTTGCCGATTTTCAGGCACTTGTCACGCCGATTCATCCCTGACCCGGCGTTAAAGATGAACGTCAACCTTTCGGTTTCCAGCTCAAGATTGAAGCTCTTTCGTAGAGCCAATTATACTGTGTGACCATCTGGTTGGTTCGTGTGTATTGATAGCCGACGAAGCCCAATATCATCAGCACGATGGTGTCGACGACATAGTACTGCAGCGAGAACATCGTGCCGTCGAACAGCGCATGATGGATGAAGCGGATGCCGATGCCGAGACCCAGCAGATAGATGAAAAGCTGGATGAAGGAGCGCCATGTCTGGGCGCTGGCCTTGCCCGTCATCCAGGCCGCCCAGCCGCCGAGCAGGCAGGTGACGAAGAAGAACTGCCAGATCGAGGGTTCCTCATAGAGAATGCCCTGCATGATGAAGTCTCCCTAGCATGATCCCGAAAAGTTGCAGACTTTTCGGACAAGGATCATGCGACAAACAAACAAGTTGGAGCGGGATACCGGGTGCACATTCCGCTCCAGACTCAGTGATGTCCGCCTTCGAGATAGGCGGCGCGCACTTCCGGATTGGCGAGCAGTTCCTTGCCGGTGCCGCTCATCGTCACATTGCCGTTGACCATGACGTAGCCGCGCGTGGCGAGCTTCAACGCGCCGAACGCGTTCTGCTCGACCAGGAACACCGTCAGTCCTTGCGTGCGGTTCAGCTCGCGGATCGCATCGAAGATCTGCTTGACGATCAGCGGCGCCAGGCCCAGCGACGGCTCGTCGAGCAGAAGCAGCTTCGGCCGCGCCATCAGCGCGCGTCCGATCGACAGCATCTGCTGCTCGCCGCCCGACAGCGTGCCGCCGCGCTGCGCGATGCGCTCCTTGAGCCGCGGGAACAGCGTGAACACCTTCTCGACGTCCTCGTCATAGTGTTTGAGATTGTCGAGGCTGGCGCCCATCTGCAGGTTTTCCATCACCGTCATGCGCGGGAAGATGCGCCGGCCTTCGGGTGACTGGGCGATGCGCATGCGCGCGATCTCGTGCGTCGGCAGCTGGGTGATGTCGGTGCCGGCGAAGGTGATGGTCCCCGTGCGAGCGCGCGGAGCGCCGAAAATGGTCATCATCAGCGTCGATTTGCCGGCGCCGTTGGCGCCGATCAGCGCCACGATCTCGCCCTCCTTGACGGTGACATCGACGCCGTTCAGCGCCCGGATGTTGCCGTAATAGGTCTCCACGCCCTTGATATCGAGCAGCGTTGTCCCGGCCATTATTTGCCCCCTCCACGCTTGCCCGACACAGGCTTGGCCGCACCGGTGGTCTTTGCGGAAGCATGGCTGGTCGCCACCTTGCCGGCATCGACGCGGCGCGAGAATTCCGTGTCCTTGCCCTTACCGAGCAGCTTGGCCTGCTTGACCCATTCCTCGCGCTCGATGCGTCCGTCAAAGGCGAGATAGGCTTCGGCAGCCTCGACATCGGCCTTCTTCCAGGCGCCGATCTGGTCGAAGTGAAAGATGCCGTGCTCGTTGAGCTTCTTCTCGTTGACCGTGCCGATGCCCTTGATGCGGGTCAGGTTGTCGGCCTTGCCGCCACGGGGGGCGGCAAGGCGGTTCGAAATGCCTTCGGCCTTTGCCGCGGGCGCCTTGGCGGCCGCCTTCTTCGGTGCCGCTTTTGCCGCGGGCTTGGCCGGCGCGGCCGGCTTTGCGACGGGTTTGCCCGCCACGGTAGCCGCGCGGGCATCGACCTGAGCCGCCTTCGAAGCGCCTTTCGACACCGTGACGCGCTCGCCATCGCTGTGTCCGACGGTGTCGGTCACAGGTCCGGCCAGATATGACGACGACGTTCCGGGGCCATGCGCCACATCCGGCCCAATGTCGAGCTGCTCGATGACGTCCTCGTCGCCGACCTCGGTCAGCACGGTCTCGACCTCCTCGTCATCGACGCCGAGATAGGCAGCGATGACGCGTGGATCGGTGCGCACCGACTGCGGATTGCCGTCGGAGATCTTGCGGCCATATTCCAGCACCACGACATGGTCGGAAATCTGCATGACGACCGACATGTCGTGCTCGATCAGCAGGATCGAGGTGCCGGTGTTGTTCTTGATGTCCATCAAGAGCTCGTTGAGCGCCGCCGATTCCTTCGGATTGAGGCCGGCCGCGGGCTCGTCGAGACACAGAAGTTCCGGTCCCGTGCACATGGCACGTGCGATCTCGAGGCGCCGCTGCGCGCCATAGGGGAGGTCGCCGGCCGGATCGTCGGCGCGATCGACGAGATCGGCCTTCTCCAGCCAATGCCTGGCCAGGTCCATCGACTCGGCCGACGCCTTGCGATAACCGCTGAAGCCGAACAGGCCAAGCACCGTATAGCCCGACGCCTTCATCAGCTTGTTGTGCTGGGCAACCAGAAGGTTCTCCAACAGCGTCATGCCCGAGAACAGGCGGATGTTCTGGAACGTTCGCGCCACCTTGGCACGCGCCGGGATCTCATGGTTGGGCAGCCGCTCCAGCAGATAGGTCGAGCCGTCGGCCCGGTTGAGCGTGATCATGCCTTCGGACGGCTTGTAGAAGCCGGTGATGCAGTTGAACACAGTGGTCTTGCCGGCGCCGTTAGGCCCGATCAGCGCCGTGATCTCGCCGCGTCGGGCGGTGAAGGAGAGGTCGCCGATGGCGACCAGGCCGCCGAATTTCATCGACAGATGATCGACCTGCAGGATGGCATCGTTCATTTGCGTGGTCGCGTTCATCAGCCGTGGCCCTCCTTGGTGAAGGAGCTTGAGACAGCCCTTCGCTCCTTGAGGAAGGCGGTCGGTTCACGGCTGCCGACGAAGCCGCGCGGCTTCCACAGCATGACGATGACCATGGCCATGCCGAACAGAAGCATGCGGTAGAGTTCGGGGGTGAAGTCCGGCCCGAATATCTGCTTGAGGAAGTCAAGTTCGCGCAGCGCCTCGGTGCCGCCGATCATCACCATGGCGGCAACCGCGATGCCGACCAGCGAGCCCATGCCGCCGAGAACGACGATGGCAAGGATGATGGCCGATTCCAGGAAAACGAAGGATTCCGGGCTGACGAAGCCTTGCCGCGCGGCGAAGAACGAGCCGGCGAAACCACCGAACATGGCGCCGGTGGCGAAGGCGGTCAGCTTGGTGGTGGTGGTGTTGATGCCGAGCGAGCGGCAGGCGATCTCATCCTCACGCAAGGCTTCCCAGGCGCGGCCGACCGGCAGACGGCGCAGCCGGATAGTGACGAAGGCTGTAAGCAGGCACAGGCCCAGGATCAGATAGTACAGGAAGATCTTGTAGTACGCGCTCGAGGTCGCGATGTGCAGAACCTTGGCAATGTAGTTGGGGTCCGACACGTTGAAGGTCACCAGGCCGAAGAAGGAAACCTTGGGAATGCCGGAGATACCGGCCGACCCGTTGGTGACCTCTCGCCAGTTGATCAGCACCAGGCGGATGATCTCGCCGAAGGCGAGCGTCACGATCGCCAGATAATCGCCGCGCAGGCGCAGTACCGGGAAGCCGAGCAGCACCCCCCACAGGGCGGCCATGCAGCCCGCGGCCGGCAGCAGGATCCAGAACGACAGGCCGTATTGCGTTGCAAGAAGCGCATAGGCGTAGGCGCCAAGAGCGTAAAAGGCGACGTAGCCGAGGTCGAGCAGGCCGGCGAGGCCAACGACGATGTTCAGCCCCCAGGCCAGCATCACATAGATCAGGATCTGGATGCCGAAATTGTCGACCCATTTCAGCGAGCCCTGCAGCCCTCCGGCAATCGACCATGCGTTCAGCGACAGCACCGCGACCACGAGGATCGGGTACAGCACCAGGGCTGTGATACCCAGTTTGGTGAAGTTGGCATGGATGAAGGCGCGGAAGTAGTAGATCACGCAAGCCAGCAGATAGATGACCGCCAGGGCGCGCAGGAATTGCAGATAGCCGGCCGGTTCCGCTCCCACCCATCCGGCGAGGGAGCTATTGAACGCGAACAGCAGCACCGCCGCTACGACAGCCACGATGAACGCCGGCAGCGTGAAGAACCGCGACCCCACGCTGGCCGGCAACAGACCGGTGGCGACGTTGGCGATCTTTTGGTTGGCCATGAAGGGCTGGCCATAGGCGACATAGAGGAACCGGCCGACGGCCGTGGCGATCACCACGGCGGCGAGCAGGCCCCAACGCTGCGTCAGGACCAGTTCATTGGACATGTTCTGGCCGGTCTTCAGACCGATGAACAGCACGAACAGGCCAAGCGCGATGGCACCGGCATAAAACGCTTCCTTAAGCGCGCGCTGGGTGGGGGTGGCGACGCTGTCGCTCTCACGAGATACGGTCACGGCCATGATCTCAGACCTTTTCGACTTCAGGCCGGCCCAATATGCCGGAAGGCAGGAAGATCAGCACGATGGCCAGGATCGAGAACGCCGCGACGTCCTTGTAGTCGATCGAGAAATAGGCCGACCACATGCTCTCGATGAAGCCGATCAGCAGCCCGCCGAGCACGGCGCCCGGCAACGAGCCGATGCCGCCAAGCACGGCCGCGGTGAACGCCTTCACACCCGGCACGAAACCGTCGGAGAAAGCCACCACGCCATAGTACATCAGGAACAGCGTACCGGCGACGGCGGCAAGCGAGGCACCCATGATGAAGGTGATCGAGATGGTGCGGTCGACGTCGACGCCGAGCAGTGCGGCCATCTTGCGGTCCTGTTCGCAGGCGCGTTGCGCCCGGCCAAGCGAGGTCCTGTTGACCAAGTACCAGAACACCACGAGGAGCAGCGCGGTGACGATGACGATGATGATCTGCTTCAGCGACACGCTGACGCCGTCGATGTTGTAGACTTGGCTGACCATCGGCGGGATCGGCTTGTTGCGCGGACCTTGCGTCACCTGGACGAAGTTCGACAGCGCGATCGACATGCCGATGGCGGTGATCAGCGGCGCCAGCCGGAACGAACCGCGCAGCGGCCGGTAGGCCACCTTCTCGATCGTCCAGTTGTAGAGGCTGGTCAGCAGCATCGCCACGATCATCATGACCAGCAGCGCGATGACCACGGGCACCGAATAGAACAGCGCGCCGAGGATGAGGAAGACGATCAGCGCCGTGAAGGCGCCCACCATGAAAATGTCGCCATGGGCGAAGTTGATCATGCCGATGATGCCGTAGACCATCGTGTAGCCGATTGCGATCAGCCCATAGATCGATCCCAGCGTCAGCCCATTGATAAGCTGCTGGACAAAGTACTGCATGTGTACATGGCTCCCCTGGAATGTCGCCCATGCAGACGCATTCCTTTTCGTATTTCCCCTAGTCGTAAAGTTTCGAGCCCGGATTGCAACGTGATTTTTTTGACCGCCCCGCGTGTTTCCGATTCACGTCGTTTCGACCGCCCGTTTTTTGCACCCGACCCCTGGACTATCGCGGACCCTATCATTGGCATAACGCAATGTCTTTGACGATTCGGCCGTATCATGCACTCCGTTTCGAAGAAATCGCCGTCAACATTAGGTGATAAGAAGAATCGTTGCGTTCCTGACAGGGTTCGTCTTTTCGTCACACTCCTTTCCGCAACGTCAGGATTCTCCTTACTTGACCACGAAACCATGCGCGAACGGATCGCGATCGTCGATGAAGATCGTGTTCAGTCCGGTCATCCGCGCCCAGCCGCCGATCGAGGGAATGATCGCCGGTTTGCCCGCCACGGCCACCTCCTTTTCGACCTTGCCCTTGAACAGCGAACCGATGATCGATTCATGCACGAAGGCGTCGCCGGCCTTGAGCTTGCCCTTGGCATGCAGCTGCGCCATGCGCGCCGAGGTGCCGGTGCCGCATGGTGAGCGGTCGATCGCCTTGTCGCCATAGAACACCGCATTGCGGGCGTCGGCGCCTTCGACCGTCGGCTTGCCGGTCCACAACATGTGCGACAGCCTGTTGATGCCGGGGTTTTCCGGATGCACGAAGGAATATTTCTCGTTGAGCCGCTGCCGCACCACCGGGCTCCAGGCGATGAGGTCGCCGGCGGAATGATCCGCCATGTCGCGGTAGTTCTCCTGCGGCTCGACGATGGCGTAGAAATTGCCGCCATAGGCGACATCGACGGTGATCTCGCCAAGCACCGGACATTCGACCGTCAGGCCTTCGGCATGGAGGAACGACGGCACGTTGGTGATGCGAACTTCCTCGACATATTCGCCGACCTGTTTGTATTCGGCGATCACCAGCCCGGCTGGCGTATCGAGCCGCAGCACACCCGGCATCTTTGGCTTGATCAGCCCGTGCTCGATGGCCATCGTCACCGTGCCGATGGTGCCATGGCCGCACATCGGCAGGCAGCCGGAGGTCTCGATGAACAGGATGGCGATGTCGCAATCCTCGCGGGTCGGCGGATACAGGATCGAACCCGACATCACGTCATGGCCGCGCGGCTCGAACATCAGCCCGGTGCGGATCCAATCATACTCGGCGAGGAAATGCGCGCGCCGTTCCATCATCGTCGCGCCCTCGAGCAACGGGCCGCCGCCGGCGACCAGCCGCACCGGATTGCCGCATGTGTGGCCGTCGATGCAGAAGAAGGATTTCTTGGCCATGTCGCTCCTCGAAAGATTCAGAACCGTTGTGGACTGAAGGGGGCGAGATCAACGGACGCAACCTGCCCCAGGATGATTTCCCGGATCAACCGTCCGGTCGCCGCGGCTTGGGTCAGGCCGAGATGACCGTGGCCAAAAGCATAGACGACCGGCCGGCTTCCCGAAGCCTTGCCGATGACGGGGACCGAATCCGGCAGCGAGGGCCGGAACCCCATCCATTCGCGCCCGCCCGAGGGATTGAGTCCGGGCAGGAATTGTTGCGCCTTCTGCAGCAGCGCTTTCGATCTGTTGAAATTGGGCGGCCGCTCTATGCCGCCGAGCTCGACGGCGCCGCCGACGCGCAGGCCCGTCTCCAGCGGCGTGATGACGAAGCCATGGCCGGAGAAGATCAGCTGACGCTTCACGTCGAAAGCGCTCCTGGGCAGCGTCGTGTTGTAGCCGCGCTCGGTCTCCAACGGAATGCGGTCGCTAAGCTGCCGCGCCAGGAGATGCGACCAGGCGCCGGCGGCGACGACAAGGTGCCTTGTCTGCCTGGCCGTGCCATCGGCCAACATCAGTGTCGCGCCATCCTGGTCCGCCGCCACCCGGTCGATCCTGGCCCTTTTGAAGCGGGCACCCCTGGCCTCGGCGTAAGCCCACACCGCCTTGCCGAGCAGCTTTGGATCGGCGACCGTCTTCCAGCCCGGCACGAAGGTGCCTTTGATGAAGCGCGGGGAGAGGCCTGGCTGCAAACCCGCCAGGTCCTCGCCTTCCACATGCCGAAAGTCGATGCTGAAGCGCTCGCGCGCGGCCCAGCCGGACAGCGAGGCTTGGAACTCGGCTTCGCTCTCGTAGAGCTCCAGCGAGCCGTCCTCGCGCAGCATCGGCCGCGTGCCGGAACGATCAAGCAGCCCCATCCATTCCGCTTCGGCGAGCTTCATCATGCCGGCCTGGGCGGCGAGGCTGGCTTCGTATTTCGCCGGCGCGCCGGCGCGCCAGAAGCGGATCAGCCAGGGCAGAAGCCGCGGCAGGTAGGCGGGCGGAATGCTGAGCGGGCCGAGCGGATCGGCCAGCCATTTCGGCAGGTGCTTGATCATGCCCTTGTGCGCCAGCGGCAGCACGTCCGAGAAGGCGAAGGCCGCCGCGTTGCCGGAGCTCGTCTCCTCGCAGATGCCGGTGCGGTCGAAGATTGTTACGCTGCACCCCGCCTCGGCAAGCAAGGCAGCGGCACAGATGCCGATGATGCCACCGCCGACAATGGCGATATCTTTCCCTTCTCCCCATTCACGGGGAGAGGGTGCCCCAGCAGCGGAGCGCTGCTCCTGTTCCGGGGATTTTGAATGTCCTGGCACGTCGGCGCTGTCCCCTATTCGGCTGCCACCAGTCTGTCCGCCGTTAGGGGAGACGTCTGGAGCGAAGGCAGCTGCGGCCGCGCCGCCAGCGCCTCCCGTATGATCTTCTCGACCGCCTTGCGGCGCTCGCCCGACAGCGGTTGGCGCGGCATGCGCACGCGGTCATTGGTATCGATTGCCAGCACTTCGGCAAGCTTGATGTTCTGTACCAGATAGGTCGAGACGTCGAGGTCGAGCAGCGGCCGGAACCAGCGGTAGATGGCGAGCGCTTCCTCGCGGCGACCCTGCTTCATCAGTTGGAAGATGGCGACGGTCTCGCGCGGGAAGGCGGTGACCAGGCCGGCCACCCAGCCGATGGCGCCGACCGACAGCGCCTCGAAAGCAAGATTGTCGACACCGGTGAACAGATCGTAACGGTCGCCAAGCCGATTGACGATCTCGGTCGAGCGCCTGATATCGTCGGAGGATTCCTTGATGGCGACGAAGCGCTTGTCCGACGCCAACTCCTCCATCTGGTCGACGGTGACGTCGACGCGATAGGCGAGCCGGTTGGAGTAGATCATCACCGGCAGGTCGCCGGCCTCGGCGACCGCCCGCAGCGCCGCGACGGTCTCTTCCGCATTCGTGTGGTAGATCGGGCTCGGCACCACCATCAGTCCATCGGCGCCTTCCCTGGCGGCGCGCCTGGCGATGGCGGCCGCCTCACGGGTGCCCGCCTCGTTGACCGTCAGCAGCACCGGCTTCTTGCCGGCCACTTTCTGCGCGGTCTTCAGCACATCGATCTTCTCGTCAGGCGACAGCATCGGCCCTTCCCCAAGCGAGCCGCAGACGATGATGCCGTCGCAACCGGCCTCCATCTGCAAGCCGAAGCAGCGCTCCATTTCGGCATGGTCGAGCCGGTCGTCGGCGGTGAATTTGGTCGTGACGGCGGGGAAAACTCCGGTCCACATAGTCGTGTCTCCATCTGATATATCAGCCGTATATCTGTTAAGAAACGCGCTGTCAATGCGGAATCCGTTATGATATATTCAGGATATATCAGGAGATCGCCTTTGATATCCATGGAAGCAACCATGACCTCCGAGCCGGCGGCCGCCAGGGCCTACCGCGTGCTCGAGCATATGATCGTCACGCTGGAACTGGCGCCGTCGAGCTTTGTCACCGAGGGGGCGCTTATCGAGAAGCTGGACCTCGGCCGTACGCCCGTGCGCGAAGCGATCCAGCGGCTGGCCTGGGAAGGGCTGCTTGATGTCAGGCCGCGCGCCGGCATCGCCATCGCGCCGCTGCATCCCGGCGACTGGCTGCGCGTGCTCGACGCCCGGCGCGGTGTCGAGGTGGTGCTGGCCCGCTCGGCGGCCCGCTTCGTCACCCGCGAGGCCGCCGACCTGTTTCACGAGGCGGCGCTCGCGATGCAGAAGGCGGTCATCTCGGGCAATGTTCTTGCCTTCATTCAGGCTGACAAGGCGCTCGACGAGGCGCTGGCGATGGCCGCCGACAATCCCTTCGCCGCGCGGCTGGCCGCCCCGCTGCAGACCCACAGCCGCCGCTTCTGGTTCCGCTACAAGGCGGACACGGGCCTCGCCGAGTCAGCCGAGCATCACGTCGCGCTGATCCGTTCGATTCTCGACGGCGACGAGGAGGCAGCCGCAAAGGATGCCAAGCGGCTGATGGCGCTGCTGCGCGGCCATGCCGAGGTCGCCGCAACGCGCTGATCGGGCACCCTTGCGCCGTGGCGACGGCGGCATTCTCCCATCCGTCACCGGTCGGGAAAATCCAGCTTCGGCCCTGCACGACGCTCCGGCGGTCGCAAAGGCTTCCCGTCACGACGCAAGCCACTGCGTGCGCCCCCCGGAGGGAGCAGCGTAGGTGCGGGGCTGCTCAAGCACCCGGCAGGGCCACTTTCATCATCGTACTGTCCCAGCCTTCACCGGCCGACAGGACGCAGCTCCGGCCGGTGGTATCGGAGGCCACAACGGTCCAGCTGCCTTGCTGCGAAACAAAGACCTCAAGGACCACGCTGGAGTTGATCAGGCCGCGTCCGGCCTCGTTTTCATGGAACTTTTCGCCGAGTGCCTTGATCAGATCGGCTCGTGGTGCGCATTGTCCGGCTGCATGGGCCTGGTCGGCACCCGCCGATATCGCAAGCGATCCCAAGACCATCGTCGCCATAAGACCTCGTGTCATCCGACACCTCCTCGCGCCAGACGAGAACCCCGGCTGCTACCGGCGCTGTTTGATGGCCTGCAAGGGCTGCAGGATACAACGTAAGACCCATACCGCCGCTTGGTTCCATCACATTAGCGATTCGGCGGATAACGCCGCGGTCCGGACGAAAAAGGCCCAGGCGATTCAGCCCGGGCCTTCGACGTCGGATATGTTGCCGAGCGCGCCGCCCAAGCGAGAGGCGCGCAAGCAAGAGAACCGTCAGCTCAATTCATCGTCGGGATGACGAACTCGGCGCCATCCTTGATGCCGGACGGCCAGCGCGAGGTCACCGTCTTGGTCTTGGTGTAGAAGCGGAAGGCGTCCGGGCCGTGCTGGTTGAGGTCGCCGAAGGACGACGCCTTCCAGCCGCCGAAGGTGTAATAGGCGATCGGCACCGGGATCGGCACGTTGACGCCGACCATACCGACCTGGACACGGCTTGCAAAGTCACGCGCGGCGTCGCCGTCGCGGGTGAAGATGGCGACGCCATTGCCCATTTCGTGGTCGTTGGCGAGCTTGATCGCGCTCTCATAGGTCGGCGCGCGCACCACCGAGAGCACCGGCCCGAAGATCTCTTCCTTGTAGATGCGCATGTCCGCCGTGACGTTGTCGAACAGGCAGCCGCCCATATAGTAGCCGTTCTCATAGCCCTGCATCTTGAAGCCGCGGCCATCGACGACCAGCTTGGCGCCCTCCTTTACGCCGGTATCGACGTAACCTTTCACGCGTTCCAGCGCCTGTGCGGTCACCAGCGGGCCGAAATCGGCGGCCGAATCCGTCGACGGACCAACCTTCAGGCTCTCGACGCGCGGGACCAGCTTTTCCATCAGCCGGTTGGCGGTGTCGTTGCCGACCGGGACAGCCACCGAGATCGCCATGCAGCGCTCGCCGGCCGATCCGTAGCCGGCGCCGATCAGCGCGTCGACGGTCTGGTCCATGTCGGCGTCGGGCATGATGATCATGTGGTTCTTGGCGCCGCCGAAGCACTGCACGCGCTTGCCGGCCGCGGTGCCGCGCGAATAGATATAGTGGGCGATCGGCGTTGAGCCGACAAAGCCGACGGCCTTGATGTCGGGATCGTCGAGGATGGCGTCGACCACTTCCTTGTCGCCGTTGACGACGTTGAGGATACCGGCCGGCAGGCCCGCCTCGAGGAACAGTTCGGCGATGCGGATCGGCACGCCCGGATCGCGCTCCGACGGCTTCAGGATGAAGGCATTGCCACAGGCGATCGCCGGCGCGATCTTCCATAGCGGGATCATTGCCGGGAAATTGAACGGCGTGATGCCGGCGACGACGCCGAGCGGCTGGCGCATCGAATAGACGTCGATGCCGGGGCCGGCACCGTCGGTGAACTCGCCCTTCATCATGTGCGGCGCGCCGATGCAGACTTCGACCACTTCGAGGCCGCGCTGGATGTCGCCCTTGGCGTCGGCGATGGTCTTGCCGTGCTCGCGCGCCAGTATGTCGGCCAGTTCGTCATAGTCGCGGGCGACCAGTTCGAGGAATTTCATCAAGACGCGCACGCGGCGCTGCGGGTTGGTGGCGGCCCATTTCGGCTGCGCGGCCTTGGCGTTCTCGACCGCCGCGCGCAGTTCCGCCTGCGAGGCCAGCGCCACCGTGCCCCGCACGGAGCCGTCCATCGGCTGCATGACGTCCTGCTTGCGGCCGCTGGTGCCGGCGACACGCTTGCCGCCGATGAAATGACCGTATTCGATCATCATGTCTCTCCCTTGTTTGTGATGGCGTATTGTCCGCCTTTGCGAGGGCGAACGCAACGCGAGGAAGAACGCAACCGTTGTGCGAGAATTAGATATCGGTTGACGGGTGAGCATCAATTCTCGCAAATGACTGACTACAAGATATCTCCTGGGGATTCCGATGAACTGGGATGACGTCCGCATCTTCCTCGCCGTGGCACGCGCCGGCCAGATCCTTGGCGCCGCCAGGCGGCTCGAGCTGAACCACGCCACCGTCTCGCGCCGCATCGTGGCGCTCGAGGAAGCGCTGCGCACGAAGCTCTTTCGCCGTCTGACCACCGGCAGTGAACTGACGCCGGCCGGCGAGCGTTTCCTCGATATTGCCGAGCGCATGGAGGGCGACATGATCGCCGCGCGCTCGACCATATCGGGCGAAGGCGACGATATCTCCGGCACCGTGCGCATCGGCGCGCCGGACGGGTTCGGCGTCGCCTTCCTGGCCAGGCGTCTCGGCGAGCTGACCGCGCTGCATCGCGAGTTGACGATCCAGCTCGTGCCGGTGCCGCGCTCCTTCTCCCTGTCCCGTCGCGAAGCCGACATCGCCATTACCGTCGAGCGGCCGACCGAGGGCCGGCTGGTGGCGGGAAAGCTGGTCGATTATTCGCTGGGCCTGTTTGCGTCGCGCGCCTACGCCGATGCCAATGGCCTGCCCAAAAACGCCGCCGAACTCGGCCGGCACACACTCATCGGCTATGTGCCCGATCTCATCGTCAGCCCTTCGCTCGACTACGCGGCCGAATTCAGCGCCGACTGGCGTACCAGCTTCGCCATCTCCTCGGCGCTCGGCCAGGCCGAAGCAGTGCGTTCGGGCGCCGGCATCGGCATCCTGCACACTTTCGTCGCGCGTTCGATGCCGGAGCTCGTAGCCGTCGATGTGGTGGCACCCATCCGCCGCGCTTACTGGCTGGTCTATCACGAATCGGTCCGGCCGCTGCGCCGCATCCAGATCGTCGCCGGCTTCATCACCAAGGCGGTGGAGCGAGAGCGGGGCCTCTTCGCCTGATCCCGCAAACCGGCAGACGCAATGCGCTTTTCAAGGCGGGTCGAGAACGAACGAATTCACGACACGCTCGGCCTTGTCCGCCAGCGGCGCCCACTTCCGCTCCACCTGCTCGGCGCTCTCGCTCATCACGCTGCAATCGACATAGCCATAGCGCGCGCCCCGCAACGAAAACGCAAATATGGAATGGCCGTGCAGACGGACGTCGTTGTCGCCATGGCCTGTGCCACCAGGAGATATCACGATTGGGCGATACGCGACGCCTTTTCCTTGCCACAAAACCGGCCAGTGTGGCATCAGGCGTGTGGTGGTCGCCGCCATGGGCAGGGCCGCCGGTGGGGAATCTTTCAGAAAGCTGGCGCGGATAAAAATGCGAGCCGTTCTTGCCATCCTGCCGCTGGTTTTCGTGTCGGCCTGCGCCAATCCGTGGACAAAAGTGCCGGAAGCCGAATTGCCCAAGCCGATCCGTTACGCCATGGCACGCCCCTCGCCTTTCGTGTTCGGCAATTATTGCGGCCCCGGCACCCGCACCGGCGATCTGTCGGCCAGGCCGGTCGACCGCCTCGACGCGGTGTGCCAGACCCACGACGCCTGCTACATCGCCCGCCGCAATCATTGCGATTGCGACGGCGCGCTTGTCGCCTCGGCCAGGGCGATCCGTGATGACAAGACGGCGCCACGCAAGATGCGCGGCGAGGCGGAATTGCTGATCGCTACCTTCGCCATCCCGGCCTGCAAGGTGTTTCCCCAAGGCTTGATGCCGCCGCGCGACCCGGCTCAGTTGAGCGCCATGAAGGCCGGAGCCAACGGGTGAATCGCCTCGCATTTGTCATCCTTGCCCTGCTCGGGCTGACCGCCCTTGCCAGTTGTGCCGGCACGGGCCGCAATGCCTGCGATCTCCCGCCGGGACAGGCGGCCTGCGCGCGGCCGTCTCTGTCGGCCAGCACGCCTGGGCCGCGGGTCGCGGCGTCGCAGTTTTTCGGCGATGCCGGCGCCAGCGACTACGAAAGAAGTTTCCTGGCGCTGCTTGCCCACAATCAGCTCGGCGCCATGGATCGCGCCAACGGCACCGGCCGGTTCGGGCGCAACGGCCGCGATGTGCAGAACAGGGACTTCCAGGCGACCTATTCGACGCTGCAGCAACTGGCCGGACCGCTCGCCAGGACGCATCTGCCGTCGGCCAATGGCGGTAGCGGCTGGGGCCATTTCGACGGACGCTGGCGGGTGTCGCGGCAGACGCTCTACATCGACGCGGCGGCACGGCCCTCGGCACCCAAGAGTTTCGATTTCTCCGGCCTGCAGGCGCGCAGCACCGAGATCGTCGTGCGCCAGGCTGGCGAGCAGCCGGCCGAGGTCGAGGCCACCTGCGACGGCGCGTTGGCGATCCGCGCCGCCGGCGTCGCGCGCACCATCGCCGCCGGCACGCCATTTCGCTTCCGCCTGTCGGGTGAGGACGACACGGTCAGCCTGTTTCCCGGCGACAGCCTCAACCGCTGCACGGCAAAGGTCAGCTCCAGCCTTGTCGCGGCCGGTACTTCCCTCACCATCCGGCGCGAAGAGAGCGCGGATCCGGCTCTTGCCAGCCTTGACAGCCGCTACGAACGTTGCCCGGTCCCCGACAGCGGCGGCCTCGACGCTCTCGAGCGCGCCTTCTATGCCAGCCGCTGGCTGTCGCAGACCTGCGCCCTGCCGATCGGCGAGCCCAGGCTGCTGCGCAAGTCGCGCGACGGCTTCAATGCCAAGGTCGAGGCGCTGATGGGCGCACCGCTATCCGATGCCGCAATAGACAAAGGCGACCCGGAACTGCCGCTTGATTTCTCCAGGGCGCCAAGGCTGAAGCTGATCTATCTGTCGTCGCTCGAATTCAAGGCCGACTTTTCCGGCAGGATCATCGAGCGGCTGATCCGCCATCATGCCGCCCTGGGCACCAAGGTGCGCATTCTGGTCACTGACGTGCTGGAGCGCGAAAAGGACGACGCCATGCTGCACCGGCTGGCGGCGGAGTTCCCCAATGTCGAGCTGCAGGAATACCGCTGGCGCGCCGATCATGGCGCGCCGATCGACGAGCAGATTTCACAGCTGCACAAGACCCATCATATCAAGATGCTGGCGACACTGGCTTTGGATCCTGCGCGCTCGCGCATTATCATCGGCGGCCGCAACATCCATGACGGCTTCCTGTTCCACAGTCCGATCGACCTGTCGCGCTATCCCGACCTGCAGCAATACGGCAAGACCGATGGCTTTTCGCTGAACTACTATTCGAACTGGAGCGACTTCGACATCGAGTTTGCCGACAGGGCGACGGTCGAGACGCTCGCCGCGCATCTGTCGACGATATGGCTGCGCGATGCCGACACCAATCTGGCGCGCCCCTTCTCCATCCCGGTCAGTGGAGATCGCCGTCCCCGGGGAAATGCCCGGCATTTCATTTCCGTGCCCTATGAGGACGACCATGCGCTGGAGGCCTATTTCGTCGAACTGGTCGACGCCGCCCGGCAGCATATCCAGATCGTCAACCCCTACCTCAATCTGACGCCGAGCCTCGCGCATGCCTTCGACCGGGCGCTTGCCCGCGGCGTCAAGATCGACATTGTCGGCCGCATCGACCTCAAGGGCGACATTGGCGGCAAGTTCCTCACCGCGCTCAACAAGCTGTTTGTCGAGAAATATGGCACCCGCATCGACATCCGCGAGTTCAAGGCGCCAGACGTGGTGCTGCATTCCAAGATCATGATGATCGACGAAAGGCTGGTCGCCATCTCCTCGGTCAACCTCAACAACCGCAGCTTCTTCCACGATTCAGAGAACGGCATGATGGTGCTCGATCCCGCCTTTTACGTCAGGATGAAGCCGATCTATGACGACTATCTCGCCCACTCGAACCCGGTCGCCACCGACGTGACGATCCCTTGGGCGTATCGGCTGCTGTTCGACGAGGCCTGGGTCAGGCAGGCATTCTGATCTCCCCGCGCCTATGTCAGGTAGCGCTCCTGCGCCAGCGCGCGGGCATCGATGTCGGGCACCTTGTTCGACATGATGTCGGCCAGCACCTTGGCCGAGCCGCAGGCCATGGTCCAGCCGAGCGTGCCATGGCCGGTGTTGAGGAAGAGATTGGAAAGCTCGGTGCGGCCGATCAGCGGCGGCCCGTCCGGCGTCATCGGCCGCAGGCCGCACCAGAACGTCGCCTCGCGCATGGCGCCGGCGCCCGGAAAGAGATCGCCGACGGAATGTTCGAGCGTGCGCCGCCGCGATTCGTGCAGCCTGAGATCGAAGCCTGAAATCTCGGCGGTGCCGCCGACGCGAATGCGGTCGCCGAGCCGTGTGATCGCCACCTTGTAGGTTTCATCCATCACGGTCGACACCGGCGCCAGGGCGGCGTCCTTGATCGGCACGGTGATCGAGTAGCCCTTGACCGGATAGACCGGGATAGACCGTTTGATCCGGCGCATGAAGCCCGCCGAGTAGCTGCCCAGGGCCATCACATAGGCTTCGGAAGCCTTGAAACCCTTGCTGGTGCTGAGATTGGCAATGCGGTTGCGGCTGCGCAGGACCCGCCAGATCGTCGTATCGTATTCGAACTTGACCCCACGCGCCACGCAGAGCTCGGCCAGTTTCTCGGTGAACATCTTGCAGTCGCCGGTCTCGTCATGCGGCAGCCTCAGCCCGCCGACGAATTTCTCGCGCACGCCGGCCAGCGCCGGCTCCGCCGCGATGCAGCCGTTCTGGTCGAGGATCTCGTAGGGCACGCCATATTTCTTCAGCACGTCGACATCGCCACCGGTACCGTCGAGCTGCTTTTGCGTGCGAAACAGCTGCAGCGTGCCCTGGGTGCGCTCGTCATAGGTGATGCCGGTCGCCTCGCGCAGCGCCTTCAGCGTGTCGCGGCTGTATTCGGCTAGAGGGACCATGCGCGACTTGTTGACGGCATAGCGCTCGGCCGTGCAGTTACGCAGCATCTTGACCAGCCAGGTCCACATATGCGGATCGAACGCCGGCCGCACCACCAGCGGGCCATGCTTCATCAACAGCCATTTGATTGCCTTGAGCGGAATGCCGGGTCCGGCCCAGGGCGAGGCATAGCCGGGCGAAATCTCGCCGGCATTGGCGAAACTGGTTTCCAGCGCCGGGCCTTTCTGGCGGTCGAGCACCGTCACCTCGTGCCCGGCCTCGGCCAGGTAATAGGCCGTGGTCACCCCGATGACGCCGCCGCCCAGCACCATGATCTGCATCGTTCACTCCTTGCCGCGGCGCGCGCCCTCAGGACGCCCGTCGACGCGACCGCATTTCTCGATGTGCGCATGATCCCAAATGAAAATCGATGCCGATTTTCGAGAACCATGCGCTGTTGCCCATTCACGCCGCCGAGGGACCGGGGTCGTCGTCTTCTGTCTGCCGCATTCCGGGCGTCTCGCCAAGAGGCCGCCAATCGTCTGCGGCGCTGTAGACGAGAGTGAGCCCGTGCGGTCGCCGCCCGTCGGCTCGGTCTTTCTTCCTGACCGCGCGGCGGGCAGCTTCCGGCTGGTAGAGCACGGCGTTGATCAGGATCGACTCCCGCCGGCCGTCGGCGTGCTCGATCGAAGCCGCCTGGCCCTGCGCCATGCCAAGCATGCAGAGCCCACGCCTGGTTGCCACCGACAGGCTGGAGCCCACCGGTCCGCGCAGCTCGTTCCGCACCAGGGTGCGCGTCTCGGCGTGACCGGCATCGACGCTGAACACCACCCTGCTGTTCAGCGTGACGATATCGGGGCCGACCGCATCGACCTGGACGATATCGGCGCTTGAAAGCTTGCGTTCGAGCATCTGCACGATTGGATCAGCGAATGCGCGCCAACGCTCCAGCATGATTTCGAGGACGGCGCGGTCCTTCGTGGTCAGGCAGCAATTCGTGCTTTTCATCTCCGCCTCCACGATCAGCGCCGCTGCGCGCCGGAGACCGGCGTGTCGACGGCTTCGACCGTCACCGACAGTTCACGGCCGCCACGACTGCTCCAGCGAACCGCCTGCCCGATCGCCACCCCGATGAGCGCCGTTCCCATCGGCGTCAGCACCGAAATCCTGTTTTCGGCAATGTCGGCTTCGCCAGGATAGACCAGCATGATGCGCTGGGTTTCCCCGCCTTCGCCGCGGACCGTTGCGATCGAACCCATGCGCACCACGTCGGCCGGCATCGTCGCCGCGTCCGTGACGATGGCGCGGTCCATCTCGAAGAGCAGTTCCTCGGCCGTCTCGGGGGCGCGGTCGAGCAAGGCGCTCGCCAGGCCAGTCAACCTGTCATGGTCGGTGTCGCTGATCAGAATCCGGCTCGGCGGACGCAGTCCTGTTCCATGTTGCATGGCAAACCTCTTGGATCGGCGCATCGAATGGATGCGCGCTTGCCACCGTACTGACGGCGGCGTGATGAAAGGCCGGCGGCCTTGAAGGGCTGTACGGCTTGATGGCGGTTGGATGTATTGATGCCCCGATACGAACGGACGCCAGAAGGCGGCCGCGCCGGGGCTACGATCCCGCGATCGGGCAGACCCTGAACAAGGTTCTGGTGTAAGCGAGGTTGCTCATGCCCCGAACCTTGCCGACAGGCGCACGCTTGTCAAGCGCGGCCAAACGCTCAACCGCCGACATAGCGGCGGTGAAAGCGCGGGCCGAGGCTGGCCAGGATTTCATAGCCGATGGTGCCGGCATGGCCGGCGGCATCGTCGACGCTCTGGGAGGGACCGAGCAGTTCGACCAGATCGCCCTCGCGCAGCTTGCCGGGCGGCAGCGCGGATATGTCGAGAATGATCGAATCCATCGACACACGTCCGAGGAACGGCAGGCGCACGCCTTCGAACCACGCCGCCGAAGCGGAGCGGCGCAGCCAGCCATCCGCATAGCCGAACGAAATCGTCGCCAGGCTCAGCGGGCCGACCGCATGGTAGCTATGGCCATAGCCGATGCCGGCGCCCTTTTCGACGCGGCGCGTCTGCGCCACCTTGGCGTGCAGCCGCACCACGGGCAGCATCGGATTCGGCTCGCCGGGCGTCGGATTGATGCCGTAGAGCGCCGCACCGGGCCGAGCCAGATCGTGATGGTAAGACGGTCCGAGAAAGATGCCGGAGGAATTGGCGAGCGAGGCAGGCGCCTCGGGCAGCACGGCGCGTAGCCGTTCAAAAGCCAGCCTCTGCTGTTCGTTGGCCGGATGGCGCGGCTCGTCGGCGCAGGCCAGATGGCTCATCACATATTTGACGTCGATGCCGTCGAACGCACCGCCATCACCGCCCAGCGCCTCGACCTCGGCCGGCGCCATGCCGAGCCGCGACATGCCGCTGTCGACCTGGATGGCCGCCGGCAGCCGGCGACCGGCATCGTGCGCCGCCACGCGCCAGGTTTTCAACTGCGCACCACTGTTGATGACCGCGCAAAGCCCAGCCGCCGTCGCTTCCGGCTCGGAGCCAGGCGGCAGGCCGTTCAGCACGTAGATGTCCGGACCGGTGCCGATCGCCTTGCGCAGCGCGATGCCTTCCGCCAGCAGCGCGACAAAGAAGATGTCGCAGCCTTCCCGGATCAGGGCCGTAGCCACCTGGGCGGCGCCGAGGCCGTAGCCATTGGCCTTGACCACCCCGGCGCAGTTCACGCCGCCCAGCCGTGCCTTCAGCCGCCGGTAGTTTTCACGGATCGCGTCGAGATCGATCGTCAGGATCGCGCCGGCCGCCGCTTCGCTGACCGGCCAACCGGTGACGATTTTCGCAGTGGACCGGTCGACGGCGTCGTTCATGGCGACCCTCATTGCATCGGCCATCAATACGACCCTCGCACCAACGCGGCAACCTCGGCGCGCGATTACCGCGCCAGATGACTAAACGCCGCCACCACGTCCTCATAGACCTTGCGCTTGAATGGCACGATCAGGTCGGGCAGGTCCTGCATCGGCCGCCACGACCATTCGTCGAATTCGGCGGTATGGCCTCCCGGCGGCGGATTGATCTGGATTTCGCTGCTCTCGCCATGGAAGCGGAAGGCGAACCATTTCTGCGTCTGGCCGCGATACCGGCCCTTGAAGGCAATGCCGACGAGATGGTCCGGCAGGTCGTAATTGATCCAGTCCGGCGCTTCGGCGATGAGCGAGACGCTACGCATGCCGGTTTCCTCGTAAAGCTCGCGCTCGGCCGCCTGCAGCGGCTCCTCACCCTTGTCAATGCCGCCTTGCGGCATCTGCCACAGCTGAGTCGTGCCGGCAAATTCGCTGTCGGGTTCGGCGATGCGATGCCCGACCCAGACCAGGCCCTCGCCATTGAGGATCATCAGCCCGACACAGGGACGGTAGGGCAGCGCTTCGCGGTCGACCACTTTCGTCTTCGGCATCAGTCGGTGTCTCCAGCCATCCTGCGATGGCTAACCCTTTTGCGGATCGATCGCCACCGCTGAAATCGGCACGATCTCGATGCCGCGCTTCTTGGCTTCGGCAATCCAGGATGAGACGATGTCGACCGTGAGATCGAAGGCCGAGCCGATGCCGACGGCAGTGCCCTTGGCCCGCGCCGTGGCTTCGAGACTGTCGAGTTTCTTCAGGATGGCGCCGCGATCCTGCACGGCGTCGATCGCCGTGTCACCGGCGACGAAGGGCACGCCGTCCTTCAGCGCCAGGTCGGGCGCCAGGCTGCGCGCCGACGATCCGTCGTCTATATAGGCGAGACCCCGTTTGCCGAGTTCGGCCATGAACGGCTCCATTGCCCCCGGGTCGGCGGAGAAACGCCCGCCCATATAGTTCATGACGCCGGTATAGTTCGTCGTCCGCGACAGCGCCCAGTGCAGATTCTTGAGGTTCTCCTCGGCGCTCGCCGCCACGGTCAGCGTGTTGCGGCCGGGATTGACGTTGGGATAGTCGAACGGTTCGAGCGGCACCTGCATGACGATCTCGTGGCCGCTCTGCCGGGCGGCTTGCATCCAGCGGCCGATGCTGTTGCCTTGCGGCGCGAAGGCCAGCGTCACTTCCGCCGGCAGCTTGGCGATCGCGGCCTGGGTGCCGGTCTGCGAGACGGCCAACCCGCCGATGACGATCGCCACCCGCGCGCCGCGCGCGCCTGACCACGGCCGTGC
This sequence comes from Mesorhizobium intechi, assembly GCF_002879535.1. Classification (GTDB taxonomy): domain Bacteria; phylum Pseudomonadota; class Alphaproteobacteria; order Rhizobiales; family Rhizobiaceae; genus Mesorhizobium; species Mesorhizobium intechi. Next base: position 41,361 of record NZ_PNOT02000219.1, read on the forward strand.
ATAGACGTCGAAAGGCCGTCTACCATCGACGGAGCGTATCGGCAGCGGTCCGGTGTCGCTGACTTCGATCAGCGCCTTGTCGGGAAGATGCGCGATCTTCAGGTTCTGCCCGACACTGGACGGATCGCGGATGACGATGGCGGCCTGCGGAGGACCATCGCCTTCCTCCTTCTGCACATGGATGATCTGGGGACCACCGGTCTTGGCTGGCGTTTCAGCCTTTGGCGCCGCCACCGGGGCCGGAGCGGATGGCGCGGCGGCGGGCGCGGCCGCGGCCGTCACTTTCGGCGTCGAAACGGCGACCTCCTGCGGCTTTCGAAACGGCTTTTCCCTGAGCGCGATCGCGGCCGATACGCCGACCAGCGCCAGCACGGCAACGGTCGACGCGACCACGCCCGTGCTGACCTTGCCGGCGGCGCGGGGAGCCCGGACGGTCTGTCCAAGCGGGCGTTCGATGTCCTTGCCGATATCAGCCAAGCCCTGTCCCCAGGGCGCATGGTTGCGAAGGCGATCCCTTCGACGACATGCGCGAATTCATCAACCCTGGCGCCCCCTGGCGCCACATCCGGAGGCGTGGTCTTGCCTCCCCGAATCAAACTGCCGGAACCTTTCGGTCCCGGCAGCATCGCATTGCTTCGTTCAGGCGGCCAGACCCGGCCGACCAAACCGTTACTGGTTGAGCACGGCCTTTTCCGGGTTGGGCGGGAAGGCCGGATCGGTCTTCTCGCCGCGCAGCAGCTTCTCGGCAAAGATCAGCTGCAGATCGTCCTTCGGATCCGGCGGCACATAGGCGGCCGAGCCCGAGCCGGTCGCGCTCTCGTCGGCGCCCTTGATGTGGCCCTTGAGATCGGATTCGCCGCGCGTCAGGTCCCTGCCCTGCAGTTCCGGCGGCAGCGGCTGGTCAACCTTGATGTCGGGCGTGATGCCCTTGCCCTGGATCGACTTGCCCGATGGCGTGTAATAGAGCGCCGTCGTCAGCCTGAGCGCGCCATTCTCGCCGAGCGGAATGATGGTCTGCACCGAACCCTTGCCGAAGGACTGCGTGCCCACCACCGTGACGCGGCGCAGATCCTGCAGCGCGCCGGCGACGATTTCGGACGCACTGGCCGAGCCGCCATTGACGAGCACGATCATCGGCTTGCCGTTGATGTCGTCGGTCTGCTTCGGCTTGGCGTCGAAGCGGGTGACGTCCTTCGGATCACGGCCACGCGTCGAGACGATCTCGCCGCGCTTCAGGAAGGCGTCGGACACGCTCACCGCCTGGTCGAGCAGGCCACCCGGATTGAGGCGCAGGTCGAGCACATAGCCCTTGAGCTTGTCGTCCGGCACCTGCTTCTTGATGGTGTCGATGGCGTTCTCGAGGTCGTCATAGGTCTTTTCGGTGAACGAGGTGATCTTCATGTAGCCGATGTCGTTCTCGACCCGGAACTTGACCGCCTTGACCTTGATGATGTCGCGCACCACCGTCAGCTCGATCGGCTTGTCGGCGCCCTGGCGCAGGATGGTGAGCTTGATCGGCGTGTTGACAAGGCCGCGCATTTTTTCGACCGCGTCGTTGAGCGTCAGGCCGCGAACCTCCTCGCCGTCGATCTTGGCGATGTAGTCTCCTGCCAGCACGCCGGCCTTGGCGGCGGGCGTATCGTCGATCGGCGTGATCACCTTGACCAGGTCGTTCTCCATAGTGACCTCGATGCCGAGGCCGCCGAACTCGCCCTTGGTCTGCACGCGCATATCCTGCGCCTGTTCGGCATTCATGTAGGAGGAGTGCGGATCAAGAGAGGAAAGCATGCCGTTGATGGCGTTCTCGACCAGCGACTTGTCGTCGGGCGGCGTGACATATTGTGCCCGCACCCGCTCGAAGATGTCGCCGAAGATCGCCAGCTGCTTGTAGGTCTCCGATCCCGCAGCGTTCGCCGACGAGCCAGGAGCACCATAGACAAGGCTCATGGCGGATGCGCCCATCAGCGCACCGGCAAACAGAAGCGACAGTTTCCGCATCATTTCACGTCCTTCCAGAAAAACGGTCCGCCCACCATGGGGTCGGATCGACGGGTTTTCCATCCTTGCGGAACTCGACGTAGAGTTCCGGCGTGGCATTTCCATTCTTCGAAACCGAGGTGCTTGCCACCCGGGCCTCTCCCATCGCACCGACCGGCTCTCCTGCGAGCACTGACTGGCCAGTCACGACGCTGATTCTGCTCATCCCCGCCAGAACGACATGATAACCGTCGCCAGCATTGAGGATCAAGAGTTGACCATAAGAGCGAAACGGCCCCGCATAAAGCACATTCCCATCCGCCGGAGCGGTAACGATGGCTCCCGATTGTGTCGCAAGCATGTCGCCAAGCATCACCGCGCCATTACCGTCGTCCGCGCCAAACCGGCGTTTGATGCGGCCGGTGACCGGCAGCGCGATCTGGCCCTGCAGTGCCGAAAAGGGGGCGGTCGCGGTGAGCCGGTTGCCTTCGGGAACCGGCAGTGACGCCAGCGATGCCGTTTTGTCGCCGCCATCGTTTCCATCACTGGTCTGACCGTCACCGGGCTGGCCCGCGGCGGCTGCCTTTGCGGCATCCGCGGCCTTGCGGGCCTTGTCGGCCTGCGCTTCGAGCGAGGCGATCAGGTCCTTCAGGCTGGAGGCCTTGGCCGCCAACTGCTCGGAACGCTGCTGTTCGGCCGCCATTTGCGCCTGCGTGTCGGCCTCGAGCTTCTGCTTGGCTTCCAGCAGCATGCCGAGCCGCTTCTTTTCCGCCACCTGCTCGCCGACCGCCTCCGTCAGCCGCGCCCGCTCGGCCTCGATCGAGGCCGTCACCCGGGTCTGCTCCTTGAGGTCGGCCAGCAGGCTGTCGGTCTGCTGGCGCAATTCCGGCACCACTGCGCCGAGAAGGATGGCGCTGCGCACCGACGACAGCGCGTCCTCCGGCTTGACCAGGATCGCCGGCGGCGGGTTGAGCCCCATGCGCTGCAGCGCGCCCAGCACTTCTGCCAGCACATCGCGTCGCGCCATGAGCGAAGCGCGGATTTTCTGTTGCTGGTTCTTCAGCCCTTCCAGCTTGGCGCCGATATCCTCGATGTCCTGGCCAAGCTTCTGCTCGGTCATCGCCGACTGGATCAGCGCGGCGGTGATCGAGGCATGGTCCTTCTTGACCGCGGCGATATCGGCGGCGAGCTTGGCAAGCCGTTCGGACGAAAGCGTTATTTCCTTGGAAACCTGCTCGTACTCGGCGCGGCTCTGGTCGGGATCCGGCGCCGTGTCGAGCTTGTCTTCGGCCCGCGCCGAGTGGAACGAAAGGAGCACCGCCACCGCAGCCATGCCGCAGCGCGCGCGCCAGGAGCCCCCTGTCGGGCCCGTTGTCGATTTCCAGCCCTCAGACATTCGCGATCTATAGTATCCGCGGCTTCGTTAACGAACCATCAACCATGTTTGACCAGCCCGTCTGCGAATGGATGTTGCTCAAACTGGTCCCCGTTTTGGGCAACGACATGCATCAAAACCCCAGATTCTGCATCTAGCTCGGCATTGGGGCGGAAATCCGGGCAATGGGCGACGAATCACCGCTGGCTGCAACTGTGCGGCAGGCTCACGCGCGATGATAGGGGTGGCCGGAAAGGATCGTCGCCACCCTATAGAGCTGCTCTCCCAGCATCACCCGCACCAGCTGATGCGGCCAGGTCAGCGCGCCGAACGACAGCACCAGATCGGCCTGGTCGCGCAGCGGCGGATCATGGCCGTCGGCGCCGCCTATGGCGAGAACCAGCGCCTTGCGCCCACCGTCGCGCAACTGCCCGATGCGATTGGCCAAATCCTGCGAGGAAAGGCTCTTGCCGCGCTCGTCGAGCAGGATCAGCGCCGTGCCCGGCTGCAGCTGCGCCTGCAGTCGGGAGCCTTCGTCGCGCTGGCGCTCGATAGCGCTCTGCGACCGGCCCTCGGTGATCTCGGTTATCCCGGCAAATTCAAGCCCGACCGCCGGCCCGCTCTTGGCGAAGCGCTCGAAATAGCGGTCGGCCAACTCCCGCTCGGGGCCGGCTTTCATTCGGCCCACGGCATGAACTGAAATCTTCATCCTCGCCTCTATAGGCCGCTAATGCATGTCACCCCAAGGGGGAAGCGGTTTTGGGACAATGGCATGCATCAAAACAAAAGCGGCTTAGTGGAGGGTCTCTTCCTCGAGATCCGGCGCCTGCCACATCTTTTCGAGATTGTAGAATTCGCGGACTTCGGGGCGGAAGACGTGGACGATGATGTCGCCCGAATCGATCAGGACCCAGTCGGCGCCGGACAGCCCCTCGACGCGCGCCGTGCCGAGGCCGGCATCCTTGAGCGCCTTGAGGAGATGATCGGCGACAGCAGAGACATGACGGTGCGATCGGCCCGACGCGACGACCATGTAGTCGCCGAGGCTCGATTTCCCCTGAATGTCGATTGAGACGATGTTTTCGGCCTTGGAGTCTTCCAGACTGGCAAGGACTGTGTTGATGGCGCGGGACACGGCGTCGTTTACGCTGATCCCGGCCGGCGAAGGCACGATGTCGGCCTTCTTCCGCAGTGCTGTTCTCAGTGTATTTCCTTTCGCAGCAAGAACAACCAAATCACCTCAAAAGCAGGTGACACCACTTAGATAGGCAGAGTTCCCTGACAGTTTCAAGACGCTGCCCAACTCACGCGAACTCGCCGGTTGCCCGCTTGTTCCACGCGGGACGCAAAAAAGATCGGAACCGCGGCGTCCGGCATGGGTTATCGGCTGACCGACCAACCGGAATCCCGCCATGCCGATCGATCCGCAAAACACCCTTCTTACCGTCCAGGCCGGCCTAGCACAGCTCAGCACGCTGATCGTTTCCTATTCCTTCTCGGCCATCGGCGCCATCATCCTTCTGGTGGTCGGTTACATCGTCGCCGGCCTCGCCGAGCGCTCGATCTTTGCCGGCCTCGGCCACATCCACGGTTTCGACGCGACGCTGCGGCATTTCTTTTCAAAGATCGTCCGTTACGCCATCCTCATCCTGGTCGTCATCATGGTGCTCGGCCAGTTCGGCGTGCAGACCGCCTCGATCATCGCCGCGATCGGCGCCATCGGCCTGGCCATCGGCCTGGCGCTGCAGGGCACGCTGCAGAACATCGCCGCCGGCATCATGCTTCTGGCGCTGCGGCCGTTCCGCATCGGCGAATCCGTCGAGGTCGGCGCCATTTCGGGGTCGATCGAGGAAATCGGCCTGTTCGCCACCAGGCTCAGGACCGCCGACGGCGTCTACATACTTGCGCCCAATTCGACGCTGTGGAACCAGCCGGTGCGCAACTTTTCGCGCAACGGCGTGCGCCGTGCCGACATCAGCCTGAGCATCGGCTCGTGGAACGACATCGACGGCGCCCAGAAGACCTTGCTTGCCCTTGCCGGCGCCGACAAGCGCATCCGTCGTGAACCGGCGCCGATCGCCTTCGTGGCCAGCCTCGGCGATACGACCGTTTCGCTTACCTTGCGCTATTGGACTTCGGCGGCCGACTACTTCTCCACGAACATCGACATGACGAAGCGCGCAAAGCAGGCTTTCGACAGCGAGGGCATCTCCATCCCGCTGCCGCCACCGGAAGCGCCGGCGCAAGAGACGCGTAAGCAGTAGGCAGCCGCGAGGCGCCGAGAGCACTTTTCCCGCGGCCTTGCGAAGGAACCCGGTTCAGTCCTTTGTCCGGCCCGCCGTCTCGTCCGGTGCATAAGCGAGTTCCACCGGCAGCGGCGCCTGCGCCGTCATCGGCGTGAAGCTGCCGGTCTCGGTGGCGGGCACCGCCTGTGTGGTGAACACGCGCAACAGCACGAACAGGCAGAAGGCGCAGGCGATGACGACAGCCACATAGATGAAGGCCTGCGTGCCGTAGACGGCCGACAGCGCCGTGACGATGCCAGGCACGACAAAGCCGGCCAGCGACCACGCGAACAGGAGCGAACTGGACAGCGCCACCATGTCGTCCTTGCCGGCCCGGTCGGCGGCGTGCGCGCTGGACAGCGAATAGATCGATTCCGAAGCGCCGTCCCACAACACATAGATAACCAGCAGCGCCGGCAGCGCGCCGCCGTCGAAACCGAGGGCGAACATGCCGGCCACCGCGGCCAGCGCGGATGCTCCGATCAGCACGTAGCGGCGGTCGGTGCGGTCGGAAATCCAGCCGAAGGGAAGCTGCAGGATCAGCGTGCCGAGCGGCATCACCGAAAGCAGCAACGCCACATCGGCCTGGCTGTAGCCCTTGGCCGTGGCATGGATCGGCGCGAAACCCGAAATCGACATCGACAGGCCGCCGACCGCCAGCATGCCGGCAACGCCGACCGGCGAGATCCGCCAGGCCCGGCGCAGCGCCACCGAGGCGGCCTGCGGCGCCGGTGGTTGCGCCAGCCGCGTCATGCCGACAGGCAGGATCGACAAAGCGGTGAAGGCAATGCCGATCAACGGCGCATCCGCGGTCCTGACGTCGACCAGCGCCAGCGTGGCATAGCCGACGCCCAGCCCGGCGACATAGGCGACGTAGAAGAAAGCCATCACCCGGCCGCGTATGGCGTTGGCGACGGCATCGTTCAGCCAGCTCTGCGCGACGATGAACAGGCCGCATATGGCAAAGCCGTAGAGGGCGCGCGCGCCGATCCACGGTATGGGGTGCGGACCCGCGCCGATGGCCGCGTTGGACAGCGCGATCAGCGCCGACAGCACCATGAAGCCGCGGGCATGACCGACCCTGCGTACCAGCGGCCCGGTCAGGATGCAGCCGGCAAGACCGCCGGCCGACAGGCCCGTGACGATCAGGCCGGCCCAAGTCGGATCGAAGTCCTCGACGCCGAGCCGGACCGGGATGTAGGCAAACATCAGCCCGTTGCCGATGGCGATAAGCGCCATCGACACGATGACACTTGCGATCGCGATCAGCGGTGTCGGCGCGCTGCCATGCTCCGGTTCGACTGCGGCTTGGGTCTTGGTTTGAATTGCCATGTCGGGTCAGCATCGCCGATGCGTCGGGCAAGCGCCGCCGTAAAAACGACATGGTCGGGCGGCCGAAACGCTGGCTCTTCCCCGGCGGAGATGCCCTACCCCTTCGCCATCTTGCGGATCGCGCTCGACGACAGCGATGAGCGCGGGCCGTGGATGAAGGTCCAGGCCGGCGCCTTCATGTGGGCGAGCAGCGGCGCGTCGCCTTCGTCGATGCGGGCATAATCGAAGGTCTTGGCGACGACCGACGACAGGAACGACAGCGTCGCGCCCGGCCGGTCGATGACCGCGATGGGGAACGTCAGCACGATCTCGCGCCAGCGCTGCCAGCGATGGAAATCGCGCAGACTGTCCGCGCCCATGATCCAGACGAAGTCGACGCCGGGATTGCGCGCCTTGACCAGCGCCAGGGCGTCGGCGGTGTAGCGCACATGATGCGCCGCCTCGAAGGCGGTAATCTTGATCTTCGGGTTCTTGGCGATCTGCTCGGACAGTTGCAGCCGCTCGGCCAGCGGCGCCAGTTCCCGCGTGCTCTTCAGCGGATTGCCCGGCGTCACCATCCACCACAGCTGGTCGAGCGCCAGGCGCCTCAGCGCGATCTCGGCGACCAGCGCATGGCCTGCATGCGGCGGATTGAACGAGCCGCCGAACAGGCCGACGGCCAGGCCCTTCTCGGCATGCGGCATTTTCAGGTAGCGGGAAGGAACGGTGTTCTCACCGTCCCCTTTGTGCGAGGGATGGGCAAGACCCGCGGCTTGCCCAGGTCGGTCGACCCGCGAAGCGGCGCGGGGTGGGGGCATGGTGGAATTCAGCGTCGTCCTCCCACCCGGCTCGCTGCGCTTGTCACCCTCTCCACAAGTGGAAGGGTAAGGGGAGCGCTCACGGCCTCACCTGCCCCGACCCGCGCACGCGATATTTGAACGAGGTCAGCTGCTCGACGCCGACCGGCCCGCGCGCATGCATCTTGCCGGTGGCGATGCCGATCTCGGCGCCCATGCCGAACTCGCCGCCATCGGCGAACTGCGTCGAGGCATTATGCAGCAGGATCGCCGAATCGATCTCGTTGAAGAACCGCTCCACGGCCTTCGTATCCTCGGCGATGATCGCCTCGGTGTGATGCGAGGAGAAGGTCTCGATATGTTCGATCGCGCCGCCGATGCCGTCGACCAGCTTCACGGCGATGATGGCGTCGAGATATTCGGTCACCCAGTCGGCATCGGTCGCCGGCTTGGCGTCGAAAAACACCCTTAGCACCTCTTGATCGGCATGGATCTCGCAGCCGGCGGCGCGGAGCGCATCGAGGATCGGCCCCAGATGCGTGGACGCCACCGCGCGGTCGACCAGCAGCGTCTCGGCCGCGCCGCAGACGCCGGTGCGCCGCATCTTGGCGTTGACGGCGATTTTGATCGCCATGTCGAGATCGGCGGAGCGGTCGATGTAGAGGTGGCAGATGCCTTCCAGATGGGCGAAGACCGGCACGCGTGCTTCGCTCTGCACACGCCCGACCAGACTTTTGCCGCCGCGCGGGATGATGACGTCGAGCGCGCCACCTAGCCCCTTGAGCATCTCGCCGACAGCGGCGCGATCGGTGGTCGGCACCAGTTGGATGGCGTCTTCCGGCAGGCCGGCGGCCTTCAGGCCCTCGACCAGGCAGGCATGGATGGCAGCGGACGAATTGAGCGAATCCGAGCCGCCGCGCAGGATCACCGGATTGCCGGCCTTGAGGCAGAGCGCGCCGGCATCCGCCGTCACGTTCGGGCGGCTCTCATAGATGACGCCGACGACGCCGAGCGGCGTGCGCACGCGCTCGATCCGCAGGCCGTTCGGCCGTTCCCATGCCGCGATCACGTCGCCGACCGGATCCTTGAGTTCGGCGATTTCGCGGATGCCGTCGGCCATGGCACGGATGCGCGCCGGATTGAGCTTCAGCCGGTCCATGAAGGAGGCGGAAAGCCCCGACTCCTCGCCATTCGAGATGTCGATGGCGTTGGCGTCGAGAATGTCCCGCTCCCGGGCGACGATCGCCTCTGCCATGGCAAGCAGGGCGGCGTTCTTGGCGGCGGTGGCGGCGATGGCCAGCGGTCGGGCAGCGGCGCGGGCGCGGCGGCCGATATCGGCCATCAGCGCCACGGTGTCATCCCCGGATTTTTCATGCAGCTTCAGCATGGCTCATCCTCCGCTTAGGTCGCTCCCGCGTGACTCACCACGAGGTCGTCGCGGTGGATCATCGCCGAACGCGCCTCGTAACCGAGCACGGTTTCGATCTCGGCCGTCTTCAGGCCTGCGATCCTTACGGCATCGGCGGCATCATAGGCAACCAGCCCCCGCGCGATCTCGCGGCCCTCGGGCGACAGGATCGCCACCGTATCGCCGCGCGAAAAATTGCCGCTGACCAGTTTGACGCCGGCCGGCAGCAGCGATTTGCCCGATGCGAGCGCACCGACAGCGCCGGCGTCGACCGTCAGCCGGCCGGCCGGTTCGAGCTGGCCGGCGATCCAGGTCTTGTAGCCCTTGACCGGATTGGCGCTCGGCCGGAAGAAGGTGGCGCGTTCCCCGCGCTCGATCGCCATCAGCGGCGACAGCCGCGTGCCCGAGGTGATGATCATCGCGGTGCCGGCGGCGGTGGCGATCTTGCCGGCATCGAGCTTGGTGCGCATGCCGCCGCGCGACAGTTCGGAGGCGGCAGCCCCTGCCATCGCCTCGATGTCGGGCGTGATGCGGTCGACCACCGGAATGAACCTGGCTGTGGGATCGCGCGCCGGCGGTGCGGTGTAGAGCCCGTCAATGTCGGAGAGCAGCACCAGAAGGTCGGCGCCCATCATGGTGGCAACGCGCGCGGCCAGCCGGTCATTGTCGCCATAGCGGATTTCCGACGTGGCCACCGTATCGTTCTCGTTGATGACCGGCACCGCCTTCATCTTGAGCAATGTCGAGATCGTCGCCCGCGCATTGAGATAGCGGCGGCGCTCCTCGGTGTCGCCAAGGGTCAAGAGAATCTGGCCCGATTTCAGCGCACCCTTGCCGAGCGCATCCGACCAGGCGCCGGCGAGCGCGATCTGCCCGACGGCCGCCGCCGCCTGGCTCTCCTCGAGCTTCAGCGCACGCTTGCCGAGGCCAAGGATGGTGCGGCCAAGCGCGATGGCGCCTGAGGAAACAACGAGGATTTCGGCGCCGCCCTGGGCAAGCACCGCGATGTCGTCGGCCAGCGACGCCAGCCAGTCGCGCTTCAGGCCGCTCGCGCGGTCGACGAGCAGCGCCGAGCCGATCTTGACGGTGATGCGCCGGTATTTCTTCAGCGACTGCATGGTCTTACTTTTCCCAGCGCGTCTCGGCCACGGGCGCGGCCTCCGCGCGCGCCTCGGCAATCACTGTCATCAGCGCCCGCAGGACGGCCTCCACGCCTTCGCCGGTGACGGCGGACAGAAGCATCGGCGCCCGCCCCGCGGCGCGCTTCAGCGAGGCGACCTTCTTCTTGCGTTCATCGGCATCGAGCGTGTCGACCTGGCTGAGCGCCAGGATCTCGACCTTTTCAGCCAGGCCGTGGCCATAGGCCTCGAGCTCGGCGCGCACGGTCTTGTAGGCCTTGCCCGGGTTCTCTTCCTGCGCCGAAACCAGGTGCAGCAGCACGCGCGTGCGCTCGACATGGCCGAGGAAACGGTCGCCGATGCCGACGCCTTCATGCGCGCCCTCGATGAGGCCCGGAATGTCGGCGATGACGAATTCGCGCGCATCGATGCGCGCGACGCCGAGGCCGGGATGCAGCGTGGTGAACGGATAGTCGGCGATCTTCGGCTTGGCCGCGGTGACCGCCGCCAGGAAAGTCGACTTGCCGGCATTGGGCAGCCCGACCAGCCCGGCATCGGCGATCAGCTTCAACCGCAGCCAGATGTTGAGCTCTTCGCCGGGAAGGCCTGGATTGGCGCGGCGCGGCGCCTGGTTGGTCGAGGTCTTGAAATGCTGGTTGCCGAAGCCGCCATTGCCACCCTTGGCGAGCAGGAAGCGCTGGCCGACCACGGTGAGGTCGCAGATCAGCGTCTCATTGTCTTCCTCGAACACCTGGGTTCCGGCCGGCACCTTCAGCGTGACGTCGGCGCCCTTGGCGCCGGTCATGTTGCGGCCCATGCCGTGGACACCGGTCTTGGCCTTGAAATGCTGCTGGTAGCGATAGTCGATCAGCGTGTTCAGCCCGTCGACCGCTTCCAGCCAGACATCGCCGCCGCGGCCGCCATCGCCGCCGTCCGGCCCGCCGAACTCGATGAATTTCTCGCGCCGGAACGACACCGAACCGGCGCCCCCGTCACCCGAGCGGACATAGACCTTGGCTTGATCGAGAAATTTCATGGGATGGCAGTTTCTTTTATTGGCCTTGCGGCATTGCTCTAAACCTTGGGCCTTGCTCTAAACCAAGGCGCGGTCGAGGGCGAGACCGTTTATGACAATGGTCGTGGGGTCGGCCGGAGACATGTCGGCATGAAGCTTGTAACCTACAACATCCAGTACGGCATCGGCCTTGATGGACAATACGATGTCGCGCGCATTACCGACACGGTGCGCGGCGCCGATGTGATCGCGCTGCAGGAGGTCACCCGCAACAATCCAAGGAACGGCGGGCGCGACATGGTCGCCGAGATCGGCGAGGCGCTGCCCGACTATTTCGCGGTCTATGGCAGTAATTTCGAGGCCAATATCGGCTCGCGCATCGAGAACGGCCGCGCCATCACCACCACCTTCCAGCTCGGCAACATGATGCTGTCGAAGACGCCCATTCTTCTGTCGCGCAACCTGCTTTTGCCGCGCAGCCGCAGCTTCGAGATGATGAATTTCCAGCGCGGCGCGCTGGAGGCACTGATCGAGACGCCGCTCGGCTTCATCCGCTTCTATTCCATCCATCTCGATCACCGCAGCCCGCTCGAACGCACCAGCCAGATCCAGTTCCTGCGCCGGCGCCTTTTGAACTACGCCCTCGAAGGCGGCGCGCTGTCCGGCGTCGCCGAGATCGGCCTGCCGGAATTGCCGCATCCCGAGGCCTTTGTCGCCATGGGCGATTTCAACATGCTGGCCGGCTCGCCCGAATATGTCGAACTCGCCGGCCGGCCAGATCATCAGTTCGGCATGCCGCTGACCGCCGACTTCGCCGTTGACGCCGCCGTGCGCCTCAATGCCACCGGCGACGATCTCGCCAGCTGGGTCGACCCGAAGGACCCGGCAAACACCAGCCGCCATAAGCGCATCGACTATGTCTTCACCAGCGCATCGCTTGCCCGATCGCTGCGGCGCCTGTGGGTCGACAGCAAGGCAACGGGTTCGGACCATCTGCCGGTGTGGGTTGAACTGGGTTGATGGCTTTTCATCTGGCTGCGTTTTCGCGTTCGACGATCGCCATCATGATCGTATCGCCGTACTGCCCGTCGATACAGACAGCGTCGCGCTGCACGCCCTCCCTGACAAACCCGACCTTGTCGTACAGCGCGATGGCACGGGCATTGTCGGCATGCACGGACAGCTCGATGCGGACAAAGCCAACCTCGCGTGCCCGCGCCAGGGTCGCATTGATAAGCCGCAGACCGAGGCCACGCCCGCGATGGGAGGCAACGATTCCCATGCCCAGGGTGCCGCGATGGGCATGGATGAGCCGGTCATGGCGTGAGATATCGCACCAACCGACGACCCCACCACGAACAACCGCCACGAAACCTGGATCGCCTGCCGCGATACGGTCCAGTACGAATCGCCGGGTTTGATCCAGTGGCGGCGCCTCGAGGAAGGACAGATACTTCCGCTCACGCGCAACGAGATCAAGCGCGCGATGGAAGCTTTCGATGTCACCGGGGGTTATCGGCGCGATCGCGATCGTTTCAACATCGTTGCCGTCATCGACCATTGGCTTGCCCGGCGCAGTCCATCAAAAATGCACCCAGTTGCGCAGGCTGATCCACGTCTTCCTGTCGAGCCTGTAACGCTCGACCGGCACCTGGCCCGCGACGATCGAGTTCAGCATGCCCTGCCCGGCATACTGGAAGCCGCACTTGTGGATCACCCGGCGCGAGGCCGGATTGATGACCCGCGTCGAGGCATGCAGCACCTGGACCGACGTCTTCTGGAAGGCGAGGTCGACCAGGGCGTGGGCGGCTTCCGTCGCATAGCCGCGCTTCCAGTAGGGTTCGCCGATCCAGTAGCCGAGCTCCAGCCCGCGATCGGTGGTGTTGAGCCCGGCGCAGCCGACGAAAGTATCGGTGCCGGCCAGTGTCAAGGCATAGGCGATGCCGGCGCGGCGCGACCGTGTCATCGCCAGGAAAGCGCGGGCCTCGGCCTCGCCATAGGGGTGCGGCATGCGCGCCAGCATTTCGGCGACATGACGGTTGTCGGCAAGCTCGACCAGTTGCGCGATGTCGCTCTCGCGCGGCGCCCGCATCACCAGCCGCTCGGTGACCAGCACCGGGCAGTCTATCGCATAACTTTCGTCTTCTGAGTCTTCCGCTTCGGCAACCATTTCAAAGTCCTCCAGGCACAAGAAAAAGGGGAGATGGAAACCCATCTCCCCTGATCCTTTTCCTGGCGTTGCCAGACACCGGTTCCCGAGATGGGCGCCGGTGTTCTAGTGCGGAACCGGCTACTCCGCGGCTTTGGTAATCGGGTTGACCGATACGTAGGTTCGGCCATTGGCTTTTTTGTTGAACATCACGGCGCCGGCTTCGAGCGCAAAAAGGGTATGGTCCGTGCCCATGCCGACATTGACGCCGGGATGCCAGGTTGTGCCGCGTTGACGAATGATGATGTTGCCCGGGATGACGGCTTCGCCGCCGAACTTCTTCACGCCCAGACGCTTGGAATGCGAGTCGCGACCGTTGCGCGACGAGCCGCCAGCTTTCTTGTGTGCCATCTAACTAACTCCGTTGCGCCGCAAGGCGCCTAAAAGGCCTTATGAACGCGTTCGCGTTCCGTTTCAAGTCCGATCCGGCGGATGTTTCGCCGGAAAAATTACTTCTTCGCCAGTTCCTTGGCCTGCTCGCGCCAGTCCTTGATCTGGTCGGCGCTGAACGGCATGTGCTCGTCGATCTTGGCGACATCCTTGTCGGTCAGCTTGGCGAGCTGCGCGAAAGTGATGATGCCCTGCTCGTTAAGATCCTTGGCGGCGACCGGGCCGATGCCCTTGATCACGGTCAGATCGTCCGGCTCGCCCTTCGGCGCCTTGAACAGCGGCGCGGCGGCGGTCTCGGCCGTCACTTCTGCCTTGGGGGCGGTTTCCTTCTTGGCCTTGGCTTCCTTCGGCGCGGCCTCGGCAGCAACCTCGGCCTTGGCTTCCGCCTTCACGGCGGCCTTCTTGGCCGGCTTGGCGCCACCCAGCAGGATCTCGGAGATCCGCACGGTGGTCAAAAGCTGGCGATGGCCGATCTTGCGGCGCGAATTCTGGCGGCGGCGCTTCTTGAAAGCGATGACCGTGCGGTTCTTGCCCTGTTCGACGACTTCCGCGGTGACCAGAGCGCCATCGACGAATGGCGCGCCGAACGTGACATTGTCGCCCTCGCCATGCGCGAGCACGTGGCCGATCTCGACGATATCGCCGACATTGGCTTCGACTTTTTCGATCTTCAGGAGATCGTTGGCGGCAACGCGATACTGCTTACCGCCCGTTTTAATGACTGCGAACATTTTTTGCCTTTCGCTGTTCGGTCGGCCTTGATGAACCGCCTCTGGCGGTCCGGCCGTCTTTTTGTCAGTCTGCGGGTTCAAAAAACAAGCGGCGCGGAAGAACCCTCCACGCCGATTGCGCGCTGTCCCTAACCGAAGGTTGCGTGGGAGTCAAGGCAACAGCCGTTGCCGGACAGCATTGGCAAGCAAAGCCGGGCCCATCAGACATGACCGCCCGGCGTTGCCGTCACCTGGCGGCGAGGATGCGTGGCTGGCCCGTGAAACCGCATGAGTTCGACCGCAAAGACCTGCCCTGTTTCAGCCGCTTGTCCAGCGGGCCGGATGACCAGCCAAATATCGGTGGATTTGGCCTTGTAACCTGCCCGTTCAGCCGTTATCTAGTGCGCCGCGCCGGCAACGGCCGACCATGACCGCGGAGAGGTGGCAGAGTGGTCGAATGCACCGCACTCGAAATGCGGCATGGGTGCAAGCCCATCGGGGGTTCGAATCCCTCCCTCTCCGCCATTTATGCCGTCTAAAGCATTGATTTTGCGCCATAACGTCTGACGGCAATTGCCTCCTTCCCAACGCGGTTCCCAATCGACTGCAACCCGAAGGAGCACTGGAAATGACCAGCTTTTCTGACTTGCCGGCCGCTTGGTTCAAGGGCCGGTTCTCTCGCCGAGCCGTGCTTATCCGCGCCGTGGTTGCGGCGCCTGCCGTTGGCGCCGCTGCCGTCGCAGCATCCATGGAATCCCCCATTGGCGAGGTGCCCGTTCAGAAGGTGAACCGTCTCGCTCGCGAATTGGCCTATGCGATGGACGAGTGGATGGCGGACATTAGCCATTCTGAATGCCCCCTCGCCTTGTGGGCTGCCCACGTGTGGCCGGCGTCGTCCGGCCGCGGCATCTACTTCAAGAACGAGGGCGTCTGACATGAACGCCCACACGCCCACGCTACAACCGTTCGGCATGCCGAAGGGGATGGATCCACAACAGTGGCGCCAGTCTGTCGAGAAGCGCCTGAACGACCTCCTGGACCGCGCCATGAGCCTGATCAGGGCGCTTGACCTGATGGAGGCCGATTGCGATCTGGAGGACACAGGAGACGATGAGCCGTCGCTTGGCTGGGGACATCGCGGCGGGCATTCCTTACTGTCCGGCACCGCGCCAAGCCTCCCACTCGGCGACACGACCGACATCGAGCTCGACAACTGCGACGACGAGTGCGGTGGCGATCTGGAGGGCTACTGTCCCGGCGATTACGGCGAGGTCATCATGTGGCCGGATGATCTGGAATCGCAGGAAGTGCTTGTGTGGTCGGGGCTATGACTGAAATCAAGAACCCGCTCTCAGCAGCGATAGATCCGAGCAACGACATGATCGTCGTGCCATTCCACCACGCTTGCCGCGACAGGTTCGGCATGATCCCCATCCGCACCTGCGACAAAGAGTTCATGCTCGTCTCGCCGTCGCACTACGACCCTGAGCACTATCCGCCGGGCTCTTGCATTCAATAGATACCGACGCCGACCCATTAGCCCGCTGCCTCACGGTGGCGGGCTTTTTTGCTACCGCCCTCTGACCAGGGTCAGGATATCCTCAAGCGGATATAGCATCTTAGGCTGCCTCAATCCCTCAGAATACTCGACGAAATTCAAGCTCCGGTAGAAAGCCGTCGAGTCTTCGTTGAAGGACTGAAGGGTCAAAGCGTAGAAACCTGCATGGTCCGAAATAGCCGCCACGCGTTCGAATACATCCATCAAAAGATGCTGGCCCAAGCCTCTCCGCTGATAGGGCTCGTCGACGCCAACAAACGATAAATGAACAGCGGGGAACGCGGTGTAGTTTTTCCCCAAGTAAGTCTTGTCCTTGCCCTTGAACGCCTCGACGCTGTCAGACCCCAGCTGAAGGGCATAATATCCGATGCAAACGTTGGACGGCGGGAGATGGGCACAGAACACCCTGTGCTCCATCCGTTTACCAGACTTGTTTGCCTTGTTTTTAAGGAAGGCGTTGATCGATTTAACGCCGCAATCGAACCTGTTGACGACGGTTTGCTGACTACCGTACGGCCGAATTTCTACCTGAGCTAAGTCGACCTTCGGGCGCTGACTTGGCACGGTTCACGGCCTCGTACTGTCGACGCATTTCGACAATCTTGGCGTTTGGGCCGCCATTTTCATTTTGAACGCGACGTACAAATTCAGCCGCCTCCCGCTGCGTGCGGAACTTCAGCTTGCCATTTTCCTGGGCTAAGCCGTTCCAAAAATCTCTAAACAATTCATATATGTAGCTCATTTCAGGTATCCATAGCTCAACTGCTGACGTTCGCAACGCGCACAGTCACGCGAGTACCTTCACAGGTAATTCTTATCATTGCGGCGCTCATATTGGAATCGGGCTAGCTGAATTTTTCGCTAACTTCGTCAAATTATGCTGAACGACCGCAGCCTCACATAAGGAAACAACGAGATGCATTGAAGGTCAGTTCCAGCAATTCTGACCTGCGCGCAACGCACAGCATCATTACCCCGGCCGCGCCGCCGTTCGCCTCGCTGTGGCCCGCAAGCGGCGCTCTATTCGACTCTCGCCCCGCCGTACCCTACTGCGAACGCTCGACCGCAAAGGTAGGCGCGTCCTCGCCCTCGCCAGCCTGAAGGAATTCTACGATCGCCGATAGAAGCCGCTCGGCGACGATCCGGTTCATGACCAACTCAATCTCGCCCCTGTCTGTCTCCAGTTCGAGCAAACCGAGCAGTCGATCAGTCGACAGAAGGGTCGTTTCAGCGGCGAGCAGTTTGGTGAATGAGGTTCGGCCGCCGAGCTTGCGCGTCATGGTGACTCCAGAAAGTACGCGCGAGGCGCTGCGCCGCCTATTTGGCCGTCCACGCGCTCAATTGAGCTTCCGAATGCGTCCCTTTTCGATCTGGAACACTCCGTTGGCTCCGCCTTGGCGCTCGAAATCAGACTGGATCTCGTCCCAGGTGCCGAGGTAGTGGCCGCAATCTGCGCAGGTAATCGGCGTTGTAGGTTTGGCGTCTTTGGGGATTTGCAATCGGATCGTGCCGCAATAGGGACACTCCAGGAGGTGGTCCAGATACTCGCCGGCCATGATGATTGCAGCCCTTTATCATCAACCCTTTAGCGTTGCGACGTACGCGCTAAAATCCGGGCTTCCCGTACAATGGAAGCTTTGTCATGTCCCACAAGCGATACAATTTCTCGAATTTGTGCTTCTGAGACCCCAGTTTCCCGAGCGAGCGCCGCAACAACTTCCGCGCTCAGACCTAGTCGTCCTGGTTCCATCGCCATTTTCGCTCCTGCGCCTCCGTTGGGGCAGGAGTGCGATGTTCGCTCCCAAGCGTCGACGCCCTTACAAGTTGCCGACGATGAATGGTTGTACGCTTTCCGACCCTCGTTAGCCAGCGACAAAGCTGCCCCGCCACATACGACGCGCGACCTACTTCCGCGTAATGCCAGCAATTCAGGATCGATTTCTTTACCGTCGCCGGTGGCCCGGTCTGATATCCAGTGGTAGAGGAAATCGCTCCCGCGCTTGCTCATTCTTCCCGGAAATCCTGTAACGAGGCGTGCCGCAAATCCGCCTCGCCGCGCAAGTGCTTCACGCGCCCGATGATGCCCCGCCTCACCCATTGCGTCGCCGGCCGCTTCATGCCCTTCGGCGCCGGGCCGGCGTGCTCCTGAACGCGCTTCCACAACCGCTCGCGGATCGCCTGGCTGGAATTGATGAAGGCCGATCCAACATAGCGCCCGGTCGCACGATCGGCCATCAGCGCAAAGGCGGGCTTGCCGGCTTCACGCTCGACGCCGATCAGCTCGTATTCGTCGACGGAATAGCACTTCGCCTTCAGCCAGTTGGTTGACGGGCCGCTGCGGTACTTACTGTCGCGGCGCTTCGATACCATTCCTTCAAGGCCGGCCTGGTCGACAAGGTGGAAGATCGCCTTGGCGTCGCCCGGCAGCGGCTCGCTGAACTGGATCCGGCCGCCAGGCTCGATCATGCTGGCCAGGATCTCGCGCCGCTCTTCGAGCGCCATATCGCGCAGATCATGACCATTGAGGTGCAGCAGGTCGAAGGCGACGAAATAGAGGTCATGCTGCCGCCGCGTGATCGCCTTGCGCAGTTCGCCAAAGTCGGACAAGCCGGCTTCGTTGAGCACGATGATCTCGCCGTCGATTATCGCGCTCTCTGCACCGAGCCTCGCCGCCTCCTGCACCAGGTCGCGATACTTGGCCGTCCAGTCATGGCCGTTGCGGGTGTAGATGCGAGTGCCGTCTTCGTCGATGATCAGCTGCGAGCGATAGCCGTCGAACTTGACTTCGTGAATCCACGCATCGCCCTCGGGAGGGTGCTCGACAAGGGTCGGCATCAGAGGCGCGACAAATTTCAAACGCATGCACAGGAACTCATAGACGCAATTCAATTAGATTTAGCTAAAATAGTTCCCAATCTCGAAACCTAAATTCCCTTGAAACGTTCTGCCGATTTCAGCGGTCGGGAGGTCGTTCCATGGGTTTTTTACCGCTTTCCATCGAACTGTTAGACGGGAGTAAAATGCGTGTCTCGTCCATCTGCGAGGCCGAGATTGCGCTTCAAGGGCAATGGCGAAGCAAGGCGGCTGCACCTTATAAGGACGCTTGTCGGCTCATAGCTGCAGCCAAAGACGGAACCTGCAATCCAACTATTGCTTTCGCGGCGTTCAAGGCCGCCGCTATAGATCAGCGCCTGTTGCTGCCTGCAAAGAAGTGTGGTGCGCTCAAGATGCTGGATGACGTGGCCAAAGACATGATGTGACGCACGGCGGTGCATATGAGGAACGATCCCGAATGCCGGGCAGCCCTGCGCCTGATCAGAGAGACGATCGAAATCCATTGCCCGCCTGGCGTGCTGCCCAGCGAGGAAGTCGTGAACGGCCTGTATGGGCCGGGCCTCATGGAGGAGGCCGAGGCGCTCGCCGCCGCCGTTGTAGAAACCGTCGACAGGCTGACACTACGAGCGACCGCGAAGCCGCCCGCGCCAAGTATCAAGGCGTAGAGCCCGGTCGGCGTTCGTGCCGCGGATTTTGTATAAGTGGCAGTTTATCGGCAAGAGCTAGAGCTCCATCATTGCTCTATGGTCAGCGTAGCCCGATAGACGACACTTCCCAGATCATCGCGGACTGTGACAACCATCGTTTCGCTCAGGTTGCTCGTTGCCATCTCGTCAACGGCTATGTCGTTCGTCGCCTTAAGCGCTTCCCGCCGCATTTCGCTGGTGCTGGGAAGATCCACCCACGCATCGCCCAAACTAACCCCGTTAAGGACCACCTCGAACAAATATCGCGACATGTTCCAGCATCGCACGAACGGGAGTTCGTGCATTCACATTTGATTTAGGGACAAGGCGCCCCGCCGCTGAATTTGCCTACATGGGTGATCGGGTTAGCGGGAGCCCCCTGCGGGGGCGAATATGTAAGGGCCGTCCATAGTCCATTGCCGCAGGCTGCCAATTGTCGTGTCCTTTCAATGAAACAGCAGCGCACCGACGACGGCCAGCGAGGCGATGAGGGCGAGGGCCGGCATCAGGCCTGCCCCTGCGGTTGGACCGCCAAAAGCGCGTCTGGCGCAGCCTGGCGGCTCGCTGTGACGCGCCCCACAAGCCTTTTGGGCCGGACCATGGTGCTGCCTATCGGCTCCAATCTTGGGGCAAGGCATTGTAGAGTAGCAGACCCGCCGCCAAAGACAGGATCGCCCCTAATAAGCCCGGGCCGGTCAACCCTGAATAAAATAGGAAAGCGAACGCCAACTGAGACATCATTCCACCCCTTGGGGTTTTGGCAGGTTTGCTGAGAGAGAACCTTTAGAGCGCGCTAAAGTTCCGGCCTGGATTCGGCGCCGTTCGCCTCTTGGCGGCTCGCTGTGGCGGCAAGGAAGCGTGCCGCGGACTCGGCGCGGTATCGCGCTGTGGCCTCCTGCTGCACGCGCTCGCGCTCGAGCCTGTACTCTTCGGGCAGCGGTTGCCAGTCGGCCGGCTTGTTCTTCATCGTCCATTTTTCGCCGCGGTAGCCCCAATGAGCGATGCCAACGAGGTCTGAGCCATCAAACCAGCAAGAAACGTTGAGCTTGGCGAAATGCAGCGCCCTGGCAGCCCACCAGACCTTTTCTATGCGGGCCTCGCCGTCGCCGTCATACTTCCAGGGCGCCCAGCCTTTGCCAGGTCGTTCGATGAGATCGATGTCACGCATGTCGATACATCCAACCTTCGAAAATAGGCCTTGGCGAAACCATCGCAACACCTCAACGGCATGTTGCGCAAGGGCTTGAGCAATCTGAATCTTAATCTATTTGCCGATTTGGCCGTGCCGAAAGGCGACCTACTGGAGACCGAAATACCCCCTTCGTACGTACTGCTTTAGCTGACGCTGAATAACGGGGTATATCGACTGAATGACCGCGCCTGCCCCGCTGCCGCCTAACCCGTTCACATAGTTAAGATGCGAAATCGCTAATATTAGCAACCACTTACATCAAGACACGCTTATCGCTCAAGCAACCAAGGGTTAACCGATTGTTAATCCACAGTTGACTCGCCCCGTATGCCGGGAACAGGATCAGTCCAGGACCGGGGGATGAGCACCTTCAGGGGCACCTTTGTCCGGGTGTAAATCAGTGTAAAAGGGGAAGTCAAATGAAGAAGCTTCTTGAACAGTTCCGCGCCGACGAAAACGGCGCAGCGATGGTGGAATATACCGTTCTTCTCGGCATTATTACCGTGGCCGTTATCGCGACGGTCGTCCTGGTCGGCACCTGGATCAGCGGCCGGTGGACCTCGCTCAACACCGCTCTCCAGGCTGCGGCTTAAACCACCATGGAGGCGCTCATCGCGAGGTTTATCGCCGATGATGACGGCGCAGCTATGGTCGAGTATAGTGTCCTCCTTGGCATCATCACTGTGGCTGTCATCGCCACGGTCGTCCTAGTGGGCGGCTGGGTAAGTGCTCAGTGGACATCATTGAACACAACACTTACCGCAGCAGCTTAGGGAAACAACGCCGAGCGATTGAACCCCGTTCGGCGATGAGTCGACAGCAAGCCAGCCCTTTCATGAGCTAGGATTGGCTTGCTGTCGGCGACACTCTCTCCCTCTCAGTGTGAGAACAACCCCTTGCCGAACCGTCCCATTATCGTGCTGTCATTCGGCTTGACGGCGCTCGTAGCAGCGTTGGACATCGCCTGGCTGCCCTTTTCGAAAATTCACGTTGACACCTCCAACGTTTCGGTGATCGCGAAACTAGGGCTTGGCATGGTCCTGCTATACGGCATCAGCGTCGCCGTGTCTTTGCGCGTAGGAAACGACAAATCGCTGCTTGGGCAGTTGATTGGCCGGCTGGCATATATCATCAGATCGCTCATTGGGGTAACGATGCTATCCCTTCCTTTTGGCATCGCTTTCGGTATATTTATTTGCCTTGCATCTTCAACCGGGAGAGAACTCGTCGATGCGCAACTAGCAGCGATCGACCGCGCCGTCGGCTTTGACTGGCTGGCATTCCTCTCGGCCATGAATGGGGATCCTATCGTCAGTAAGGTCCTGGTTTTGGCCTACCATACCGCCGGCTTGCAGGTTCTGGCGCTGCTGATCTCGTACGCGGCGATGCAGAGAGCGGACCGCATGATCGAGTTCACCGTGCTGAACCTTGTCTGCCTGACGATCACGGGCATCCTGGTCGCCTTTTTCCCGGCGGCAGGCGCCTACGCCTATTTCAACCCGCCACCAGGGGCATACAATAACTTCACTGAGCATGCCGGTATGTGGCACTACTCCACTTTACTTAAGCTGCGCTCTGGTGATCCCTTCACACTCTTCCTCGACGACCCGCAGCCCTTGGTTACCTTTCCGTCGTACCACACAGCTGTAGGGATCTTTGTCGCCTGGTCGGCTCGCGGCTTCCGTTTTTTCTGGCCGGTTGCAGCGCTTGAGGCGGTGATGATCCTCAGCACCTTACCGGAAGGCGGGCACCACCTAGTAGACGTGGTCGCGGGCGGCATAGTGGCAGTGCTAGCAATCGTGGCGGTTGCTGGGATCGAATCGGCCAAACGTCCAATGCTGCGGCCAGCAAAGGCCCCAAGATGACCGCCGTGCCTATATGACATCGATCGCGGATCGCACACTGGCCGTTGGCGACCAAGGCCGGTTTAGTGCTGCCCTTTTCGTCGTCCTGCTCATCAGCGTGTTCATAGCAACGGTCGCGCCGTTCGACGTGATGTTCACGGCAGCGACATTCGGATCGCCTATCCTCCGGGCAATCCTGATTGCAGTGATGGTGCTGACTGGAGCGTGGGCTGCGAACAATGTCGGCCTCAGGCTGACGGGGCGGGTAGGTTCCCTATTGGCTGGAGCGGGCGCGGCTATTCTCGTCGCCGGCTATGTGATTGCTATTGATTGCTACCTATTTCGAAGCTCGCTTCCGGCCTCATATGTTCGGTTCTTTGAGGAGGTGCCCCTTGCCGATCGGTTCGGCTACTTCATGCTGCGGGCCTTCAACGAGAATGTGATCTACCGACTGTTCGTGTTCTCAACGGCCCTTTCGGTGCTATCGGAAGTTAGGGCGAAGGGCCTGCCCCCTTTAGCCATTCTGGCCGTCATGATCGGCACGCAGGCCCTTAACATCGGCTTTAATGTTACAGCGCTTTCTCCAGACCCGATCACCGCGGGGACGCTCGCCTATGAGGCGCTGCGGTATATCGTGCCGGGCGTGATCTGGGCTTGGCTGTTCTGGAGGTTTGGATTCATGGCTGCTGAGACAGCGTCGGTCGGTTGCCACATTTTCTTGCAACCGGCCTTGGGCGCACTTCTGTAAAGCCCGTTAACGGCCCATTTCCGGTTTTCGCTTAGCATCGCCTTATGGACGCAACCATTTTCGACGATCTCAGCCGCGTGGTGAAGGCGCCCCGGAAAACGCGGCTTGCCTATGCAGTCGCCACCCTTGCCGCGCTCGTGATATTGGCCGGCGCCAGCGCCGCATGGAAAAGCTCCGATCACACTGAACCCAAGCTGCCGAAAACCGATATCGGCCAGATCCTGCACCCCGGCGTGGTCTGATCCTCAAGGCCCGAAGCTGATGGCCCCTCCGATGTGAGCCTGCGATGCGGCCAGGGTCAGCGTCAGGTCCTGCGTGGTCAGGGCCGCGGTGGTCGCAAAATGGCAGGCAACGATCCGGTGGTTGCCCGTGGCGCTGGTGAAGTCGGCATCTTCAACGACAGTTTCACTGCCGGACCAGCTTTCCGTCCAACCGGTGATTGTCGGCTCACAGACGCCAACAGCGATCACCGCTCCATTGACCTTGGTCTCGATGTCGTTGAGGGCAATTGAAGCGCTCGATGCCTGAGCGGACGACACCGCATCAAGCGGCGTAGCCGTGGCCCCGCTGACCGCCCAGGCGAGAATATTGCCATTGATCACGTTGGCGCCAAACGTTGCGACGATATCAGCGGTGGCCAACGCCCCTGGCTGGCAATAGTAAAACTCGATGTAGCCTGCCGAGATGAAACCCAGGGTAATTGCGCCCGGGCTCCATAACGCGGCTGCCGTACCACCAACAGTTACGCCAGTGGTTGTCGTCCCGAAATTGCTCTCGCGCACCAATCCGATCACGACGATATCTGACGCGCTCGTTGCGATCGGAGCTGATGCATACGTTAGGGTGTTACCGGAGGGGCCGCCGCTGAATTTGCCGACATAGGTGACCGGGTTAGCGGGAGGCCCCCCAGCGAATATGTAAGGGCCGTCCATAGTCCATTGCCGCAAGCCGAGGATTGCCAATGTCGTGTCCTTTCAATGAAACAGCAGCGCGCCGATGACTGCGACCGATGCGAGAAAGGCGAGGAGCGGCATCATGCGGCGCCTTCTCGCCCGTAGGCTGCCTGAATGATCTCTCCGGCCGACATCATCGCCAGGACGTATTCGTTGCCGAAGGCCTGCCATAGCGTGTAGGGGATCGACACCTTGACGGTCGTGCCGTCTTCCTTGTCGAAGCTCATGCCGACCCACTCGCCCTTGGGCGCCGGGCCTAGACGCAGGCCGGTGACGTGGTGAGCCTTGAAGTCGCCGAACTGCTCCTGAAACTCGGCCTGGTTGGCGCGCACCCGCGGGTTCTGCGGGTCGTAAGCCTGCGGGATCGTCTTCGGATCGAAGTCTGGGAAATTCATCAACGTGGCCTCCTTCCTGCGCTCGCGCTCGATTCCTGCAGGACGAACCGCTGCAACCGCATGACCGGATCGGCCTGGCCGATGAGATCGATGACATCTTGTACCGTCGGGCCGTACTGCAGCTTCACCGCCACCGTGTTGCCGGAGAAGCCGGATGCTGGCGACACGTTGACATTAGCCAGGCCGCCGCCAGCGAAGCGCGGGATCGCCATCGATCGGTTGAAGTTGTCGACAAGGCCGCCGACGCTGAAGCCGCGCAGACCATTCATGTTCGGGATGATGCCCTGATTGAGCATGTGGAAGAAATCGGCGCCGAGGCGCTGCACCGCGCGCGCCTGGATGATGAATTCGCCGTTCGAAACGCGAGCCAAAATGCTGTCCGTCCGGGGGCCTCCAGGGCCTTGGATCAGTCCTCCGTTGGCGAATCCGCCCTGACCGCCACCGCCGGAACTGCCGCCGCTGTCACCGCCGAGCCCGACAAGCTGCCTTGCCAGATTGATGGCCGACTGGATCTTCGAGACAATGGAATCGACCAGCGACGAAACGCGGTTGAGCACGCTGCTGGCGATGCCGACCAAGCTGTTGAAGATGGCTGTGATCCGCCCTGGCAGCGTTCCAAACCAGCCGGCAATGCGCTCGACGATCTGCTGCGCAATGGAGCCCAGACGATCAATTAGGCTGTTCCAGACCGACACAATGCTTTCAACGATGCCATTGAAGGCGTCGACCGCCGCTTGCTGGCCATCGCCGAACGCGGCGACGATCCCCTGCCATAGGCCTATGGCGCCGTCGACAATGGACTGCCACGCAGCCGCAGCGCCACTGGTGATGAATTCCCAAGCGGCTGCGGCGCCGGTTTTTATGTCGTCCCAGAACACAGCGATAGCGACGCCGGCGGCAAAGGCGGCAGCGGCGATCGCCAGCGGAATGCCGCCCACCAGCCCGGCCAGAAGCCCGATACCGGACACGACGACACCGACCGCACTGGCGAGCGCGGTGAATGCGCCAACGGCCGAGAGGATCGCAGTACCAAGCGCGAGCTCGCCGGCTGTGATGTCTGTTCCAAAAACTCTGTTGATCTGATCGGCGACGAACTGCGCGCCCTCCCGGAGCAACTTGAAGGCCGGAATCACCAGGCCGTTGACGACGCCAGAAACGTCGCTGCCGAACTGGACGATGGCGGCGCCCCATTCCCGGATGAATGGGCTCTTGATGTTTTGCGTGTTGCCGGAAAGCAGATGGAAGAGATCGCCGAGCGCGCCGGCTGTCACCTGGGCAACCTTCTGCCCGAAGGCGACGATCGCTTCGCGGTTGTTGTTGATCTCGTCACGCAAACTGCCGGCAAGAGTGGTGAAGATCGGCGCGAACAACAAGCCGAGCTGCACCCGCACGCCGCGCGCGGCCTTGCCCAGCGAAGTCAGAGTGTCGTTGAAATCTTCCGCGATGGTCGATTGTGCCTTCGTGAAGACGAGCCCGGTTCGCTCGGCCTCCTGCCCGAGATCGATCAGCCCTTTCTTGCCGGCGTTCAAGAACGGCAGCATTTTCGGCGCCGGCCTTGCCGAACAACTCGATTGCCAATGCGCTTTTGATCGCACCATCCGGCATCCTGGCGAAGGCGTCGGCGACGTCGAGCAGAATGGCCTCATTCGACCGCAAGGCGCCGCTGGCGTCCCTGATGCGAACACCAAGCTTGGTGAAGATGTTACCGGCATCGCCGACTTTCTTGGCGGCATCTGCGGTCTTGCCGCCGAAACGGACCACCTGAACGCCTGTGTTGTTGATGGCATCGGCTGCTGTCGTCGTGCCTTTGGCGGCCTCGCCGATGGCCTTGTTCAAGCGGCTCATGCCAGCCTGAAACTGTTCCTGCGACAGGTCGGCGAGATCGGCCGCATGAGCGAGCCGGCCATAAGCGTCAACCTGCAGACCGGTTTTCTGTGCGGCCTTGCCGGCCTCGTCGGCAGCGTCGGCGCCGCTCTTGGCAAGGCCGAACACCGCCGCGCTGGCGGCTGTGCCTGCCGCAGTGAGGCCGGCACCGATCAGGGCCAGGTTCTTTCCGAGCGTCGCAAGGTCAGATCTCGCCTTCGACAGGCTGGCGGTGAACTTGGCGAAATCCACCTTGGAGACCGCGGCCGCGATGTCGCGGAAGGCCTTTTCGCCAGCATCGCCCATATCCTTGAGTTGCTGTTCGATCGCCTTGCCGCCGTCCAGCGCGACGCGTTGCAGAATTGGTTCCTTAGCCATGGTATGGTCAGCCCTCCGGGTTTAGGTGTTTGAAGTAGAGCTCGCCAAGCCGACCGGCGGCGCGTTCGGTGATCTCGCGAATTTGCAGTTTGTCCTTGATCGACACGCTGGGGATGCCGACGAACAGCGGAACAGCCTGTTTCGCGCCCGTGCCGGTGGCACCCCTTCTCAATTTCGCATTGGTGATTTTGCCGATGTTGCCGCTCGCTTTCTGCCGGGCCGAAACGCCAATATTGGCGGCCAGGAGAGGCGGCTTGCCAGGCCGGTTGATCGTGAACAGCGGGCCGATTTGCCGGATGTAGAGTTCCGGTGTCATCTTCTGGCGCCCGATCCGCTTCGGCGCGGTAGGCAACGGCAGCCAGAGCAGTGGACTGCCGGAGATGTCACCGCCGGTTTCGAAGATGTTCGAATAGCGCACCTTGGAATAGAGCACCGCCGCGGCGTCGATTGAGTCGCGATTGCTCGGGTAGACCTCGCCACGAAAGGTGTTTTGGAATCGCTTGCTGAAGCCTGCCGATGCCATGTCGGCGCGGCCTTCGCGCTTCACAATGTCGGCGAGCTCTCGAATGGCACCGGTGCCGGCGGCGGCAATCGGGTCCTTGATCGACGTCATCGCCTTGGCGAAGGCGCCTTTGTCGTAGGAATATCGCAGGCGAGCTGCCACGGGCTAGGCCCCCTTGCCGTTGCGGCGGACATAGATGTCCGAGGCGATGCCATTTAGCCCGCGGTTGGCGCGTGCGATGGCTGCGTCCCATGACGCCACCGGCGGCTTCGGATCTTCTGATTTGGCACGCCGGTAGAAATCGAAACGGGTTGTCGTGCTGACTGGAGCTGCTGATAAAGGTCGCTCGGTCGCCGCCGGCGTTGCTTTGGCCGGCACCGTACCGTAGATGGCGCGGCTGATCGCTTCCGAGGACTCGGCGGGATATGCGCTCCTCAAATCCGCCAGGTGATCTCTCTCGTCCATCGAAAGCTGGAAGAAGGCCCCGCTCCCTCGATGTTGAGTGGCGTGGAAGAAACCGATCGCGTCTTCGTCGTTTATGAAAGCTGCAACGCCGGTATCGATGGCGCGGCGCCAGTGCGCAGCGAAGCTGTTGGGGATCATGGTTCAAATCTCCGGGATTTTGAGAGTTCTGGCCGCGGCCGGCCATCCTGCCGAGGCGGCAATTACGGTGAGAGCGATCTGCCAGTCGAACAGCCATTTAGACCGCAGGACGAAGCCATCGCCGGTCTTGAAGTCGCCGGCCACGGCATAGGGCATCCCGCAACGCAGCCACGTCACAAGCGCATCGCGGGGGATGCCAAACACCTCGACGGCTTCGTCGATCGGAAAGTCCTGGGGTTCGCGTTCCGCGAGTTCCTGCCAGTCGACGAGCCGGTCGACATAATGATCCAGGGCAGACCCCTTGCGCGGCCGGTCGCCGCCTGTCGTCGGAGATGATCGGTCTGAGAGAAACGCTTTGGTGGCAGTCGAAAGGTACCATCCGTCATGCTTCCCGCCCGCAAGTTTGCCATCAGGCGGGACAGCCTTCAGCGCTTGCGCGATCGTGCGCCGATCCCTGTCTAGTTCGATGGCGAGGGCGGAAATCGAATAGAGCGTTTTCGTCATGGCCATGGCGTCGCGCTCCCCTGTGGTGGTGGAACAGCCGGAAAAATTCTGTCTCTAGGAAAGGCTCGAGCGTAGCCGCCCCGTGAGGCGATTGGCTGGCCGGGAGAACCTACCTTCGCTTGCTGCCGGCCAATCGGTGCAGGCAGGGCAGCAGCACCAAGTGCCACCCCGCCTGCGTGCCTACGCGCCATGACGAAACAACGCGCCGGCAATGGGATGAGCGGGCCGAACGTCACGCCTAACGTTCGACCCTTGCCTACACGCGGAGGAGTCAACAACGCGCGCCGGCAATTCGAAAGGGTTGAGACCGGCCGACGATCGACTGCCGCCCAGTCTCTGGTTGAGTGGGGAAGGATCACCACTGCTCTTAACCTCAAATCTTTCCAGCCATCGGTTCCGGTAGCTTCAATGCTCTGAGATTTACTCATCGGCGCTGTTACTCGGCTGTCTCAAGTGACGCGTCCGCACCCTGTCCAGATGGTTCGATGTATTCGACCCTGACATCGGCTTGGTTTATCGCTGGCGCGGGGCGCATGGCCGCGAGCCTGGCTAAGTTGGCTAGAACCAACCTAGGGTCGGGATTAGTTGATGCCTGCCAGACGTAGGGGTCGCCGACTTTCAAGCCGGGCAGATCGATGGCGGCGAGCCGCGCGGGCCACGTGTTGTTGGTCCGAGGCACGTAGGTTCGCCGAATGACCCGGCGCTTGACGACCTCGGTGCTGCCTACAGCGCTGCCGCTGTGAATTGAACCTCGGTCCGAATTCGGGAATCTTGTGTTGAGTTCGTCCTGCTTCTCCGGCGGAAGCACTCGGATGTCAGGTGAGTTGGCGAAACACCAGACCGAGACTTTCACCTCCTCCAGGGTCTTCTCGGGCTGGCCTAGCAGTGCGCGCACGGCCGTTTCGGGATCCATCAATGGCGCCGCTCCGTCCGGGAGCCTCTGGTTTGCGTCGTCCACGGCAAGTTGCGCCTCGGCGAGGGTCTTGAGCAGCCCGATGAAATCGCGGGCGATAGCCGGATATCTGGTGGTGAGCAGCTTGGCGGCTGCATCCGCTTGGGCCTTGGCTGAGGCGTATTGGACGGTTCGTTCTTGCTGGGTCTCGGCTGCAGTGGCTGCCTCAATACGGCGCTCGAGTTCTTCCTTCGCCGCGCCTAACCGTTCGATATGGCGATAGGCAGCGGCCAAGCGTTCCTCGACTGCAGCCAGTTCCTTGTCGGTGCCGTCGAGGAGGATGCGCTTACGCTCCGCTTCGATCCCCTCTGCCACGGCTTCGGCGCCGTCCAGATCGATCGCGGCCAAGGCAGCCTTGAGATCCGCTGCGGTGTTTGACTGCCGGCGAAGAAGCTTGAAGATGTCCATGCGACGCACCTCGTTGATTGGCTCCAAGGTGCGGTTTGAAACGTGACGGACCAACAGGCCGATCGCAGAAAAACGTGACGAAACGGGATGAGCAGCAAGAAAAACGGGATGAATGGCTAGTCCTTCTTCCGGCGATGTTTCCGCAGTTCAACCTCGCGCATGGACACCAGCCAGCCGCCCCCTTGCTTCACCCCAATTCCCTCTGTCTTGCACCATTTGCGGATGGTGTTCTCTTTGCGCCCGGAACGCCTGCTGGCCACGGACGGAGTGACAAGGTCGTCAAACTTGCGGTGTGCGGCGGCATCGGCCTGACTGATCGGGACGGAACTTTGCGAGTCCATCGGCTCTCTCCCTGGCTGCCGCCCAACGTAGCGACGCAGATCCGCCAGTGCTGCGTCTGTTGAGGCCATGGCGGCTTCCACCGCGGCGACATAGGCCTCGAGTTGTGGGTCTGGAGCGGTGATCACGCTGGGGCGATCTCCGCCCAGGAATCGGCAATGGCTGCGCAAGCCTCTCGACTATTCTCCAGTTCCATTGCATGCTGCAGACGTTCGCCAATGGAGGGGTAGATGGCAAACGTAAAGGGCGGGAAAGACCACTCGGATTCGATTGAAGCGCTGGCCGCGAAGACTTTGCGCGACAAGCGGTCTAGCGAAGTGTCTAGGCGGCTAGCCGGCGCTGTGCTTGCGCATGCTGACGGGAAGCCAGCCAAGCCTACGCCACCGAAGAAGCCGAAACGCTGATTCCATTCTACTCGGTGGCGCATCGCGAGCCGGGGCGGAGGTTTCGCCGAAAAGTAGGCGCCAGCAATGCGTGAAATCGACCAATACGACCTGCCGTTGCCGGCGGCATACGATGAGCGCCTGGCTTCGATTGCCGATACGTTGGTCAGAGAAAAGCGGCTGCAGCTACTTGCGCTTTGCTGTTTCACAATCGTTGGTGGGTTGGCGATCAGCTGGTGGCGAGGCAATTTCGAAGCGTTCGGCAGATCCGGCGCCCTCCTCACCGCCCTGAGCATCATGCATGCTTGGCGTTCGCTACGCTGGTCGAAGATGATGACGGACCGCGTCGAGAAGGTTGTCGTCGACGTTTTCACGACTGTTGAACGCGGCAAAATTGCCCCAGGGTCCGATACCGAAAAAGTGGCTAGCGCTACCGCGCAGCGACGGGTTTCGCGTGCGATCGCAGCAGTGCAAAATCGATTCCTAACCGACCATTTGTTGGTCGGCGTCATCGGCACGCTGATCTGGGGCTTCGGCGACCTGCTTTGATGGGGCTCGCGCAGTCCGCCGGAGGCAGACAATGCGGCTCGCCCCGCAGCCGCGGTAGGCGGTATCAGGCGAGTACGATGGTGGCCGCGCATCAGTCGTCACGGCCTTCCGGCCAGCGCTTCCAGTATTCGCGTTCAAGCGCGGCCGCTACCAGATCGCCGGCCGGCGTGCGCGGAGCGCCGTGAGCGGCCTGGTGCTCGGCAAGGAAGCGAAGCATGCGCTCGACGGCCTCGGACTGGTAGGCCAATGCCTTTACTGCCGTGACGCGGAAGCCGGGCGTCATGCGGCACCACCGACAGGAACCAAAACCCTACTGCGATGTTTAGCTGGCGAAGGGCATCTTAAATTCTCGGAGAACTGATCATGAAAACCACCCTCATTTTGGGCGCGATGGCGCTTTGCTTGGCCGCGCCTTCCATGGCCTCTGCGGATTCGATCGTTCTGACGACGAACCAGCATCGCCATCATCATCGCGCGGACGCAGTCGTCATTAATGAGGACGGCGCTCGCCTCCATCATCGCCGGCACGGAACAGAGGCGTTCTACGACAACGGCAATCGGCGTCATTGGCGCAGGCATCATCGCCCCGACGTCGTCGTGATCAGGCGTTCGGACGACCGGCCGATGCATCGCCGCCATCGCCACGTCGTCATCGAAAACAGCGATTACTGATCTCCGACTGACCCGGCTCTGAGATCGGAGCCGGGTCGATCGGCTTAAGGATTCAGCTCCATGAACCCGACATTTCCGCTCAACCCTGAAACTGCTCGAAGCGGCCCAATCTATCGCGCGGCCAGGCTCGCGCTGCTGCGGCACGAGTTGATGCTGAGCTTTAAAGACACCGACGCCGCTGCGCAGAAGGTCGAGCGTGCAGTCGACAAGCTGGCCAAAGTGAGCACATCCGGCGAACAGCCTCCGCGTCACTAGGGCGTTTATGCTGCGTTGCCTTTCGACCATGCCGGAACCAGCGGCTGGCAAAGCGCGTTCCC
The DNA here is from genome assembly GCF_002879535.1 of Mesorhizobium intechi. Taxonomy (GTDB): domain Bacteria; phylum Pseudomonadota; class Alphaproteobacteria; order Rhizobiales; family Rhizobiaceae; genus Mesorhizobium; species Mesorhizobium intechi. The sequence goes on from NZ_PNOT02000219.1 coordinate 73,637, forward strand.
CTGTATGGTCCGTTCCCTGAAATCGGTGTTGAAAGAGATCGTTCCTGCTTGGCTTGCGCGACAGAGGTCGCCTGACGAGGTGGACGTGCGCCAGGTCGAGCAGCCGCCGATTCGCGACCTGGTCGGCGCCGCGCCCCGCCGGCGATATCGTAGCCCTGTCAGATCGGAGTCGAACGACAATCGGGTTCATGCCGCGCTCCCGCCTGGCCGGCTGCCCCGATAGCTCAGGCGAACCATCTCGACTTCGACGGCAGACCAGAAGGCTCCAAGCTGCTCGTCTTGTTTCGCGGCCGAGATGCCCGCACGAGCCAGCGAGCGCAGCAGAGCATCCGTAACCTGGTCGCGGTAGAATGCGGCCGCTCGGTCCGTCGGCTTGTCGAGCATCTTCGCCGCAACGTCACGAATGCGACCGACCCGGTTTGCCATGGGGAATACGATCACCTTACCGGAAGGCAGCCAGGTGAATAGGGTAACTTCATCATGCTGCATCGGAGCCTCCGCAGATGCGCCCTGACATGGTAACTAATACTGCCCGCTGTGAGCGGTCGATGATTGGGTAAAAACGGGGCTTATCGTCCGACATGAGCGGTCACTCCGTCTTCTATCGTCCGCTGTGAGCGGGCCATATTTTCAGAATGGTCCGTTGTGAGCGGACCATTGGTCCGCTGTGGGCGGGCCGCTGTTTTTTCTGAGAGGTCGAAACCAGGCGCCCACTTCATGAACTCTTTGGTCCCGCCAGCGAGTTCCCGAGATGGCAGATCCTGCGGCAATTCAGTCAACCGCCAGCGAGTAGCGCGGCCCTGGTGGCGCCCTCCGTTACCGTTGATCTTCCAATCGAACGAACCCTTTTGCTGCGGCTTGATGAAGCCTTTGCATTGTAGGCCCTTGAACGCCTTCTCCACCGCCGTATTGCTGCAGTCGAGCAGCGCCTCGGCCTCGCGGTGCGACAGCGAGATGTCGCCATTGTTCCGGCCGTTATAACGGCGCTTAATCTCCAAATAGAGCGAGCGCTCGTAAACCGTGGCGTGCTGCCAAGCTGGCGTTCGCATCAACCATTCGTACATTTGGAAGAAATGGCCTTCGCCTTCGCTTCGGCGCCTTTCCTGTCGCTTGCTCATCCCGCTCTCCAGCCCGAAAGGATCGACTGCAAGGATTCGAGTTCGGCCGCGTTTACAGTCTCACACCGCGCCCAGGCTTCCGGCTCGATAAGCGCTTTGATTTCCCGCTCAACGCAATCACGCAGGTCCCGCGGGTCCATCGCATCCAACTCCCAGCATCGCGGTCCATGGTTTTCGAAAAACCAGTCATGACGTTTATCCGAGCGCTTGTCGGAGGCGGGGAAGGAAGGAAGACCCTGCGTCTGCTCCGGCGTAAGAGCGATGCGTCGGAACCGGACATGCGCGCCGCCATACTCGGTTAAGCGCCGCGGCAGATCGGCCTCGGACATGTACATACCACTGGGGTCAAAATCGCCGGCATAGAGAACGATGAGCGGGCGTCCATCATCATCTTGAGCGATGTCGTTGACGGTCGTCGCGCTGGCGAAACCGTGCATGACGCGAAAGCCGACCGCAAAGTGATCGAGCACCGGCTTAAGGACACCGCGAACTGTTCCTTTCTCCGACCAAATCTCGACGCGATGAGGCTGCTGATTCCAGAAGTCGCGACGGTAGGACCGTGCCACCGCCCTGGCATATTGAGCAGGATCGTCCCAGGTCGAGATCCGCTCAAGTTCGCGGGTCTCGTCAACAATCCAATCCCACGGGATGTCGCCCTGTTCTCTCGCGATGCGCAGCAGCCGATAAACCTTGGCCATGCTGTTGGTCGACATCGATCTGATTAGGCCGGCCGTGAACAGCTTGTAGCCAATGCCGCGGCCGGTGATCGGCTGTACTGCCTCGGCGATCTTGCGCATGGCTGCGATCAGATTGAGCGAGGCTTGCGCCATGCCACGACCTTTTTTCAATCCTGGTCGAAAATGCTCGCTGAAGAAAATCTCGGAGAAGATTTGCGACACGGGGCCTGCCGTCTGGTCGTCGGCGGGTTTTCGGTTTTCAGGAGGCATCTGCATTGCTGCCTCCTTTGCGTAGCCGGATCTTTTCAATGATCGCCTTGGCCACTTCACGGCCGATTTGAAAGCGTTCGGCGAGCACCAGGTCGGCGGCGCGACGATCACCGGCATAGCTTAGGAACCGGGCAGCGCGGTCGATCAGCTCGGGATCGATGTTCATCAGATCGCCCTCGCCATCGCTTGGTTGTGGCGCCGGACAGCCTCACAGGCTTCTGCGGAGCTGAGGCCCATCTTGCGCAAGGCGGGGATAGCCGGGCCTCTCAAATGGCGCGGAACCTCGGCCAGGAAGCGCTCACCGCGTTCGATGATCGGGGGCTCGGTGCTGTGGTCTTCCGTCTCTGGACGGCCGGCCATCACGCGGCCTCCCGCGAGCGGGCTGCGATGCGGTCGCGAATCCACTGCTCGACCTCGGACTTGACGAAAGCAATGCGCTTGTCACCAAGCGGTACCGGCTGCGGGAATTTGCCGGCTGCGCGTTTCTCGTTGATGCTGGTTCGGGAGAGGCTGGTAATCCGAGCCGCTTCCTTGATCGAAATCAGAACAGCGTCGCCGTCCATTTTATTGCCACCTTTCGCGGTTGCGGCGAGGTGGCCAGTAGTGTTGCCAACGTCGCCTTAGTTGCGTGTGGCGACCTATAGAGAGCAGAAAATTTGTCCCGTCAAAATGCGCGCGAAAGATAATTTGAGCGCATAATCTTACAGGTCACCACTGTGCGCACTCAGGAGGTAGACAGCAAAAGAGCGTCGGTTTTGGTAGCTAGCTGCTTGCCGCCATCGATTGATGGTCTTCCGGGAAACACCTGTGAGCTTGGCGAGAGAATATTCTGTCGCCGCCGAGCCAGTTGCCGCTATTGCCTTAGCATCGGCCTGAACAACAGCGTCCCAACGTGCCCAATCATCGACGCTCGGCCATCTGAATTTCTCGCAGACGTCTGGCGGCGGCTTGCCTTCCACCCCATCGAGACATTCGAAAATGAGCCGCATCAATGATGCCGGCGGCGCCTTCCCCTCACCCACGCACGCCATCAATAGCGCGAAGGCCTGCCAATTGACTGAGGCACGCCCATCACTTGTTTGGTTGGCCTTTAGACGACGCAATTCCGAGAGAAGTTGCTCCGAAACCAAGTCGACACCGCGCGACGGTGCTCCATCGGAAGTGTCCCGACCACCTGAAATATCGATCCCAGCGGCAAGGTCCGCTTCGATCTCGGCAGAGTGGAGCGCTTGTCGGAACTCAGCAGGCACCCGTCCAGGGCCGAACACCTGCAGGAGCGATGGAAGCTGATCGTTAGCGCTCATGACCCCTCCGCATAGGCGTCACGTTAGCGCCGCCCTTGGCGGTCGAAACATAGGCCGCCCAAGCGTCCATCATTTTCTTACGCTTCGCGATCGCCGAGCCGCGGCGGTAAGCGTTCTCGACCTCGTCGCCAACTTTATGGGCCAGCGCCATCTCGGCGACGTCGCGCGGAAAGTTCGTCGCATCGCCGGCCCAATCGCGGAAACTGGACCTGAATCCGTGGACAGTGAGGCCGCCCTTCTTCATTCGGCGTAGGACGGCAGTCATTGCCATGTTGGACAGCGGCCGCTTTGGGGCGACACCGGGGAAGACGTAGTTCGACAGCCGCTTGGCCTGCAGTCCCTTCAGGACCCCTAGAACGCGATCCGAGAGCGGGACAACATGTTCCCGAGCCATCTTCATTCGCGAGGCTGGAATCGTCCACAGAGCTTTGCCCAGGTCGAATTCGGACCATTCCGCGTTCAGCACTTCGCCCGATCGGGTGGCGGTCAGGATGCAGAGTTCGAGCGCCCTGGCGCCGAAGCCGTCGACACCGACGAGATCGACCATGAAGGCCGGGACGTCGGCATAGGGCATGGCCGCGTGATGGCCCTTGGCGAGCTTCTGGCGAGCCGGGAGAATATGATCGAGGTGACCTTTCCACCGGGCCGGATTCTCGCCCGAGCGCAGCCCTACGGCCTTGGCATAGTCGAGCACCTTCTCAATGCGGCCTCTCAGCCTGGAGGCGGTTTCCTGCTTCTCTGTCCATAACGGCCGAAGCGTTCGAACAATGTCGTCCGTGCTGACGTCGCCGACAGGGATCTTGCGCAGCGGCTGCGCGTACTCGGTCAACGTCATCTTCCATTGGGCTGCGTGCTTGTCATTGCGGAAGGTGTTTTCTTTCGAGATCAGCAGCTCGTCGGCGCACTCGCCAAAAGTCCTGAGCTTCACCGTCCGGCGACGGTGAGCCATTTCCTTTCGAGGATCGCCGCCGTTCTTGACGATCTCGCGCGCCTCGTCGGCGCGGCGCCTGGCATCAGCTAAGCTGATCTTGCCCGACTCATTGCCGTAAGAGCCGAGCCCGATCTCGCGGCGCATGCCTTGGCGAATGTAGATGAAGACCCAACTGCGCGTGCCAGCCTTGTTGACATAGAGCCACAGGCCATCGCCGTCGCCATGCCGACCGGCAGACAGACCCTTGATCTGCGTATCACGAAGTTTATGCCGCGCCATTTTTTCCTAACGGCTTTCCTAAGCATGGAGCTTGTCAGCAAAGTCATTAACGTGCAATATGTTCACGGGAATACGCTTCGGGATTAGGAAAATCAAGCGCCTGCCTGACGGTAAAGTCAGCAATTTCAATGCACTGGCGGTCTCCCTCTCCGCCATCGCTTTCCAATAACTATGTGATTTACAACGATTTTTCGTATAGGCAGTTCTCTTTTGGTACAAAGAGGCTATACGAAAGGTTACGATTCAGGGCTTCACGGCCCGCTATCTCTATATCCGGGGCGATGGCAATTATGTCTATCGCCGGATCATCCCTCCCGACTATCGAATTCTGGCCAACGGGAAGCGAGAATTCAAGGAATCGCTCAGGACTAAGAAGCACACGGATGCGATCACCCGATATGGTGAGACGCACGGCAAATACGAAGCCATCTTCGATCAGCTCAAGACACGCATCGCTCTCACTGATCAGCCGAGACTAAAGAGCCTTCGAAAGGAAAGACATTCCCTTCTACAAATTCAGTTTCCCTAACTGCCTACTACCAGGGACACCTCTATCTCGTGGCTATGCAAGTTCAGCGAGGACTAAGGGCCGCTTATGATTCCAGATCACCAGTTCGGAACGGCCCGGTCTCTGTCCGTCTGTGAGACGTTACGCTTGCGGTACCCGATCAGCCGAGTGCTGGAGGGCGAATACTCCCGGCGCTGACATCTAGGTTGTCGCTACTCGATCCCAGCACTGCGTTTGCAGTAGGCTGCTAAGAAATTCCGCGCGACTATATCTGCTCGGCAGAACTGTTCGACGGTAGGGCCATTGGCCAACCACTCTTTGTATGCCTCCGGTTTGTCCCTGCCAGGGTGACTGAGATTGCTTGAACGAAACCGATATAGATCTACGGCCTGATCCTTCAAATTATCGGGCACTCGTAGCACAGAGGCAACCGTGGCGATCGAAGGCAGCATGTTGATGAGCCCGATTCTTCGGAGTTCTGTTGATGCTTCACGAATCGCTTCTGGCTTGTTCGCCCGCTTTGAGAGCGTCTCGGCGAACTCCGCAGCGAATTCCCGCTCCTCAAGACGAATACTGTCCCCGCGTTCCCGGCGTATCGAGGTCATCACGCCAGTGACTATCGCTTCAACGCAGAGGACGTAATGCTGAAGGATCGAACGCTGTAGCGGTTTCGCGCCAGCGGTATTTTGCAGTTGCCATGCCGTCAGCAGATGGACGTATGCGTTTTCGGCTACCGAATCATTCTCGGTGATCGAGAAAAGTGCCCTGACCTCGGTCAAATCACTTTCGAACAAGGCATCCGGCTCATAGAACATCGCGATCCTAGCAGGCTGCGACCAAGCGGTAAGTTCTTGTTGCTCGCCCGCGCGCCGAAGCCTGCGGAGTTCAGCATGATAACGCCTACCAGGGATCGAGAGACTCAGTGACAGAAGCAGTCTGTCAGCGATGCGCTGTGCAATGTCGGACGCTTCATCGGCGTTCGCCGCCTCGACGTCGATCTGAAGGCGGTGACGGCTTTGCACCTCATCCCGTGGAGGGTAGGCAATGACTTGGGAATCGAGCGACGCATCCATCTTGATGACGGGCACCCGTTTCTTTTTCGCGTCCTGAAAATCGATCTCAGACAACGGTACAAGGAAAATGCGATTCGTAAATCTAAGCTCACTAGGAGGCAGCTTGGGCCCTGTTACGAGCCACCACGTTTGCCATTGTTCTATGTCCTTTAATGGTTGATGTTTCAACGCTGCCCCGTCAGTGTAGTTCGTTAGTTACAGTGTTGGATTTTTGAAACGCCATATCGCCATCTGGCGTTACCCGCTACGATGACGACCATGTCCTGACCATTAACCCACAACTCAATGCCGAAGATTACCCACGTCTCGCCTCTGCCATCCTTATTTCCACTTCCTCGCAGACGTCATCGTGACGGGTTCGAGCAAATTTGGATCCTTACGGTAAAAGCTAAAAATATCGTCCCGGTACTAGGCATTAATATTCACTTGACCCTGTGGTGGCCCCCCTTAACCCGACGCTTCTTGCATCCAAGACAATCGGGAACGATGGCCAGCCCGAGGCACCTCGACTCATTGATCGCCAACGATTGACGGTGACGCTGCCCGCCTCCCATTACCAGGCGGGCCTCTACTCCGCTGCTTGCACAGTGTCTGCCAAGGCCTTTCGAACTTCTTCGGGTAGCAATCCCAGCTTGTCAAAGAAGCTTCGATTTCTCATTTCCGCGTCTCTGAACACCTTCGCATAACTGAGCACCCGAATAGCCGCCCGGTGCGGGGTCGAAAACCCATAATACCCCATCCCATCAGGCGTAGGCGTCTGAGCAATGCTTCGTTCGAACTTTTTGCGCGCTGTCTCGGTCATGTCGCATGCCGGAGAGATTTGTCCGCGTTGAATTCAACCAAGATACTGATGACCCCACGCTTGGTGAATGCAGCTCGACCGAAGCGCTCTTCAGCAGCTTGAGTTGCGTTACTTACCGCCTCGTAGATTGATTAAAGCAACGCGGTTTTTCCGTCCGGCAATCGCATATTGCCGATGCGGCCCAAGACATCAAATTTCATGTTCTCCTCCGTTTTCAACAATGGGCCACATCCCACCAGCGTGAGTCAAATAGGCCGCAACATATCGGAGATAGCTAATGGAAGTTCGTTGCCGCTAGCTAACTTCACTGCTCTTCATTTCAGCGTCTGACGGACGCAGGATGGAGAACGGTGAGGATCGGCGAGATGACCGGCATCAGGCAAAGATGCCATCGCGCACTGCGCGAGTGCTCGCGGCGTGATAATTCGGCCAGTTGCTTGATGGCGTGCTGTTTCAATGGATCTGTACGCCAAGCCGCTCGTTCTTCCTCCATCGCACCACGGCACGATATTCGACACCATCGGCGGGAACGTGCAGGACGAACCGCTCGGGAACAACCACGCCCGGCTCCACCCGCAGCTCCGCACCATGAGCGTGTTGATTTCTGACGGAGCAAGCGATTGTCATATTCTCGGTGATAATGGTTCCATCCTTTAGAACGACCGACCGGGGAAGTGAGCGTCGTTCAATTGGCGGATCATCGGGCTTGCCGCTCATCTCATCCTCCCGAAACCTTGTGTCGATAAACGCATAGACCGACCGAGACAATCGCAGGTAAATTAGCATACACTAAAATGGTTCCGAAACGTTTATTGCCACGCAAGGTCGAGCGGTTGCGGCGACGGTATCAGGTCCAGGCCCGGCAACGGCACGGCGGCGACCTTCCTCAAGGATACGGTCTTGCTCGGCATCGAGATGCCGCCGCCCGACAGGCAAAAAGAGCCCGCCCGGAATGGGGACCAAGGCGGGCCAAAGGTGGCTAGGGATCATCCCAGCTTAGGTCAACGAGCGGCGGAAGGGTTGGTTGCTTTGCTCAACTCGTCAAAGCACCACGCCGGTTTGTGCGGCGGCCGATAATTCCAGTCGCGGTCGCGCTCCGCTGGTTTGCCGGATGTCGTGTGGGTTTTCAGACCGACCCGTCGGACCCGTGTCCGGCAATCGCCTTGACAAAAATCTCCCCGAATTCCTTGAGCTTCGCCCCTCCCACGCCATTGACCTCGGCGAAGGCATCGAGGTCGCGCGGACGGCGTTCGGCCATGTCGATCAGCGTGCGGTCGGAGAACACCACATAGGCCGGCACCTGGCGCTCCTTGGCCAGGCGCAGCCGCAGGGATTTGAGCGTGGCCAGCAGCGAGGCATCGACGCCTTCGGCGTTGCCACCCTCCGCGGTCCGCATCTTGCGCAAGGCGCGGCCGCGGATCTCGACACGGTAATGGAACGGGATCTCGCCACGGCCGAGCGCATGGCCTTTCTCGGCGATGGCGAGGCCGCCATGGCCGCTCGGATCCGGCTCGAGGAACCCGCCGGCGACGAGCTGCCGGACCAGCGATAGCCAGAGATCCTTCTTGTGCGCGGCGCCGCTGCCGAAGCTGGCGAGCTCCTGATGACCGCGGGCCAGGATCTTCTCGGTCTCATGGCCGAGCAGGATATCGATGACATGGGCGGCGCCGAAGCGCTCGCCGCTCTGCGCGACCGCGGCCAGGATGATGCGCGCTTCCGCGCCGCCATCCGCGCGCGGCACCTGCTCGAGGCAGTTGTCGCAATTGCCGCAGGGCTCTGCTTCCTCTCCGAAATAGCCGAGCAACACCTGACGGCGGCACTGCGCCGTCTCGCAATATCCGATCAGCGTGTCGAGCCGGCGATGAGCGCGCTTCTTGTGCTCGACCGAAGCATCCTCGTCGTCGATGAACAGCCGGCGCATGCGGATGTCGCCGAGGCCGTACAGCATGTGCGCCTCGGCCTTGCGCCCGTCACGGCCGGCACGGCCGATCTCCTGATAATAGGCCTCCAGGCTGCCCGGCATGTCGGTATGGAAGACATAGGCGACATCGGGCTTGTCGATGCCCATGCCGAAGGCGATGGTCGCCACCATGACGACGCCGGACAGGGTCATGAAGGCGTTTTGGTTGGCCTCGCGCGCCTCCTTGCTCATGCCGGCGTGGTACGCGAGCGCGGTGACTCCGTTCTTCTCGAGGAAGGCCGCCGTCTCCTCCGTCTTCTTGCGCGACAGGCAGTAGACGATGCCGCTCTTGCCCGGATGACGCTCGATGAAGCGCAGCAATTGCCGCTTGCCGTCCTGCTTGGATTCGATGGCGAGCTTGATGTTGGGCCGGTCGAAACCCAGCACCAGCGTTTCGACCCGCTCGGCGAACAGCCGCGCTTCGATATCGCTGCGCGTGCTCTCGTCCGCCGTCGCCGTCACCGCGATGATCGGCACGTTGGGGAAGATGTGACGCAGGCGCGACAAATCCTCATACTCAGGCCGGAACGCCGGCCCCCATTGCGAGATGCAATGCGCCTCGTCGATGGCGATCAGGCTGATTTCGAGCCTGGAAAGCGCCTCGAGCATGCGCTCGGTCATCAGCCGTTCCGGCGCCAGATAGAGCAACCGCGTCTGGCCTGATGCCACGCGGCGCCAGGCGGCGACATTGGCCTCCCGGTCGAGCGAGGAATTGATCGTATCGGCGCCAACGCCGGCAAGCCGCAAGGCCGCGACCTGATCCTGCATCAGCGCCACCAGCGGCGACACGACAAGGGCGAGCCCGCCCATGACCAGTGCCGGCACCTGGTAGCAGAGCGATTTGCCCGCACCCGTCGGCATGACGGCCAGCACATGGCGCCCGCCGAGCAGCGCGTCCATGACATCGGCCTGGCCAGGGCGGAAATCGTCGAAGCCGAACACGTCCTTCAGGACGCGCCGCTTGGGATCCTCCGCCCGAATGCTGGCTGCCAGTGCCGACATCAGGCGGACACCGGACGGGAAGCGATTTTTCGGGGATGGGAGAGGATGTGGGAATCGATCAAGATGCTCTCCGCGTGATGCTTCGGAGTAGCGCAGCTGCCCTCGGAACACAACCGGAACAGTCATCCATGTCGACGGCGCACGACTGGCCGTGATTGGCGAAGGCTCACCTTCCCCTGCGACACCCGCACCCCTGCTGGATTCCTTCACGTGCCAGGATGTAAGCTCGGCCAGGCAAGCCAAGGGAGGGCGCGATGCTGCAGGTGAGAGAGGATGTCCTCGGCGAACGGTTCAAGCTACAGCGCGCCGCCTTCGAGCAGCAGCCCTTTCCGGATCCAGGCGTTCGGAAAGACCGCCTGCAGCGCTTGCTGGCGCTGACCGAGCGGCATGAGATGGACATTTGCGCCGCGATCGACGCGGACTTTGGCGGCCGCTCGGCGCATGAGACGCGGCTCGCCGAACTGTTTGTCGTGCGTGCCGGCATCCGCCACACGCTGTCTCATCTGAAGGGCTGGATGCGCGAGCGTCGTGTCGCCACCACCTTGCCGTTCCTGCCGGGCCGCAATCGCCTCATACCGCAGCCGCTGGGCGTGGTCGGCATCGTCTCGCCGTGGAATTACCCTTTCCAGCTTGCCGTCGCGCCGGTCACGGCAGCGCTCGCCGCCGGCAACCGTGTTCTGGTCAAGCCGTCCGAACTGACGCCGGCCTTCTCGGCGCTGCTCGCCAAGCTGGCCGGCGAACATTTTTCGCCCGACGAATTGAGCGTCATCACCGGCGATGCCGAGATGGGCAAGGCCTTCGTGTCGATGCCGTTCGATCATCTGCTGTTCACCGGCTCGACCGCGGTCGGCCGCCAGGTCGCGATCGCCGCTGCCGCCAATCTGACCCCGGTCACGCTGGAACTCGGCGGCAAGTCGCCGGCGATCTTCGATCCTTCCTGCGATCTCGATGCGGCAACAGCCAGCATCGCCTACGGCAAGCTGCTCAATGCCGGGCAGACTTGCATCGCGCCGGACTATCTGCTGGTGCCCAAGGGGCAGGCAGCCGCGGTCGTCACCAAACTCGCTGCCGCGGCGGCGCGGCTCTACCCGACGCTGCGCGACAACCCCGACTACACCGCAATCATCAGCGACCGGCATTTTCAGCGCCTGCGCGCCATGATCGCGGAAGCCCGCGATGCCGGTGCCAATGTCGTCGAAATCAACCCGGCCGGCGAGGAATTCAGCGCCACGAGCCGCAAGCTCTTGCCGACCCTGGTCACCAATGCCGGCCCGGATTTGCGGCTGATGCGCGAGGAGATTTTCGGCCCGGTGCTGCCGATCGTCGAATATGCCACCGTCGACGAGGCGATCAGCCATGTGAACCAGGCCGAGCGGCCGCTGGCGCTCTACTGGTTCGGCAACGACAGCGGCAACCGCCGGCGCATCCTGCGCGAGACCGTCGCCGGCGGCGTCACCATCAACGACTGCATGCTGCATCTGGTGCAGGAGAACCAGCCTTTCGGCGGCGTCGGCGCCAGCGGCATCGGCGCCTATCACGGCGAATGGGGGTTCCGCACCTTCAGCAAGGAGAAGCCGGTTTTCCTGCAGTCGCGCCTGAGCGCCGGCGCCCTGCTGCGCCCGCCCTACGGCAAGACGTTCGAGCGGATTTTCAGCCTGCTCCGGCACATCACCTGACCACAGGCAGCCGTCGGTTGTACGGCGCATTAAGCTTATCTTCACCACGATGCGGCAGGCTTCACATCCTGCGGTCATGTCTTGAGTACCGCGGCGCCACAAGCGCCCAGGCAACAACCCGCGCCTCTTTCGGGGCGCGGGTTATGCGCCCGCACTCGATCTCCCTATTTTTTGGCCAGGCGAAATCCTCGGCTAAGGCAGGATGCCGAAGAGTGCGAAGCGGTTTGGGACGACATCATGCGCTATCCGTTTGATTTGAAGCAAGAAAATCGGCACGGTGCGGCGTAAAGCCGTCGACCAGCCGTCCCGCTTCCAGCGCCTTGACGCCATGCACCAGACCCGACGGCACGATGAAGCTGCCGCCGGCCTCGAGAATTTCCGTGCGCCCGTCGATGGTCACCTCGAAACGGCCCTCGGCGACGTAGCTCGACTGGACATGCGGGTGCGAATGCAGGGCGCCGACGCCGCCCTTGTCGAAGCCGAATTCGACCAGCATCAGTTCGTCGGTATGCAGGAGAACACGACGCCTGTTGCCATCCGGCGTCGGCATCCAGGTCCCCTCATCGGCATGCGCGAAGATCTTGGGCTCCGTCATTGTCATCTCCTTGGAGCAATTCCAGGAAAAGCGTGAAACGGTTTTCCGTCCGGAATTGCGTGAAAACAAAGAGGTAGCGCAGTTCGGCGTTTCGGCGAAACGATGAACCGCGCTACCACGCCAACCAGCCGCCATCCACCGGAACCGCAGCGCCATGCATATAGTCGGAAGCCCGTGCCAGCAGGAATACGGCGGCATCGCCAATGTCCGATGGCTCGCCCCAGCGCCCCGCTGGAATGCGCCCGAGAATGGCGGCGCTGCGATCGGGGTCGGCGCGCAGCGCCAGCGTGTTGTTGGTCTCGACATAGCCCGGCGCGATGGCATTGACATTGATGCCCTTGGAAGCCCATTCGCAGGCGAGCAGCCGGGTGATGCCGAGAACGCCATGTTTCGACGCGGTGTAGGAGGCAACCCGGATGCCGCCCTGGAAACTCAGCACCGAAGCAATGTTGACGATCTTGCCCCGGCGACCGTCGGCAAGCGCGCGCCTTGCGAAGGATTGGCAGAGCAAGAAGACCGTCTTCAGATTGACGTCCATGACGTCGTCCCAGTCGGTTTCGGTCAGATCGACGGCATCGGCGCGCCGGATGATGCCGGCATTGTTGACCAGCCCGTCGAGCGGCCCGCTTTCGTCCCAGACCCGGTCCAGCATCGGTCCGGCGGCCGCCGTGTCGGCAAGGTCGGCGCTCACCGCTTCGAACCTGGCACCGATGGCCGCGACCTTGCTCGCCGTATCGTCCATCGACGAGCGGCCGACCCCGACCACAGTGCCGCCCGCGCGCGCGATCGAGAGGACAATGCCTTGTCCGATGCCGGTGTTGGCTCCGGTGACCAGGATGCGCTTGCCGGCCAGGCTGAAGGCGGAGAGATCGATGCCGGTACTGTTCATGTCAGCCTGTCACGCGTTTCCGACGGCCAGCGTCGTTGGGAGTTGGAACCGACGCCATCAAAGCCGGTACGCCTTCTTGGCCAGCGTGTAGGCCAATTCGCGAGCCAGCTCATGCGCCTCCTCCTCGCGCAGCCGGTGCTCGGCGACGAGGCGCGCCAGGAAGGCGCAGTCGACTCGCCGCGCCACGTCGTGGCGGGCCGGGATCGAGGGAAAGGCACGGGTGTCGTCGTTGAAGCCGACGGTGTTGTAGAAGCCGGCCGTCTCCGTCGTCATCTCGCGAAACCGGCGCATGCCTTCCGGACTGTCATGGAACCACCAGGCGGGGCCAAGCTTCAGCGCCGGGTAAACACCGGCCAGTGGCGCCAGTTCCCGCGCGTAACTGCTCTCGTCGAGTGTGAAGAGGATCACCGTCAGGTTACGCTCCAGCCCGACGCAATCGAGCAGCGGCTTCAGCGCCGTCACATAGTCGGTCCGCATCGGGATATCGAAGCCCTTGTCGCGGCCGAACCTCTGGAAAATGGAGGGCGAATGATTGCGCCAGGAGCCGGGATGGATCTGCAACACCAGCCCGTCATCCCGGCTCATCTTGGCCATCTCGGTCAGCATCTGGGCGCGGAACAGTTTGCGCTCGCGCTCATCCTCCGAGCCGCGGCGGATGCGGTTGAACAGCTCCTGCGCCGCCGCGTCGGAGAGATTGGCGGTCTCCGCCGTCGGATGGCCGTGATCCGAAGACGTCGCGCCATAGTCCTTGAAGAACGCGCGCCGCTGGCGATGCGCGTCGAGATAACCGGCCCAACTGCCCGTGTCGCAGCCGGTGATCTCGCCGAGCCGGTCGAGATTGGCCGAAAAACCCTCGAAATCGGGATCCACGACCGAGTCCGGCCGATAGGCGGTGACGACACGGCCCTCCCAGCCGCTGTCGCGGATCATCTTGTGCCATTTGAGATCGTCGAGCGCGCCGTCGGTCGTGGCGATGGCTTCGATGTTGAAGCGCTCGAACAAGGCGCGCGGACGGAAATTCTCCCACTGCAGCACCGTCGCGATCGTCTCGTAATGGCGGTCGGCGGTCGTTGCATCCAGCGGCTCTTCGATGCCGAACAGATGCGCCAGCACATGGTCGAACCACAGCCGGGTCGGCGTACCGCGAAACAGGTAATAGTGCTCGGCGAAGCGCCGCCAGATCGTCCTGCCGTCGGTCTCCACCGTGGCGCCGTCAAGCGTCGCCACGCCGAGATCCTCCAGCCGCACGCCCTGGCTGAACAGCATGCGGAAGATGTAGTGGTCGGGCACGATGAGCAGTTGCGCCGGATCCGGGAACGGCTCGTTTTGTGCATACCATCGCGGATCGGTATGGCCGTGCGGGCTGACGATGGGCAGGTCCTTGATGCCGGCATAGAGTTCGCGGGCAAGCGAGCGCGAATGCGCTTCGGACGGAAACAGCAGGTCCGGATCGGTCAGCGCTACCATGGGGAAAGCGGCTCCTCCAGTCTGGATAGCGGTACGTTCGGGCCAAAGGGATGTCAATGTGCGTTGGCAAAGCGGCATCCTTGCGGCAGGCGCGAACAGGTGTTACCCCGCCTGTGATCCACAGCCCCCCAGCCCCGGTATGCTGATGACCAGAAGCCATCTGTCCGACGCCACGCTCCAGAAGCTGCCCGCCGGGACCAAGATCCCTGCATACGACCGCGGCCACATTGCTCCAGGCATCGTGCATCTGGGAGTCGGCGCCTTCCATCGCGCGCATCAGGCCGCCTATGTCGACGAGTGCCTGGCGGCGGGCGATATGGAGTGGGGCATAACAGGCGTCTCCTTGCGCAGCCCTGATACGCGCGATGCGCTGTCGCCGCAGGACGGGCTCTACACGCTGGCGATCCGCAGCAGTGGCGAGGAGGAGTTGCGCGTCATCGGCTCGATCCAGTCGATGCTGGTTGCGCCGGAAGATCCGGGCGCGGTGCTGGCCGCGCTGACCGATCCGCACACCCGCATCGTCACGCTGACCATCACCGAGAAGGCCTATCTCAGGGCCGCGGGGGGCGGGTTGGACGTCGCCCATCCCGACATCACCCACGACCTGGCCAATCCGCAGCTGCCGAAGACGGCGCACGGTTTCCTAGCCGAGGCGCTTGCCAGGAGGCTGGCCGCCGGCACCCCGCCCTTTACCGTGCTGTGCTGCGACAACCTGCCGGCCAACGGCGCCACACTGCATCGGCTGCTGACCGAATTCGCCGAGCTGCGCGATGCCAGGTCTGCCACGGCAGGCGATACCATGATCGCCGACCATATCGCGAATGCGGTCGCCTTTCCGTCGAGCATGGTCGATCGCATCGTGCCGGCAACCACCGACGCCGACCGGGCACGCATCGCTGGCGAACTCGGTGTCGACGATGCCTGGCCGGTGATGACCGAGCCCTTTCGCCAATGGGTGGTCGAGGACAATTTTCCGGCGGGCAGGCCGGACTGGGAAAAGTTCGGCGTCACCATGGTCGGCGACGTCGGCCCCTTCGAGGACATGAAGCTCAGGCTCCTCAACGGCGCGCATTCGGGCGTCGCCTATCTCGGTCTGCTCAGCGGCCACGCCACGGTCGACCGCGCTTTCGCCGATCCGGCGATCCGGAAGTTCGTCGACGGGCTGTGGGCCGAGGCCATCCCGACATTGCCGGAAGGTGCCGGGCTCGACACATCGACCTACACGGCCGAGCTAGCCGAGCGTTTTTCAAACACCGCGCTCGCCCACCGCACGGCGCAGATCGCCAATGATGGCAGCCAGAAACTGCCGCAGCGCATCATCGCCTCAGCCCTCGAATGCCTCGAAGCCGGCACCGAGTTCGTGCATCTCACGCTAGTGGTGGCGGCCTGGATCGCCGCCTGCGCCGCGCGCGGAAAAACCTTGCCCGAAGGCCATTTCACCGATCCGCTCGATGCGGCCTTGACGGCGCTTTTGGACCAGCAATTGCCAGCGAACGAAACCGTGACGGCGGTGTTCGACCTGGCCGGCTTCGCCGGGGACCACGCCGAGCGTCAGACCCTGATCGAGATCACGGCGGTGCATCTGGTCCACCTGCGGCGCGACGGCCCGACGCTGGCCTTCGCAGCGCTTGGTATAGAAGGCGAGTAGTCGAGTCAGGCCCGGTGCGGTTCGGGCCTATTTGCTGACCGACCCATCCAGCGTCTGCCTCGAGGAGTAGTCCGTGCCTTGCGAATTCCAGAATAATCGCGCGGCCTTGCCGACGAGATTTTCGTAGGGAACGAAGCCGACCGTGAACCGACTGTCGGAGGCATTGTCCCTGTTGTCTCCCAGCACGAAATAGTGGCCTTCGGGCACTTCGAACACGCGCGTGTTGTCGCCAATCGAGTTGTCAGCCAGGTCGAGAACGAAATGGCTGACGCCCCCCGGCAGGGTCTCCCTTTGAAGCTTGGCTGGCCTCTCCTCGTACAAGAACGTGCCGGCATCTTCGAGACCGACGGCCACATCGTTGATGTGAAGCACGCCGTTGACCATCTGAATCCTGTCGCCGGGAAGGCCGGCAATTCGCTGGATGTAGTCCACCCTAGGGTCTTGCGGGAATTTGAACACCACGACATCCGCACCGTATATGCGTCCTTCTATCGGCAACAGACCGAACGGAACGCTGTAACGGCTGTAGCCGTAGACGAATTTGGAGACGAAGAGATGGTCACCCACCTGCAATGTCGGCACCATGCTGCCGGACGGAATCGAAAAAGGCTGGAACAAAAACGAGCGGATCACCACCGCGGGCACGGTTGAGGAGAGCAGCACGAATACCAGTACCCAGAACCCATGAGCGTACCATTTGGCCGGCTTGAACCGGGACGCGAACGGCACGACGAGCGCCACCCAGATGATCATCAAGCCGATACTTGAAAGGTTGGCCAGCCGCGCAAGATCGACGCCCGGCAACACCGGAAAGCCGATGTAGATAATCGCGAAACTGAGGATGCTGATCACCACCAGGCTCGCGAGCGCCGGCCTGCCGGCGCCGATCCACAGAAATCCACCGACTGGCCCGCCAAAGGCTGACACCAGGGCGGCCGACCACCGCGATCGCGAAACTGTCTGTCGCTGGCTTGTTTGCTGTGTCATCGGCCCCCCAGCCAACTGTCCAACAAACAAAAAAGCGAGGCAAGGCCCCGCTTTCAATGTCTTGTCCGAGAGATGGATCGACCTGTCGCCTCAGGCGGATTTCAGGCCGGCAGAATCGCGCCTTCCAGCGTGGTCAGCTGGCTGAGGAACTGCTCGGCCTTGCTGCGCGCCTGGTCGTCCTTGGCGTCGGCTGCATCTTCCTTGGCTTCCTGGATGCGGCGGGCGAGATCGGCGCGGTCGACATCCTTGACCGCCACAGCCGATTCGGCCAGCAGCGTGCAGCCGGCCGGAACGATGTCTGCGAAGCCGCCGAACACGACATAGCGCTCTTCGCTACCTGAGGCGGCCTTCACCGTGACGACACCCGGCTTGATGGTGGTCATGACCGGCGCGTGATGCGCCATAACGGTCATCTCGCCCTCGGCGCCCGGAATGACGACGGATTCGACCTCGGCGGAAACCAGCAGGCGCTCCGGCGAGACCAGTTCGAATTTGAAAGCTTCAGCCATGTCAATCTAGCGAGTAGGGAATAGTGACTGGGAAGTAGGGAGAGAGGGCACGGCCCCGATCACCCGGCTGCTGTTCACTACTGACTACTAACTACTCCTATTCCCTTGATTAAGCTGCTTCAGCCGCCAGGCGCTGTGCCTTCTCGACCGCTTCCTCGATGCCGCCGACCATGTAGAAGGCGGCTTCCGGCAGGTGATCGTAGTCGCCGTTGCAGAGGCCCTTGAAGCCCTTGATGGTGTCGGCGAGGTCGACCAGCTTGCCCGGCGCGCCGGTGAACACTTCGGCGACGAAGAAGGGCTGCGACAGGAAGCGCTCGATCTTGCGGGCGCGGGCCACGGTCTGCTTGTCCTCTTCCGACAGCTCGTCCATGCCCAGGATGGCGATGATGTCCTGCAGCGACTTGTAGCGCTGGAGGATCGACTGCACCTGGCGGGCGACCGCATAGTGCTCTTCGCCGACAACCATCGGGTCGAGCATGCGCGAGGTCGAGTCCAGCGGATCGACCGCCGGATAGATGCCCTTCTCGGCAATGGCGCGGTTCAGCGTCGTCGTCGCGTCAAGGTGGGCGAACGAGGTCGCCGGCGCCGGATCGGTCAAGTCGTCGGCGGGCACGTAGATGGCCTGCACCGAGGTGATCGAGCCCTTGGTGGTGGTGGTGATGCGTTCCTGCAGCGCGCCCATGTCGGTGGCGAGCGTCGGCTGATAGCCCACGGCCGACGGGATACGGCCGAGCAGAGCCGACACTTCCGAACCCGCCTGCGTGAAGCGGAAGATGTTGTCGACGAAGAACAGCACGTCCTGGCCCTGGTCGCGGAAATATTCAGCGACCGTCAGGCCGGTCAGGCCGACGCGGGCGCGCGCGCCCGGCGGCTCGTTCATCTGGCCGTACACGAGGGCCGCCTTGGAGCCTTCGCCGCCGCCCTTCTTGTTGACGCCGGACTCGATGAACTCGTGATAGAGATCGTTGCCCTCGCGGGTGCGCTCGCCGACGCCGGCGAACACCGAATAGCCGCCATGCGCCTTGGCGATGTTGTTGATCAGTTCCTGGATCAGCACGGTCTTGCCAACGCCGGCGCCGCCGAACAGGCCGATCTTGCCGCCCTTGGCGTAAGGTGCCAGCAGGTCGAGCACCTTGATGCCGGTGATCAGGATCTGAGCTTCCGTCGACTGCTCGACATAGGTCGGAGCCGGCTGGTGGATGGAGCGCATTTCGATCGCGTCGACCGGACCCTCTTCGTCGACCGGCTCGCCGATGACGTTGATGATGCGGCCGAGCATGCCCGGACCGACCGGCACGGTGATCGGCGCACCGCTGTCACGCACTTCCTGGCCGCGCACCAGGCCTTCGGTCGAGTCCATGGCGATGCAGCGAACGGTGTTTTCACCCAGATGCTGGGCAACTTCGAGCACCAGGCGATTGCCGACATTGGTGGTCTCGAGCGCGTTCAGGATCGCCGGGAGATGATCGCCGAACTGCACGTCGACGACGGCGCCGATGACCTGGCGGACCTTGCCGACAACGCCGGTTGCCTTGGCGGCCACGGCCGGTGTCTTGGCCGCCGCGGCCTTGGCCGGCGCTGCCGCCGCCTTTGCCGGAGCTGCCTTCGCGGCGGCTGCCGGAGCCTTGGCCGCCTTCGCAGGGGCTGCGGCCTTCGGGGCCGCCGTCTTGGGGGTCGCTGCTTTCGCCATCGTCTTTACCCTTTTTCGTCCTTTGTTTCTCACGCGGTCCAGTCGCGGGCCGATGGCCCGCGAACCGCGCCTAGAGCGCTTCGGCGCCCGAAATGATTTCGATCAGTTCCTTGGTGATCTGCGCCTGCCGCTGACGGTTGTAGGTGATCGACAGCTTGTTGATCATCTCGCCGGCGTTGCGCGTCGCATTGTCCATGGCGCTCATCTTGGCGCCCATTTCGCCGGCCGCGTTTTCGAGCAGCGCCCGGAAAACCTGCACGGAAATGTTGCGCGGGATGAGGTCGGAGAGGATTTCGCCCGGCTCCGGCTCGTACTCGTAGACGGCATTGCCGCCATCCACCGCCTCGGCGGGAGCCGAAGCGACGCCCGCCGGGATGATCTGCTGCGCCGTCGGGACCTGGCTGATCACCGATTTGAACTGCGAGTAGAACAGCGTGCAGATGTCGAAGGCGCCCTCGTTGAAGAGGTGGATGACCTTCTTGGCGATCGCGTCGGCATTGACGAAGCCGAGCGTCTTGACCTCACGCAGGTCGACGCGGTCGAGGATCAGCGAGGCATAGTCGCGGCGCAGGATATCGAAACCCTTTTTGCCGACGCAGATGATCTTGACCTGCTTGCCATCGGCCAGAAGCCGCCGGATGTGATCGCGGGCAAGGCGGGCGATCTGCGAATTGAAGCCGCCGCACAGGCCGCGCTCGGCGGTGCAGACGACGAGCAGATGCACATTGTCCTTGCCGGTGCCGGTCATCAGCGCCGGGGCGTCGCCGCCGCCGCCGATTGCCTGGGTGATGTTGGCCAGCACGGAACCCATGCGCTCCGAATAGGGGCGCGCCGCTTCCGCTGCCTCTTGCGCACGGCGCAGCTTCGCCGCGGCGACCATCTGCATCGCCTTGGTGATCTTCTGCGTCGCCTTGACCGAGGCGATACGGTTACGAAGGTCTTTTAATGAAGGCATGCTTCAAACCTGATCCCGTCTTGTCGCTTCGCTCAGGCGAAGGTCTTGGCGAAAGCGTCGATCTCTGCCTTCAGCTTGGCGCGCAGATCGTCCGACAGCGCCTTTTCCTTGCGGATGGCGTCGAGAACGTCCTTGCCCGCCGCACGCATGTGGCTGAGCAGGCCATGCTCGAACTTGCCGACCTGGTTGACCGGCAGCTTGTCGAGATAGCCGTTGACGCCGGCGAAGATCACCGCGACCTGCTCTTCCGTCTTCAGCGGCGAGAATTGCGGCTGCTTCAGGAGTTCGGTCAGGCGCGATCCGCGGTTGAGCAGGCGCTGGGTGGCGGCGTCGAGATCCGAGCCGAACTGCGCGAAGGCCGCCATTTCGCGGTACTGCGCGAGCTCGCCCTTGATCGAGCCGGCAACCTGCTTCATCGCCTTGATCTGCGCCGAGGAACCGACCCGCGACACCGACAGGCCGACGTTGACGGCCGGACGGATGCCCTGGAAGAACAGGTTGGTTTCGAGGAAGATCTGGCCGTCGGTGATCGAGATCACGTTGGTCGGGATGTAGGCCGACACGTCGTTGGCCTGGGTTTCGATGACCGGCAGAGCCGTCAGCGAGCCATTGCCCAGATCGTCATTGAGCTTGGCGGCGCGCTCGAGCAGGCGCGAATGCAGATAGAAGACGTCGCCCGGGTAGGCTTCGCGGCCCGGCGGGCGGCGCAGCAGCAGCGACATCTGGCGATAGGCGACGGCCTGCTTCGACAGATCGTCGTAGCTGATCAGCGCATGCATGCCGTTGTCGCGGAAATATTCGCCCATGGTGCAGCCGGCGAACGGCGCCAGGAACTGCATCGGCGCCGGATCGGAAGCGGTGGCGGCGACGATGATCGAATATTCGAGCGCGCCGCGCTCTTCCAGCACCTTGACGAACTGCGCGACGGTCGAGCGCTTCTGGCCGACGGCGACGTAGACGCAGTAGAGCTTTTCCTTCTCGGGGCCGTTGTCGTGCACCGACTTCTGGTTGAGCATCGTGTCGAGGATGATGGCGGTCTTGCCGGTCTGACGGTCACCGATGACCAGTTCGCGCTGGCCGCGGCCGACCGGGATCAGCGCGTCGATGGCCTTGAGGCCGGTCGACATCGGCTCATGCACCGACTTGCGCGGGATGATGCCGGGCGCCTTGACGTCGACGCGCTTGCGTTCGGTCGCCTTGATCGGGCCCTTTCCGTCGATCGGGTTGCCGAGCGCGTCGACGACGCGGCCGAGCAGGCCCGGACCGACCGGAACGTCGACGATGGCGCCGGTCCGCTTGACGGTGTCGCCTTCCTTGATGTCACGGTCGGCGCCGAAGATGACGACGCCGACATTGTCGGCTTCGAGGTTGAGCGCCATGCCGCGGATGCCGCCGGGGAATTCGACCATTTCGCCGGCCTGGACATTGTCGAGGCCGTAGACGCGGGCGATACCGTCACCGACGGACAGCACCTGTCCAACTTCGGAGACCTCGGCCTCCTTGCCGAAATTCTTGATCTGGTCTTTCAGAATAGCGGAAATTTCCGCGGCGCGGATGTCCATCAGCCGACCTCTTTCAGTGCAAGCTTGAGCGAATTGAGTTTGGTTTTGAGCGACGTATCGATCTGGCGCGAGCCCATCTTGACCACCAGCCCGCCGAGCAGCGATGGATCGACGGTGACGGAGATGGCCACGTCCTTGCCGGCGACGCTTTTCAGCGCAGCCTTGAGTTCGGTCTGCTGGGCAGCCGTCAGTTCGTGCGCCGACGTCACTTCAGCAGCGGTCTCGCCACGATGCTCGGCGGCGATCTGGCGGAACGCCTTGATCATGCCGGGCACGGCGAACAGGCGGCGGTTGCGGGCGACGACGCGCAGGAAATTACCGGTGAGGCCGGTGATCCCTGCCTTGTCGGCGATCGCCGCGATGGCCTTGGCCTGCTCCTCGCTGGAGAACACCGGGCTGTTGATGAGCCGGGTCAGGTCGGGACTGCCCGCGAGCATCGCCTCGAAACTGTTGAGGTCGGACTCGACCTTGGCCACGGAATTTGCCTGCAGGGCGAGTTCGAACAACGAACCCGCGTAGCGTTCTGCGACACCTGAGATTGGCGATGACGATTGAGCCACGGACCGTCTTTTCTCTTGTCTGACAGGCCGCAGATTGTTGGCGCGAGCAAAAACTCTGGCTAAATCTTTGACCTTACTGCATTTTTTCAAGCACGGAGGCGCGGCTTCCGCTATCCCCGGCCGAAAGTCGATTGCCGTCTAGCACAGGCATTTTAAGACCGCAATGCGTCGTTCCGCATGCTTTTCAGGCACTATTGTCGCATCCGGCGAAAGACTCGCGCCTTATGCGCCGGAATAGCCTTGGATTCAGGGCACAAAGCCGAAGGCAAAGGCGAGCGGCAACGCCGCCAGGACCAATTCCACCACAATGGAAACCCAATTGAAAGGTGTGTTGGCGCCATCCGACATCATCGACAGCAGCCGGCCGAAGGCCGTGAACAGCCAGGAGAAGCCGAGCGCCATGTAAACCAATGGCTGCGCCAAGAGGATGCAGCACAGGCCGACGCCGAGATAGAAGCCCGACATCCTGCCGCGCCCCTCGGCGATCGCCGCCGCTTTGTCCGGCCTCGCCTGCAGGCGCAGGATGCGGAAGGCCTGCCCGGGCGCCAGGAAAAACACAAGCCCGAGCAGCACGGTGACGACGGCGCTCGACCAAGCCAGCCATTCGCCCTGGCTCGTCGGCCATGGAAGCGCAAAATCCATACTGTCCCCTCGGAATGCCTGCTTTGAAATCGCGGGCATTCTAGCCGAGGAAAAGCGCCGCGCCAGATGGCATCAGGCACTTTCAAAGCAATGCCAGGAAAAGTGTGAAACGGTTTTCCCGGGAAAAACGCGTGGCGTTTTCCCTGGGAATTGCGTCAGGAAGAATGAGAGCGCGTCAACCGAGCGCGAATTCCACCGCCGCCTCGGCGTGGATGCGTGTCGTGTCGAAAACCGGAATGTCGAAATCATCCTGTCCGATCAGCATGGTGATCTCGGTGCAGCCCATGATGATGCTGTCGGCGGCCTCTTCGCGGCGCAGACGTTCGGCCTCTTCCATATAAGCGGCCTTCGAGGCTTCGCTGACGATGCCCTGGCAGAGCTCGTCATAGATGACGCGATGCACCATGTCGCGCCCGGCCGCATTGGGCACGACAGGCGACAGGCCGTATTTGTCGGCGAGCCGGCCCTTGTAGAAATCCTGCTCCATGGTGAAGCGCGTCGGCAGCAGTGCCGGGCGCAGCATGCCGGTACGCTTGACCGCCGAGGCCGTGGCGTCGGCGATATGGATCAAGGGGATCGACACCGACGCCTGCACCTGGTCGGCCAGCCTGTGCATGGTGTTGGTGCACAGAACCAGGCCTTCCGCGCCGCCCGCCTCCAGCTTGCGCGCGGCTTCGATCAGAAGCACGCCGGCGCCGTCCCAATCGCCATGATGCTGCCGCTCGGCAATCTCGGCGAAATCGAAAGACCACAAAAGCAGTTTCGCCGAATGCAACCCGCCGAGGCGCTCGCGCACGATTTCGTTGAGCAGGCGATAGTAGATGGCGGTCGATTCCCAACTCATGCCACCGAGCAGGCCAAGGGTTTTCATGTGATCTTCCATTTTCTCGCTGGCCAGCAGCCTATCGCCGATATGGCGGCCTTACAAAAAGCTCTGTGGGTCGATGTCGACCTGCACCCGGACCGAGCCGCGCTGCTTCGGCCCATTGGCCAGCATGGCGCGGATAAAGCCCTGCATGTCGGCGCGCCGTTCGCCCTGGATCAGCAGGCGGAAGCGGTGGCGGCCGCCGAGCAGGGACAGCGGCGCTTCCGCCGGACCCAGCACGAACACGTCCGACGCCTCGGGCGCGGCGCGGCGCAGGCCGCGTGCATGGCCCTCGGCTTCCGCCCGCGTCACCGCGCTGACGATGACGCCGGCCAGCCGGCCGAACGGCGGCAGGGCCGCCCGTTCGCGCTCGGCGATCTCTCGTTCGTAAAAGGCCTCGGCATCGCCCGAGACGATCGCCCGCATCACCGGATGGTCGGGCTGGAAAGTCTGCAGCAGGCCGAGGCTCTTCTTGCCGGTGCGGCCGGCCCGGCCGGTCACCTGGCTGAGCAGCTGGAAGGTGCGCTCGGCGGCACGCGGATCGCCATTGGCAAGACCGAGATCGGCATCGACGACGCCGACCAGCGTCATGTTGGGAAAATTGTGGCCCTTGGCGACGAGCTGCGTGCCGATGACGATGTCGGCCTCGCCATCGGCGATCGCCTCCAGTTCCAGCCGCAGCCGCCGCACCCCGCCCATCAGGTCGGACGACAAGACGATGGTGCGCGCATCGGGGAAATGCGTGACGACCTCCTCGGCGATGCGCTCGACGCCCGGGCCGCATGCGACCAGATGGTCAAGCGTGCCGCATTCCGGGCAGGCTTCGGGGCGGCGCTCATTGTGCCCGCAATGATGGCAGACCAGCTGGCCGCGAAAGCGATGCTCGACCAGCCAGGCCGAACAGACCGGGCAGCCGAAACGGTGGCCACAGACGCGGCACAGCGTCAGCGGCGCATAGCCGCGCCGGTTGAGGAACAAAAGCGACTGTTCCTTCTTCTCCAGCGTCTTGCGCATATGGTCGATCAGCACCGGCGACAGGAAGCCGCCACGCGCCGGTGGCGCGCGCCGCATGTCGATCGACTTCAGCTGCGGCAGTGCAGCCTCGGCGAAGCGGGTGGAGAGAATGGCCCTGTTGTACTTGCCCTGGCTCGCATTGACGCGGCTCTCGATCGATGGCGTCGCCGACGCCAGCACCACCGGGAAGCCGCCGATATGGCCGCGCACCACCGCCATGTCGCGCGCATTGTAGAAGACACGGTCCTCCTGCTTGTAGGCGGGATCGTGCTCCTCGTCGACGACGACCAAGCCAAG
The DNA here is from genome assembly GCF_002879535.1 of Mesorhizobium intechi. Lineage (GTDB taxonomy): Bacteria > Pseudomonadota > Alphaproteobacteria > Rhizobiales > Rhizobiaceae > Mesorhizobium > Mesorhizobium intechi. The sequence continues at coordinate 98,917 of NZ_PNOT02000219.1, forward strand.
CTCCTTGAACGGCAGGAACAGCGCCGAGCGTGCGCCGGCAACGACGCGCACCGTGCCTTCCGCCACTTGCCGCCAGACTTTTTCGCGCATCCTGGGCGGCAGGTCGGAGTGCCATTCGCCCGGCTTGGCGCCGAAGCGCTGCTGGAAGCGTTCGAGGAAAGCGTGGGTCAGCGCGATCTCCGGCAGAAGGATCAGCACCTGCTTGCCCTGGTCGAGCGCGGCCGCCACCGCCTCGAAATAGACCTCCGTCTTGCCAGACCCGGTGACGCCATCCAGCAGCGCGACGTTGAAGACACCGGCCGCGACATTGGCCCGCAGCATCGACGCCGCGTCGCTCTGGTCCGGCATCAGTTCCGGCACGGCATAGCTCGGGTCAGGTGCCGCCACGACCGGGCGCGGCGGGATCATCACCGTCTCGAACACGCCTTGCGCCTTCAGCCCCTCGATGACCGTCGACGACACACCGGCCGCATGCGCGAGGCCCGACCGCGTCCAGGCGAGCCCGCCTTCGGCGGTCTCCAGCACGCGCGCCCGCGCATCCGTCATGCGGTCGGGAACGATGAGCGTTCGCTGCAGCCCCTCGATCCATGGTTCCGGGTCGAAAGCCTCCGGCGCTCTGAGCAGCATGCGCGCCACCATGCCCGGCGCCGACAGCGTGTATTGCGCCACCCAGTCGACGAAACGGCGCATCGAACGGTCGATCGGCGGGCAGTCAAAGACCTGCTCGATGGGGCGCAGTTTTTTCGCGTCGACAGTCTCGACCGCCCCGTCCCAGACGATGCCGGCAACCTGGCGCGGCCCGAGCGGCACGCGCACGATCGACCCCGGCACCACGCGCATGCCGGCCGGCACGGCATAGGTGTAGGGGCGTTCGGCAGGCATCGGCACCAGCACCGGCGCGGCTGCGACAAAGGGCGAATCTTCGATCATGAGGCGTGACCTTGCCCCGACTTTGGTCTAGATCAAAGAGCAACGCTGAACGTGCCTTCCCAAGCACGACAAAATCGTCAGGAGACCGCCATGAAATTTTTTGTCGACACCGCCGACATCAAGGATATCCGTGAGCTGAATGATCTGGGGCTGCTCGACGGCGTCACCACCAATCCGTCGCTGATTCTCAAATCCGGCGGCAAGATTGCCGACGTCACCAAGCAGATCTGCGATATCGTCGAGGGTCCGGTATCGGCCGAAGTGGTGGCTACCGAATACAAGGACATGATGGCCGAGGCCGAGGTGCTGGCCAAGATCGCGCCCAATGTCTGCATCAAGGTGCCGCTGACGCTGGACGGCCTGAAGGCCTGCAAGACGATCCGCACCCAGATGAACCGCATGGTCAACGTCACGCTGTGCTTCTCGGCCAACCAGGCACTGCTCGCCGCCAAGGCCGGCGCCTCTTTCATTTCACCCTTCGTCGGCCGTATCGACGACACCGGCTCCGACGGCATGGAGCTGATCCAGGAGATCCGCCAGATCTACGACAATTACGATTTCCAGACCGAGATCCTGACCGCATCGGTGCGCACGGTGAACCACGTCAAGCAGGCGGCCCTGATCGGCGCCGACGTCATCACCGCGCCGCCGGCGACGCTGAAGGCGCTGGTCAACCATCCGCTGACCGACAAGGGTCTCGCCGCCTTCCTCGCAGACTGGGCCAAGACCGGCCAGAAGATCGGCTGAGATCGCACTGCTTGAATGAGAAAAGGCCGGGCGACCGGCCTTTTTTGTTATGTGTCGGAAGAAGCCCGATCGCCGCGAGGACCGCCGATCATTCCGTGCCGTCGTCGTCGGGCGCGGCCACCGGCGGGCGCCGGCCCATGATGATTTCACGCTTGCCGACATGGTTGGGCGCGCCGACCAGACCTTCCTTCTCCATGCGCTCTACCAGGGAGGCGGCCCGGTTGTAGCCGATGCCGAGCCGGCGCTGGATGTAGGACGTCGAACACTTCTTGTCGCGCACCACCACCTTGACCGCTTCGTCATAGCTGGAATCGCCGTCCTCGGCCGCGACCGATCCCTTGTCGAAGACCGCGCCCTGGTCGTCCTCGACCTCTTCCTCGTCCTCGTCGGCGGTGACGGTCTCCAGATATTCGGGGCGGCCCTGCGCCTTCAGGTGCGCCACGACATGTTCGACCTCGGCGTCGGAGACGAAGGGTCCATGCACGCGCGAAATGCGCCCGCCACCCATCATGTGCAGCATGTCGCCCTGGCCGAGCAGCTGTTCGGCGCCCTGCTCGCCCAGGATGGTGCGGCTGTCGATCTTGGAGGTGACCTGGAAGGAGATGCGGGTCGGGAAGTTGGCCTTGATCGTGCCGGTGATGACATCGACCGACGGGCGCTGCGTCGCCATGATCAGGTGGATGCCGGCGGCGCGCGCCATCTGCGCCAGGCGCTGGATCGCGCCTTCGATCTCCTTGCCGGCGACCATCATCAGGTCGGCCATCTCATCGACGATGACGACGATGTAGGGCATCGGCGCAAGATCGATTTCCTGCTGCTCGAATAGCGGCTCGCCGGTGCCCTTTTCGAAGCCGGTCTGCACCGTCATGACGACCGCCTCACCCTTGTCGCGGGCTTGGGCGGCGCGCTCGTTGTAGCCGTCTATGTTGCGCACGCCGAGCCGTGCCATCTTGCGGTAGCGGTCCTCCATCTCGCGCACCGCCCATTTGAGCGCGGTGACTGCTTTCTTGGGATCGGTGACGACCGGCGTCAGGAGATGCGGGATGCCGTCATAGACGGAGAGTTCAAGCATCTTCGGATCGACCATGATCAGCCGGCATTCTTCCGGCTTCAGCCGGTAGAGCAGAGACAGGATCATGGTGTTGATGGCGACCGACTTGCCTGAGCCGGTGGTGCCGGCGACCAGCAGATGCGGCATCTTCGCCAGTTCGGCGATGACGGGCTCGCCGCCGATCGTCTTGCCGAGGCAAAGCGCCAGCTTGCAGCTGGTCTTGCGGAAACCCTGCGATTCGATCAGTTCGCGGAAATAGACGGTCTCGCGCGTCTCGTTCGGCAGCTCGATGCCGATGACGTTGCGGCCGGGCACGACAGCGACGCGCGCCGAAATCGCCGACATGGAGCGGGCGATATCATCGGCAAGACCGATGACGCGGGACGATTTGACGCCCGGCGCCGGCTCGAACTCATAGAGGGTGACGACCGGCCCCGGGCGAACGTGGATGATCTCGCCGCGCACGCCGAAATCCTCGAGCACGCTTTCCAGCAGATCGGCATTCTGCTCGAGCCGCTCCTGCGACATATAGAAACCCTGCCCCTCCGGCGGCTGCTGCAGCAGCTCTCCGGGGGGGAGTTCATATGCCTCCCCTGTCGTGGCCGGCACGATTTTGCCGGCCAAAGGCAACGGCGACGAGGCGCGCACGGCCGGTGCCTGCACGATCTCGTCGGCGACCTGCGCGACCTGCGCCGAAGAAGCATTGCCCGTGACGGCGGGGGCCGCAACCCGGACATGGGCTCGCTTCGGCACACTGCTCGCCGCCGGCTGGACCACGGCTTCGTTGGAGTTGGCCGGACGGACATCCGCCGAGGCGGACGAGGCCTGCTGGCCTGGAAGGCAATCGATGACGCGGAACAACGCGGTCGGGTCGGTCGTGGGCGCGGCGCGAACATCGACCCGTCCGGCGGCAACCGGCGCGGCGGCGCGCTGAACCGGGACGGCTCGCGACGCGGGCGACGAACCTTCGACCATGTAGGGCGCCATGAGCTCGAAGAAGACGTGATCCGACAGATAAGGCCAGCGGACGGTTTCACGGCCTGCTGTCTTTACCGGCGCCGCCATTTCCCGGGCAGACGCGGCGGGCGTGGAGGCACGTGCCGTTGCCGCGGTCCCCGGACCGGCCGTCACCACCGTTCGCGCCTTTTCGCTGGCATGCCTGGGCGGGACGGATGCCGAGGCCGCCGGTCTTTCATGCATCACGGCTTTGTTGCCGGCGGGCGGCCGGGCGGATTCCAGAGCGGTGTTCCGGCTTTTCATCGCCGCCGACAATGACGGGGACGGCACCACGGGCACCGTCGCAGCCGCCGCTGGCTGCGCGAAGGCTTGCCGCACCGGCGGCGCCGGCGGTTCGCCCTGCTCGGAGGTGATCTGGCGCGGATGACGCGTGCTGGCTTCATAGTCCGGCGTGCGGGTAAACCGCACATTGGGCGCCAGGAAGAAATACTCCTGCCAGGCGGGGCTTTCGTTGCCGCCGAGATCGACAGGCGGCGGCAAATTGCCGCCCGCGGCCGCGCCGGACGGCTGGCCACCGACCTTGCCGCTCATGCCGTTGAAACGCTTTCCCTCGGGGTCATCGGGCGAAGCTGGCTTCAATGAATTGACCCGAGGAAAACGCTTGGATTCCATTCTCAAGACTCACTCTGAAACGTCAGCTGAGCAATAGGGAGCGAGTGGTTAACAGTTGCTTCCCGTCGGCGCTTTTGGAGCGGCCGAAACGTATCTTTCACGGCGATGGGGCACGAGCCGGATGCGAGCCGATGACCGCCACCCACGATCATCCGCTCAGGCACAAGCGTCGAGTTAAGAAGAGAACTCTCGGCCGTCGCGAAGCGGGCCGTGCATCAGGACCGAGGCAACGTTTTTCGTGAACCGAGACGTGGCGCTAGCCAGCCGTCTTGCCGTGCCGGACCAGATCCTGGGCGATGGACAGCTGCAGCGCCTCGGCCAGTTCGCGCGCGGCGCGATTCTCGGCGTCGATCTGCGCCCTGTACGAGGCAAATTCCTGGCGCGGCCTGTCGAAGGACGAGGTGATCGAACGCTTGCCGACCGTGATGACGGCGCCGGTTTTCGCATCGGTCAGCGTATAGTTGGCGGTCAGCGTTACCGAGCCGGCCGTCGGCTCGTCTTCATCGGTGCCGACCTGCACCAGGGCCGAGGATTCGACAGCTTCGCCCACGCTGAGAGTAAGCGAATAGAGCGGCGACGCCGGTTCGCCGGCACCCCGCCCGAAGCCGAAGATCAGATTGTTGCGCACCTGTTGGGCGTAGCGCGTCCTGACCGGCTTGATGGCGATCGACGCCAGCTCGGCATTGGCGCTCGAGCCCGTCGACAACGGCGCGCTGGAATAGAGCGGCCGCACCGTGCAGGCCGAAACCAGAGCCAGCGAGCCGACAAGGCCGGCAAGCGCGACGCGGCGCAGCAGACGGCTCAGCTCTGTCTTTTCCCGATCAGGCAACGACATTGACGATCCTCTGCGGCACGATGATCACCTTGCGCGGAGCCTTGCCTTCGAGTGCTTTCTGCACGAAGTCGAGAGCCAATACCGCTTTTTCGACCGCACCTTGGTCCGCGTCGCGGGCAATTGTCAAATCCCCCCGCTTCTTGCCGTTGACCTGTACCGGATAGGTCACTTCGTTGTCGACGACCAGCGCCGGGTCGAAGGCCGGCCATGGCCGCTCGGCGACCAGATCGGTGCCGCCAAGCGTCTCCCAGCACTCTTCGGCCAGATGCGGCATCACCGGCGCGATCAGGTGCACCAGGATCTCCACCGCCTGGCGGCAGGCGCCCTGCAGTGCCGGATCGGCCTTGCCTTCCGCCACCTGGTTCAGCGGCGTGGTCAGCACATTGGCCAGTTCGTAGATGCGGGCGATGGCGCGGTTGAAGCCGAGCTTCTCGATGTCCTCGCCGACCGCCTTCAGGATCTTGTGCGTGGCCTTCGAGACCGCTCCCGCCTCGCCGGCGTCGGCAGCCGCGGGCTCGACGCCTGCCAGCGTCTCGGCCGCCGTCGACACCAGCCTCCAGATGCGCTGCATGAAACGGTGCGCGCCGGCGGCGCCATCGTCGGTCCATTCGACATCGCGCTCGGGCGGCGAATCCGACAGCATGAACCAGCGCGCCGTGTCCGCGCCGTAGCCGTCGGTAATGTCTTCCGGGCTCACCGTGTTCTTCTTCGACTTCGACATCTTCTCCAGCGGGCCGATGGTGACCGCCTCGCCGGTGGCGATGTCGAAGGCGCGGCGTTCACCGTCGACGCCCTCCAGCCGCACCTCGGTCGGCGCCAGCCAGCGGCCGTTCGAAGCCGATCCGACGCGGTAGGTTTCGTGCACCACCATGCCTTGCGTGAACAGGCCCTTGAACGGTTCGGCCAGATCGACATGACCGGTCTCGCGCATGGCGCGGGTGAAGAAGCGCGAGTAGAGCAGATGCAGGATCGCATGCTCGATGCCGCCAATGTACTGATCGACCGGCAGCCATTCATTGGCCGCCCTGGGATCGGTCGGCTCATGCGCCCAGGGCGCGGTGAAGCGGGCGAAATACCAGGACGAATCGACGAACGTGTCCATCGTGTCGGTTTCGCGCCGTGCGTCCTTGCCGCATTGCGGGCACTTCACATGCCGCCAGGTCGGATGCCTGTCGAGCGGGTTGCCCGGCCGGTCGAAATCGACATCGTCGGGCAGCTTGACCGGCAGGTCGGCCTTCGGCACGGGCACCACGCCGCAATCCTCGCAATGGATCATCGGGATCGGGCAGCCCCAGTAGCGCTGGCGCGAAATGCCCCAGTCGCGCAGGCGGAAGTTCACCTTGCGCTCGGCCATCGGCCGGTTGCCGATCGTCTTCTGCTCCAGCAGCTTCGCCACTTCGTCGAAGGCGCGGTCCGGCTTCATGCCATCGAGGAAGCGCGAATTGATCATCACGCCGTCGTCGACATACGCTTCTTCCGTGATCTGGAACGACTTCGCGTCGCCGCCTTCCGGCATCACCACCGGGATCACCGGCAAGCCGTATTTGTTGGCGAAGTCGAGGTCGCGCTGGTCGCCGGACGGGCAGCCGAATATGGCGCCTGTGCCATACTCCATCAGCACGAAATTGGCGACGTAGACGGGCAACGTCCAGCTGTCGTCAAAGGGGTGGACGACGCGGATGCCGGTGTCGAAACCCTTCTTCTCGGCCGTCTCCAGCGCCGCCACCGAAGTGCCCATGTGGCGGACTTCGTCGATGAACTTTGCCAGCGCCGGATTGGTCTCGGCGGCCTTTTTGGCCAGCGGGTGATCGGCGGCGACGGCCATGAACGAGGCGCCGAAGATGGTGTCGGGCCGCGTCGTGTAGACTTCCAGCTCATGCTCGCCGGCGATCGGTGCGGCCAGAGGCCAGCGGATCAGCAGGCCTTCCGAACGGCCGATCCAGTTCTGCTGCATCAGCTTCACTTTTTCCGGCCATTCGTCGAGGCCGTCCAGCGAATCCAGCAGGTCCTGCGCAAAGTCGGTGATCTTGAAGAACCACTGCGTCAGTTCGCGCTGTTCGACCAGCGCGCCGGAGCGCCAGCCGCGCCCGTCGATGACCTGTTCGTTGGCGAGCACCGTCATGTCCTCTGGGTCCCAGTTGACCTTGGAGGATTTGCGCGTCACCAGCCCCTTCTCGACGAAATCGAGGAACAGCATCTGCTGACGGTGGTAGTAGTCGACGTCGCAGGTCGCGAATTCGCGCGCCCAGTCCAGCGACAGGCCCATGACCTTGAGCTGCTCGCGCATGGTGGCGATGTTCTGGTAGGTCCATTCCTTCGGGTGGACCTTGTTCTGCATCGCCGCGTTTTCGGCCGGCATGCCGAAGGCGTCCCAGCCCATCGGATGCAGCACGTTGAACCCCTTGGCCCGCTTGTAGCGCGCCACCACGTCGCCCATCGTGTAATTGCGGGTGTGGCCGATATGGATGCGCCCCGACGGATAGGGGAACATCTCCAGCACGTAGTATTTCGGCTTCGGGTCGTCATTGCGCGCTTCGAACAGCTTCTTTTCGGCCCAGGCGTTCTGCCATTTGGGTTCTGACGCGCGCGGATTGTATCGTTCGGTTGCCATGGGACGTTTTTCACTTAAAAGCAGGCGCGAACCGCGGGCGACTGGCCCCGCGGTTCAGGGAATGTGGTCCGGGTGTTCACCATGGTTTGGCAAACCCGTCAACCATATGGGCATCGCGGCGACCAAAAACGCGGGTCAAAACAGCGGGATTTGCATATGGGTGAGACCGTTCAGCAGTTTTTCGCGGTCAAGGCGAAGATCGCCGCCGCCGAGCAGGAGGGCCGCCGCGAGGCCGGCGCGGTGACGCTGGTGGCCGTCTCCAAGACCTTTGACGCCGCCGACATCCGGCCGGTGATCGAGGCTGGCCAACGGGTCTTCGGCGAGAACCGCGTCCAGGAAGCGCAGGGCAAATGGCCCGGCCTGAAGCAGGCTTTTCCTGACATCGAGCTGCATCTTATCGGTCCGCTGCAATCGAACAAGGCCAAGGAAGCGGTGGCGCTGTTCGACGTCATCGAGACCGTCGACCGCGAGAAAATCGTCGCCGAACTCGCCAAGGAAATCGCCAGGCAAGGCCGCGCGCCGCAACTCTATGTCCAGGTCAACACCGGCTCCGAGCCGCAGAAAGCCGGCATCGAACCGCGCGACGCGGTAGCCTTCGTCGCCCGCTGCCGCGATGTCCACGGCCTCGCCATAGAAGGGCTTATGTGCATCCCGCCGGCCGACGAGAATCCCGGCCCGCATTTCGCCCTGCTGGAAAAACTTGCCCGCGAGGCCGGCGTCGCCAAACTGTCGATGGGCATGTCCGGCGACTACGAGACGGCCATCGCCTTCGGCGCCACCAGCGTCAGGGTCGGTTCGGCTATCTTCGGCAGCCGCTGATACGGCCGCCCTTTGGGCCAGTTCGGCAAGCTGGCTGCGCCACGACTGGAAACGAAACGTACCGTTCCTATTTGTCTTGTGTCATCACACATTTCTCCTGGAGCCTTCGCCATGCGTTACAACCAGCTTGGAAATACGGGGATGTTCGTCTCCGAACTGTGCCTCGGCACCATGACCTTCGGCGCCGCCGGCCAGAATGCCCAATGGGGCCTGATCGCCAGCCTCGACCAGAAGGGCGTCAACGAGATCGTCGGCCGTTCGATCGCCGCCGGCGTCAATTTCTTCGACACGGCCGACGTCTACTCCTTCGGCGAGTCCGAGCGCCTGCTCGGCCAGTCGCTCAGGGACCTCGGCGTCAAACGTTCGGACGTCGTCATCGCCACCAAGGTGCATGGCGCCATGGGCCAGGGTCCGAACGAGCGCGGTTCCTCGCGCGGCCACATCATGGATTCGGTCGACGCCAGCCTCGAACGGCTGCAGCTCGACCATATCGATCTCTATCAGCTGCACGGCACCGACGCGGTGACGCCGATCGACGAGACGCTGCGGGCGCTGGACGACCTCGTTGCCAGCGGCAAGGTCCGCTATGTCGGCGTTTCCAACTGGGCGGCATGGCGCATCGCCAAGGCGCTCGGCATTGCCGACCGCAAGGACTTCGCCCGCTTCGAGACCATCCAGTCCTACTATTCGATCGCCGGCCGCGACCTCGAGCGCGAGATCGTGCCCCTCATCAGCGAAGAAAAACTCGGCCTGATGGTGTGGTCGCCGATGGCGGGCGGCCTGCTTTCCGGAAAATACGGTCCAGGTGCGCCCGGCAATGGCGAGGGTCGCCGTGCGTCCTTCAACTTCCCGCCGGTCAACGAGGACCGCGCCTGGGCGGCCGTCGCCGTCATGCGCGAGGTCGCCAGGAAGCATGACGTCAGCGTTGCCACGGTGGCGCTCGGCTATGTCCTGGCCAAGCCCCTCGTGATGAGCGTCATCATAGGCGCCAGCCGCATGGACCAGCTCGAACAGAACCTCGCCGCGGTTGAAGTGAAGCTCGACGCGGACGATCTCGCCAGGCTCGACGAGATCAGCGCACTGCCATCCGAATATCCCGGCTGGATGCTGGAGCGCCAGGCGGCCGGCCGTCGCCCGGCACCGTTCGTGCCGAAGGGGTAGTCTCCACCACGACGCGACGTCCAAAGGCCACGCGTCCCTTCGGAGGTGGCCGGCAGGGCGACGAGTGGGCTCGGCATCAAAGCGGATCGGCAGACGTGTTGCAGTCCGCGATCGCTCTTCCGGCAAGGCCTCGATCAAACCAGCGGACCCTCTGTTGCGACGTGCCGTATCTCTTGGCCGGCGAATTTCTGGAGGCATTGGCGGGCTGATCGTCTCCGAGAGCGCGAAGGAGCCCCCTGGCCTGCGTCAGATCGGTATCTTCGAGCAGGTGCTGGTCCTGGACATAGCGGCTCCATAGCCCGGCAAAACAATCGGCCTGGAGCTCGCCCTGTTCCGATCGGATGATCGCGGCTTGCTGGTCGCCGTCGGGTGCATCAGGGTGGGGAACTCCAGAGATGTTCTGCACATGGTGCCCGACTTCTCGGGCGAGTATAAGCGCCTTGGCGAAGTCGCCGGTCGACCCAATCACGCGAAGCTCGGGAAATGCCGGATCGAGATAGATTCTGTGGTCGGCCGCGCAGTACGATGTCCCTGAAATAGAACCGCACGCGGTGGCGATGAAGCCGGTGAACAACACCAGCTTGGGCTCCTCGTAGGTCGATCCGCCAGCTTTGAAGGTGGCGCCCCAGAAATCCTCCGTTTCCGCCAGAACAACGGAGAGCAGATGCTTGACGTCGTCATCACCGGCGTTCGCGGCAGTTGGGGCGGCCTCGGCAGCCTCGCAGATCGTCGGGCCATGCAGCCATGCCACGATGGCGATCAGCGATGCCGTGACCAGGGACAAGCGGACCAATTCACGCCTCCTGAATTGCCGACGCTTTCCTCGCCTGGGCGCGAGGCGCCTGCGATGATCGCACTCGATCCCATATCCCGCCGCCGTCGGGTTGTCGAACGGGACTTGAAAAGGCGCTTCGTCAGAGCCGCGCAGTCTCGGCCAGAAAATCGAGAAAGGCCCGGACCCGCGCCGGCAGATGCCGGCCCTGGCCGACATAGACGGCGTGGGTGGCCTCCTCGTCGCCCGGGTTGAAATCTTCCAGCAGCGCCACCAGCCGCCCGGCGGCGATATCGGCCGCGACATGCCAGCGCGCCAGCCGGGAGATGCCGGCTCCGGCCAGCGTCATCAGCCGCATCGCCTCGCCGTCGCTGACCAGCGTGTTGCCGGTGATCGGCACCGTGACCGCGTTGCCGGCAGTGTCGACCAAGGGCCAGCCATCGATATGCCTGACGAAGCCGAAGCCCATGCGATTGTGCCCATCTAGATCGGCCGGCGTCAGCGGCTTGCCGTGCGCTTCGAGATAGGACGGGGCCGCAACCATCACCACCGGGCTTTGTCCGAGCTTGCGCGCCACCAGCCGCGATTCGCCGAGCGGCCCGGCGCGGATGGCGACATCGGCGCGTTCGGCCATCAGGTCGATGACGCTGTCGGTCAGCACCAGATCGACCGAAATTTCGGGATAGCGTTCGAGGAAGCGCGGCAAGAGCGGGATCAGCCGATGCACGCCGAAGGGCACGTAGGTGTTGACGCGCAGCCTCCCGCGCGGTGCGGCACCCGCCGCCGCCTCGCGCTCGGCCGCGGCCATGTCGGCCAGGATACGCAATCCGCTGTCGTAGAACGCAGTTCCCTCCGGTGTCAGCTGCAGCTTGCGCGTCGAGCGGCTGACCAGCCGCGCGCCGAGCCGGGCTTCCAGTCGCGCGATAAGCTTGCTGACGGCTGATGGCGTCATGCGCAACATGCGCGCGGCCGCCGAGAAGCTGCCGGCATCGACAACGCGCACAAAGACTTCGATCTCGCCGGAGCGGTTGATGTCGGGCCTGGCCATTTGTGAATCTATTTCACAGAAAATGTGCCCAACGCAAGTATGGTTCACAGTGCATGGCGACACGATCTTTTGGCTCGGAGCGCGGTTTGGACAAGGCGCTCCTCGTCGCCAAAGTGGGAACCGCCATGCCTCTTGCTCTCTACGCCCTCGCCGCCGGTGCCTTCGGCATTGGCGTCACCGAATTCGTCATCATGGGCCTGCTCATCGACGTCAGCAAGGACCTCGGCGTCTCGATCTCGGCCGCCGGCCAGCTCATTTCGGGCTATGCGCTGGGCGTCGTCATCGGCGCGCCGCTGCTGACCATCGCCACCGGCAACTGGCCGCGCAAGACCGTGCTGCTGGCGCTGATGGCGATCTTCACGCTGGGCAATCTCGCCTGTGCGCTGGCGCCCGATTACTGGACGCTGATGGGCGCGAGGATCATCACCGCCTTTGCCCATGGCACGTTCTTCGGCGTCGGTTCCGTCGTCGCCACCGGCCTGGTCGCACCCAACAAGAAGGCTTCGGCGATCGCGCTGATGTTCACCGGGCTCACCATCGCCAACATCCTCGGCGTGCCCTTCGGCACCTGGCTCGGCCAGGCTTTTGGCTGGCGCGCGACCTTCTGGGCAGTGACCTTGGTCGGCTTCGCGGCCTTCGCCGTCATCCTGGCCCTGGTGCCGCGCAGCCCGGCTGCACCCGAAAAGAGCGACCTGCGCACCGACCTTGCCGTGCTGCGCCGCACGCCGGTCCTGCTCGGGCTCGCCACCACCGTGCTCGGCTACGCCGGCGTCTTCGCCGTCTTCACCTACATCGCTCCGCTGTTGACGCAGATCAGCGGCTTCAAGGAAGCCGCCGTGTCGCCGATCCTGCTCGTCTTCGGCGGCGGCCTCATCGTCGGCAATCTCGCAGGCGGCAAGGTCGCCGACCGCCGGCTGGTGCCCGCAATGCTGGGCAGCCTCGTGGTGCTCGCCCTGGTGCTGGCGACCATGAGCTTCGCCATCCACAACCAGGTACTGGCCGTCATCTATGTCGGCCTGCTCGGCGCCGCCGCCTTCGGCACCGTGGCGCCGTTGCAGATGTGGGTGCTGGAAAAGGCGCAAGGCGCCGGCCAGAGCCTTGCCTCCTCCTTCAACATCGCTGCCTTCAATCTCGGCAATGCCGCCGGCGCCTGGCTCGGCGGCGCGGTCATCGCCCATGGCCCTGGGCTGGGTTCCCTCACCTGGGTTGCCGCCTTGCTGCCGGTCGCGGCACTCGCCGTGGCCGGACTGGCCCTGCGCCTCAATCGCGCCAACGCGCTCGGCGCGCCCGTCTCCGCCCGGTCCTGACTCTCGTCGGCGGACCGGATCGCCTTTTTCCAACCACCAGGAGTAAGAAAATGGATTATCGACGTCTCGGCGCATCGGGCCTCAAGGTGCCCGCACTCTCATTTGGCGCCGGAACCTTTGGCGGCTCCGGCCCGCTGTTCGGCGCCTGGGGCAACAGCGACGCCAGGGAAGCGCGGCGGCTGGTCGACATCTGCCTGGAAGCCGGCGTCAATCTGTTCGACACCGCCGACGTCTATTCGAACGGCGCCTCGGAAGAGGTGCTCGGCGAAGCCATCAAGGGCCGGCGCGATGCGGTGCTGATCTCGACCAAGACGTCCTTGCCGATGGGCGACGGGCCGGGCGACTACGGCTCTTCCCGTTCACGGCTGATCAAGTCCGTGGACGCCGCGCTGAAGCGCCTCGGCACCGACTATATCGACCTGTTGCAACTGCATGCCTTCGATGCCGGCACGCCGATCGAGGAGGTGCTGTCGACGCTGGACGAGCTCGTGCGCGCCGGCAAGCTGCGCTATGTCGGCGTCTCCAACTTCTCCGGCTGGCAGGTGATGAAGTCGCTGGCGGAGGCCGACAGGCACGGTTATCCGCGCTACGTCGCGCACCAGGTCTACTATTCCCTGGTCGGCCGCGACTATGAGTGGGAGCTGATGCCGCTCGGCCTTGATCAGGGCGTCGGCGCGCTGGTCTGGAGCCCGCTCGGCTGGGGGCGGCTGACCGGCAAGATTCGCCGTGGCCAGCCGCTGCCGGAAAAGAGCCGGCTGCATGACACCGCAAGCTTCGGCCCGCCGGTCGAGGATGAACATCTCCACCGGGTGATGGATGCGCTGGACGCGGTGGCGCAGGAGACCGGCAAGACCGTACCGCAGATCGCCATCAACTGGCTGATCCAGCGCCCGACAGTGTCGTCGGTAATCATTGGTGCCCGCAACGAGGAACAATTACGCCAGAACCTCGGCGCCGTCGGCTGGTCGCTGACGCCCGAACAGGTGAAGAAACTCGACGCGGCAAGCGACGTCACCGCGCCTTATCCGTATTTCCCGTATCGCCGCCAGGAAGGTTTTGCCCGGCTCAACCCGCCGGTGGTCTGACATCTCCCTGCCTGGGTCGTGTGACGCACGGCCCAGGCCCCCGGAGTGCCCTATCCCCAGATCGGCCAAAGTGCCGGCTGGCCGCTGCCGATCAGGGCGATGACGATCAGGCAGACGATCCATAGCGCGGATATTCCCAGCCGCCGCCTGCATTGGTGAACCAGAAACCATTCTTGCCGTGAACGAGCACGATCGTGCCCAGCATGAGGGGAATGAGCAGGACCGCCGCCAGCCGCGTGGCAACGCCGAAGATCAGGCCGAGGCCGCCGGCCGTTTCGGCGGCGATGGCGATCAGGCCGAAATAGCCGGGCACGCCGAGTGACTGGAAATAGTCGGTCGTGCCTTTTGGCGTAAGGACGGCGTATTTCAGATAGGCATGGGCGAGAAACAGGCCGCCGACGCTGACCCGAAGCAGCAGCGCGGCATAGTCGACAGCAGTCATGTCCGTTCTCCCGATCGCAGACGCCCGCCCTAGGCACCATGCCTAGCCGCGCCGCCAGCGTAGGATAGCCGCCGACCGCATTGCTGTCGTCGCACCAGAATGGAAACAGACCGTCTGCAGCAGCCTCAGTGCAGCACGAACTCGCCGTCCACCTTCCGCCATTCGTTCGGTGCGATCAGCTTCTGGTGCGTGTAGACAACCGAGTGCAACGGCCCGTCGAGCTTGGCCTTCCAGAATTCGATGAATTTGATCAGCACCGGAAACGTCGGAGCGATGTCGTAGTCCTGCCAGATGAAGCTCTGCAGCAGGTGGGGATGGTCGGGGAAATGATAGAGAATCTTGGCCGTGGTCAGGCCATAGCCTTTGAGCATTAGGTCCATTTCGGCATGGTCGCGCATTGCTGCCCCCTTGGCGGTCCCTTGGTTGAGTCTCCTTTCCTCCCAACGTCAGATTGTGCGCCCCGTTGCTTAACTGTCTATTGATTTTTCCTGATCGAGGTAGGCTTTTCGTCGCGAAAACATACGGTTAGCAGCGAGCTAGGCCGAGTGCTGACAACGTGCGCCAATGCCCCTGCGGCATCCCGCCACGCAAACCCAACGTCTAATATTGCCGTAACGTCGGAACTGGTAATAATGCCGCCGAATTCGCGGCCGCTTCGCCGCGATCCAGTCGGCGGTTCAAGCCGGCGGATTGGTTTGGGAGGAAAGTCAGGAATGTCCGAGGTTCATGTCCATCGCGTCCAGCCGGCGTGGAAGAAGAACGCGCTGATCGACAACGACACTTATCTGAAATGGTATGCCGACAGCATCAAGAACCCTGACAAGTTCTGGGGCAAGCACGGCAAGCGCATCGACTGGTTCAAACCGTTCAGCAAGGTCAAGAACACCTCCTTCGACGGCAAGGTCTCGATCAAATGGTTCGAGGACGGGCTGACCAATGTCTCGTACAATTGCATCGACCGCCATCTGAAGAAGCGCGGGAACCAGACCGCCATCATCTGGGAAGGCGACAACCCCTACGACGACAAGAAGATCACCTACAACGAGCTCTACGAGCACGTTTGCCGCCTCGCCAATGTGATGAAGAAGCACGGCGTCAAGAAGGGCGACCGCGTCACCATCTACATGCCGATGATCCCGGAAGCCGCCTATGCGATGCTGGCCTGTACGCGTATCGGCGCCATCCATTCGATCGTCTTCGGCGGCTTCTCGCCCGATGCGCTGGCCGGCCGCATCGTCGACTGCGAATCGACCTTCGTCATCACATCGGATGAAGGCCTGCGTGGCGGCAAGTCGGTTCCGCTGAAGGAGAACACCGACAAGGCGATCGACATCGCCGCGAAGAACTTCGTCATGGTGAAGAACGTCCTCGTCGTGCGCCGCACCGGCGGCAAGATCGGCTGGGCGCCGGGCCGCGACCTCTGGTATCACGACGAGGTCGCGACGGTGAAGGCGGAGTGCAAGCCCGAGAAGATGAAGGCGGAAGACCCGCTGTTCATCCTTTACACCTCAGGCTCGACCGGCAAGCCGAAGGGTGTGCTGCACACCACCGCCGGCTACCTCGTCTATGCCTCGATGACGCACCAATATGTCTTCGACTATCATGACGGCGATATCTACTGGTGCACCGCCGATGTCGGCTGGGTGACCGGCCACAGCTATATCGTTTATGGCCCGCTCGCCAACGGCGCCACCACGCTGATGTTCGAGGGCGTGCCGAATTACCCCTCGCAGTCGCGCTTCTGGGAAGTCATCGACAAGCACAAGGTCAACATCTTCTACACCGCCCCGACCGCCCTGCGCGCGCTGATGGGCGCCGGCAACGACCCGGTCACGAAGACCTCGCGCAAATCGCTGCGCGTGCTCGGTTCGGTCGGAGAGCCGATCAATCCGGAAGCCTGGGAGTGGTATTTCAACGTCGTCGGCAACGGCAAGGTGCCGATCGTCGACACCTGGTGGCAGACCGAGACCGGCGGCATACTGATCACGCCGCTGCCGGGCGCCACCGACCTCAAGGCCGGCTCGGCGACGCGGCCCTTCTTCGGCGTCAAGCCGCAGCTGGTCGACGGCGAAGGCAAGGTGCTGGAAGGTGCGGCCGACGGCAATCTCTGCATCACCGATTCCTGGCCGGGCCAGATGCGCACCGTCTATGGCGATCACGACCGTTTCGTGCAGACCTATTTTTCCACCTACAAGGGCAAGTATTTCACCGGCGACGGCTGCAGGCGCGACGCCGACGGCTACTACTGGATCACCGGCCGTGTCGACGACGTCATCAACGTCTCCGGCCACCGCATGGGCACCGCCGAGGTCGAATCGGCGCTGGTCAGCCATGACAAGGTCTCCGAGGCTGCCGTCGTCGGCTATCCCCACGACATCAAGGGCCAGGGCATCTACAGCTATGTCACCTTGATGAAAGGGGTGGGGCCGACCGAGGAGCTGCGCAAGGAACTCATCGCCCATGTCCGCAAGGAGATCGGCGCCATCGCTTCGCCCGACAAGATCCAGTTCGCTCCCGGCCTGCCCAAGACACGCTCCGGCAAGATCATGCGCCGCATCCTGCGCAAGATAGCCGAGGACGATTTTGCCACCCTTGGCGACACCTCGACGCTCGCCGATCCGGCCGTCGTTGACGATCTCATCGCCAACCGGCAGAACAAGAAAGGCTGACAACGACTGGTCGAAGGTCGCGGGAAGCCCGGCCAACGAGAGACCAGCGGAATGAATGATATCGGCACTGTCGCGCAGCTCTGGCGCTATCCGGCGAGTTCACTCGCCGGCGAGCGCCAGGACGCCATCCTGGTCGGACCGGTGGGCATGCCGGGCGACCGTATGTTCGGGCTCGTCGATACCTCGGACAACGAGATCGCGCGGCCCGACCGCGAGGCGAAATGGCACAAGGTGCCGCGCATTCGCACCCGGCTGGTCAATGATCGCGACCTGCAGATCGCCGTCCCCGACGGCGACTGGCTGAGCGCCCCCGGCGCCGAATCCGACCGTGCCATATCGGCCTTTCTCGGCTTCGCCGCCTCGATCCGGCCCTTCGGCCGGGAGAATGCGCCGCCGGCCTATGCCGGCCCGGTCACCGCCGCCCGCTACACCAAGGCGCCGATCCACCTCCTGACCACGGCATCGCTGGCGCGACTGAAGGCGCTGCATCCCGATGGCGCCGCCGACCCGCGCCGCTTCCGCCCCAACATCGTTGTCGATATGGCGGCGGTCGATGGCTCGTTTCCCGAAACGGAATGGATCGGCCGCAAGCTTGCCATCGGCGAACTGCTCCTGACGATTTCCGAACCTTGCCGCCGCTGCGGCTTCACCATCATCAGCCAGGACGGTTTCGACCACGATCCCGGCATTCTGCGCAACCTGGTCCGCCACAACGCGCACAATCTCGGCGTCTACTGCACGGTGGACAGGCCGGCCGGTATTAGGGTTGGCGATGCGCTGCGTTTTCTGTAGCTACCGATAGAGATCCGCCCGCGTCGGCGGCAGGCCGCTTGGCCCTCGCGCTCGCTTGGTGGCTACAGTCTGGAAAATCTGCGCCGAGCCGCGATCGAAGGTGATCGAACAACCTGTGAGATAAAGCAGCCAGAGCCGTGCCTTGGGTTCGCCGACTTCCCTGATCGCCTCATCGAAGCGGGCCTGCAGGCGCTCCGCCCACAGCCTGCAGGTGCGGGCATAATGTTCGCGCAAATTCTCGACGTCGGCGACGAGGAAACCGTGCGCCTCGAGATTGCCGAGCGTCATGCCGATCGTGTCGACCTCGCCGCCGGGGAAGATGTATTTGATCAGCGCCTTGTATTCCGCGCCCTTGCGCAAGGTCTTGCGTGTGCCGCCCTTGCCGCGCCTCGTGATGGCGTGATGCAGGTAGATGCCGCCCGGCTTCAACAGCCGGTGGACGGTCGAGAAATAGGTGGCGTGGTTGGCGAGGCCGACCGCCTCGAACATGCCGATCGACGAAATCTTGTCGTAGCTGCCGTCGAGCTCGGTGTAGGATTTGATGTCGATGGTGATCCTGTCCGCCAGTCCCTCGGCGCGGATGCGCTCGCGCGCCAGCCGGGTCTGTTCCTCCGACAGCGACACACCATGGCCAATAGCGCCATAGTGCTTGGCGGCATGGATCAGCATCGCGCCCCAGCCGCAGCCAATGTCGAGCAGCCGGTCGCCAGGCTTCAGCCTGAGCTTGCGGCAGATATGGTCGAGCTTATCCTTCTGCGCCTGGTCTATGCCGTTGGCGAAATCGGTGAAGTAGGCGCAGGTGTAAACCAAGCGCTCGTCGAGGAAGAGCCGGTAGAAGGCGTTCGAAATGTCGTAGTGATGCTCGATCGCCTGCTTGTTCGAACCGCTGACGAAGGGATTGTGCCCGGCAAGATCGGTTCGTTTCGTCATCTGCCGCCGCGCAAACAGCACGGCGGGCAGGTCGCGCAGGATCGCCAGCTTCGGCAGCGCCTTCAGCCTCAGCTTGCCCTGTGACGGCAAGGCATAGAGATCGAACAGCGACCCGTCCTCGACGTCGATCGTCCTGGAAATCCACATTTCGAGCAAAGTCGAGAAACTCGGCCGGCGGGCCAGCTGCCAGACGATGTCCTGGTCGTTGATGGCAAGCACAGGACCGCCGGCGGGGCCGATCCGTTCCCCGGTCCATAGCCTGACGGCAAAGCCCGGCTTCAGCGCCCCGATCACGGTTCGAACGATGCGCGCGGCTCTCTCGGTGGCGTCCATGGTCCCTCCCGTGACCGATAACGCTATGTTGTCCGTTTGGGCCGTGGATCGCAAGCCGAAGCGCGCAGGCCACATCGGGCGGCATTTTCCGGCGGAGCGCCTTTTTCAGCAAGACACTTGTCATTTGTTGCGACGCACCCCATCATGAGGATGTGTTCAACAAATCGAAAGGAGGTGATCCGATGTCGAGTGATTTCGTTTTCCAGAACGTGGCCTCAGCGGATTGCACTTTCGGGAAGCAGTCTTCCCGTTAAGGCGCGAGATGCGCGGCAGGTAACCCGAAGGGGTTGCCGCCACAGGCCGCGCCATGGACGGAAACACGGAAGGCCGCCAGCTTCGAAAGAAGCGGCGGCCTTTTCCGTTGGGCCAATGTCGCCAGGGGCCACGGCGGTTCACTTGGCAATCGTCAGCCGCTCGATGTTCTGCACGATGGCATTGAACGCTTCGTTCAGTTCGGGACCCGTAGCCGCCTCGTAATAATGTTTCAGGGTGGACGTGTCCGCTGTCGAGCAGTCCTGGAGCACGCTCTTTGCCTGATCCCGCTCGGTCGCTGTCATCGACGGATCGTCGAGGTCGAAGCCTATGGTGAAGATCTCGATGCCGTCGCGCTTCATGTTGTCGCAAATGCTTTCGGCATTGCTTCGCGACATCTGGCCGGCATTCTGCGACCTGGGCGCGCCGCGCCCGCCGGCGAACGCCGTGTTGAACTGGCCGTCCGTCATCAGGATCGCGACCTTGCCGACCTTTCTGTTGTCGAAATTGGCGGGACCGGTGCCCAGTCGGGCGCTGACAATGGTCGAGCGCCAGGATGGCGAGAGCATGTAATAGCCCCATTGCACGGCGATGCCGCCGGCGGTTACGCCTGCCGCCTTGAAATCAGCGATCGTGTCGAGCAATTTCTGTTTGTCGGCTGTCAGCGGAATGAGCTCCGGCTTCGGGCAGGTACCCATGCGATCATCGCGGTTGACCTTGGCGAGGTACTGCTGGTTCTGGTTGTTCCTGCGCAACTCGGACGGCCCGTCGGACGAGTAATCGGCATAGCCATCCTTGTCCTTGCGCTCGGTGGCGCATTTGTCGGGCCGCAGGGTCACGGATGAGCCAACCGGGATCGGTGCGCCCGCTGATGGCACGGGTGGTGGCAGATTCGAGCCCCCTGCCTGCTCGACGAAAACGCTGTCGACGAGACCGCCCGTATTCACCGCTTCGGCATAGGGCACAATGGCCACGCGCACGCGCGGATTGTTCGGGTCGATGTTGTTGTCCAGCAGATTTTCGACGGCCGTCGAAGCGGCGGCCTGCAGGTCGCCGATCTTGTCGGTCTTTGCCCACCAGTTGGCGGCCATCGATCCTGTCACATCGAGCATCATCGCCACTTCGATGGTCTTGTCTGAATAGAGTGATGTCGTCGATGCGGTGACGCGGCTCGTATTGCCCATGCCGAAAACCGGGAAGAACAGGGCGACATCGACATGGACGTCCGCCTGCACAGTGTTGGCGGTCCTGTCGACGATCAGCCTGTCGAGCACGATCTGGTCGGGCCGCAGAATGCCTGCCGTGCCGTTGGCCACGAGAAAGTTCTGCACCGCCTTGTTGGCGTCGGCCTCCTTGGTGGCCCCGGTCGTCAGGTCGCGCGCCGTCGATGTCACCGCGGCGTCGACCACGCCTTGCAGGCTCGATTTGGCGTTGTAAAGCTGCGAGATGTCGACCGCGAAGCCTGCGGCCAGCGCCAAGACCGAGGCAGCAAAGCTGAACAGCACCACGAAATTTCCACCGCTGTGTCTGGCGAAGCCGCCGACCGCGTGAACAAGACCCCCGTAATTTCGCATCCAACAGCCTCCGCTTGCCCCCGGCCTCGTCGCCGCAATGATGGCAATGCAGGATCCCGGCCGGAAGCAGCTCGTCGAGCGCCAGAACCAGGCTGTGGATCGTCAACGTGTTGTTTTTATTGTATTTTGGCTGTTTCGAAGGTGAATGACTGGTAAAAGGAAAGTCGCAACCTCATCCGCGTTTACGGACTGCTTACCATGCTCGAACCAGGCAATCGCGGGCTGCTCCGCGACGTTCTGTTTCGGCACAGGCCCTCTGTGCCGAAGCGGCGCAGTTGTCCCGAGACAGCTGAGTAAGGTGGGGCGCGAACGGAACCAGGTGTATTGAGATTCGGGTCAGGGCCATTCGAAAATGGCTGATACCGAGAACCGGTTTCGTATGTGAGCACCGGAAGCGCAGGTATCAGCCATTTGCAGACCGCCATCCACCTGAATCTCAACACGCCTTAGGCAAGCATCTGTGCGCTGACCGTCCTGTCGATGCCGTGATAGGGCGGATTGAACAGATTGCTATCCTGCTCATAGGTCCACACCTTGAACAGGCTGAGCCGGTGTGGACCAAAACTGTGCAGCAAAGGCACGTCGGTGGCGTCGCGGCCGCGCGCGATGACGACACGGCCGGTCCTGGGCCGGTTGTGGCGTGGATCGAACGTGTACCATTTGCCGTCGAGGAACACCTCCATCCAGGCCGAGAAATCCATCGGCGCCGGATCGATGGGCACGCCGATATCGCCTAGATAGCCGTTCACATAGCGCGCCGGAATGTTCATGCAGCGGCAGAGCGTGATCGCCAGATGGGCGAAGTCGCGGCAGACGCCGACCTGTTCCTCATGTGCCTGCGCCGCCGTTCGGGTCGATCGCGCATAGCCGTAACCGAACGACAGGCGGTTGTGGACATAGTCGACGATCGCCTGCACCCGTGCCCAGCCGGAGGGAAGATGGCCAAACAGCTGCCAGGCGAGGCTGCTCAGGTGATCGGTCTCGCAATAGCGACTGCCCAGGAGATAGAAGAGCACCTCGTCGGGCAATTCGGCCACCGGCACTTCCCGGGCCAATGTGTTGACCTCGTCCGTCTCGCCGCTGTCTTCGATTACTGCGTCGTAGAGGATACGAAAGGTGCCGGCCGGTGCGGTGAAGCGGCGGCAGCCATTGCCATGCAGGTCATTGTAGAGCTTGGTCGGCACCGAAGGCGATGTCAGCACCCGCGTCTGCCGCTTGATGTCGGCTTGTCTGTCCTCGTGGATCTCGAGCAGCGAAATCACCGGAGTGGCCTCTGCGCATTCAATGGCGATTTCGTAGCCGAGCCGGATCAGCATCACAGGTCCCCTTCGATCTTCATGGAAAATAATGCCGTTCAACGTGGCGAGATGGCTGTGGTTCCCTGGACCGCCGCAAAATACACCCTCGTGCCTTTCCATGCCCGCGCCTTGACGTTACGGTTGCGCCCTCCCTCGACAAGCTCCCCGGACTTCAAGGAAAATCATGTTTGCTGGCAGAAAATTCGCGGCCTTCCTTTTCGACATGGATGGCACGCTAATCAATTCCATCGCCTCGGCGGAACGGGTGTGGAGCGATTGGGCGCGCCGCCATGGCCTCGACGTCGCCGCCTTCCTGCCGACGATCCACGGCGTGCGGGCGATCGAGACCATCACCAACCTTGCCCTTCCAGGCGTCGACCCGGCGCATGAGGCCGACCTGCTGCTGAAGGCCGAGGCCGCCGATCTGGACGGCATTGTCCCGATCGCCGGCGCCGTGGCGTTTCTCCAGGCGCTGCCGGGCGAAAGCTGGGCGATCGTCACCTCGGCGCCGCGCTCCCTGGCGCTTGCACGCATGGAGGCTGCCGGCATTCCTGTCCCCGCGGTCATCGTTGCGGCTGAAGACGTTTCCCGTGGCAAGCCGGCCCCCGACTGTTTCCGGCTTGGCGCGCAGCGGCTCGGCTTCGATGCACGCGACTGCCTGGTGTTCGAGGATGCTCCGGCCGGCATCGCGGCGGCCGAGGCCGCGCAAGCCGCGGTCATGGTGATCAGCGCCACGCATTCGCACCCACTGCCGACCCCGCATGCCGCGATCGCGGGCTATGACAATGTCGGCATCACCATCGACGAGCGGGGTTGGCTGGCGCTCGCGGCGCAGCGTGACGCTGCTTGAGACCAATCCCTAAAAATCGCTGGTCAGGCCTTTGACTTCCCAGTCGCCATAACGGCCGGGCTCCTTGCCGCCACGGCCACCGATTTCCCTGGGCAGCGCGGCTTCCTTCTCGCGATACGCGCTGCGCCGGGCCTCGGCCTCGGCCAGCGCTCGTCGCGCGGCGGGCGTCAGATCCTTCGGCGAGGCGTCGCCATCGGCCGCAGCGGCCGTTTTGCTGGTTTCATCGGTCATGCGATAGTTCCGGCGGATTGAAACAGGGGCAGGTGTTTCCCATCATATAGCCATGAACCCGAGGCGATCGAGCCCTTTTTGCACCCGCGACAGGAGCAGACGATGAACACTCTTCGCACCGCCATGCTTCTTGCCGCGATGACGGCGCTGTTCATGGGCGTCGGCTTCCTGATCGGCGGTTCGGGCGGCATGATGATCGCCCTGCTGATCGCCGCCGGCACCAACCTGTTCAGCTACTGGAACGCCGACAAGATGGTGCTGTCGATGAACCGCGCCGTCGAGGTCGACGAGAAGAACGCGCCGGAATATTACGCCATCGTCCAGGCGCTGGCCAAGCAGGCCGGCCTGCCTATGCCCAGAACCTATCTGATCGACAACCCGCAGCCCAATGCCTTCGCCACTGGCCGCAACCCCCAGAATGCGGCGGTCGCCGCCTCGACCGGCCTTTTGCAGCGGCTGACCCATGAAGAGGTCGCGGCGGTGATGGCGCATGAGCTCGCCCACGTCCAGCATCGCGACACGCTGACCATGACCATCGTCGCCACCTTTGCCGGTGCCATCTCCATGCTCGGCAATTTCGCCTTCTTCCTCGGCGGCAACCGCGACTTGGACGGCAACCGCGACAACAACAACCCGTTCGGTTTTGTCGGCGTGCTGGCGGCGATGATCGTGGCGCCTTTTGCCGCGTTGATCGTGCAGATGGCGGTCAGTCGCACCCGCGAGTACGAGGCCGACCGGCGCGGTGCCGAAATCTGTGGACACCCGCTGTGGCTGGCATCGGCCCTTGACAAGATCGCCCGCGGCGCCGAACGCATTCCCAACCCCGATGCGGAGCGCAATCCGGCGATGGCGCATCTCTTCATCATCAATCCTCTGCACGGCGAGCGCATGGACAATCTGTTCTCCACCCACCCGAGCACTGAAAACCGTATCGCCGCGTTGCAGGACATGGCACGGCAGATGGCGAGCGGCACCGGAGCCACTCCGCGCCCGACACCAGCGCCTCGGCAGGCCGAAGAGCAACAGCCGTCGGGCCCGTGGGGCCAGGCCCCTCAAGCGGAACAGCCGGCGGAACCGGCAAGGCCTAAGGCCAACCCATGGGGGCGCAATCCGACCGGACCCAAAGGCCGATGGTCGTGAGCGTGGCGGGATCTCGACGCGCAGGCTCAGGCAGTCAGGATCATGGGGACGGCGGCGAATTCGTCGCCGGTCTCGCCGCTCGCAAGGCGGCGGCGCGGCTGCTTGCCGCCGTCATCGATGCCAGGACGCCGCTCGACGGACTGACCGACCACGAAAACGGCCATCCGCAATACAAGGCGCTCGATTTGCGCGACCGTGGCCTGGTGCGGGCCATTCTTGTCACCGCGCTGCGCTTCCGCATGACCATTACGGGTCTGCTGGCGCGACGCCTGGAAAAGCCGCTACCGCCCAACGCCACCGCTTTGTCGCATATATTGCATGTGGCGGCCGCGCAGATCCTGTTCCTCGACATTCCCGACAGCGCCGCTGTCGACCTTGCGGTCACCCACGCCAAGTCCGATCCGCGCACGCAGCGCTTTTCCGGCCTCGTCAACGGCGTGCTGCGCACCCTGGCGCGTGCCAAGGAAACCGAACTGCCCGCCGCTCTTGCCGCGACCGATGAAGCGCCGAAATGGTTTTCCGATCGGCTGAGAGCTGCCTATGGCGCCGATAAAGCGAAGCTCATTCTCGCCGCGCACCGCTACGAGGCGCCGGTCGACTTCTCGGTCAAGGCCGATCCTGGACTCTGGGCCGAAAAACTCGGCGGCATCGTGCTGCCGACCGGCACGGTGCGCGTGGAAAATCTTGCCGGTCCCGTGACCGAACTGCCCGGTTTCGCGGAAGGTGCCTGGTGGGTCCAGGATGCCGCGGCCAGCCTGCCGGCGCGGCTTTTCGGCGATGTCAGCGGATTGCGCGTCGCCGACCTCTGCGCCGCGCCCGGCGGCAAGACCGCCCAGCTGATCCTGGCCGGCGCCGCGGTCACCGCCGTCGACACCTCGAAAAACCGGCTGGCGCGACTGGCGCAGAATCTCGACCGCCTCGGCCTCTCAGCCGAAATCGTCCAGGCCGACTTGCTCAAATACGAGCCCACGGAGCTGTTCGATGCCGTGCTCCTCGACGCGCCGTGCTCGTCGACCGGCACGGTGCGACGGCATCCCGACGTGCCATGGACCAAGACGGCGGCCGATGTCGAGAAGCTCGCCGACCTGCAAAGGCGGTTGCTCGCCCGCGCCGTTACGCTGGTCAGGCCCGGCGGCCGGATCGTCTTTTCCAATTGTTCGCTCGACCCGCTCGAAGGCGAAGACCTGCATCGTGCTTTTCTCAAGGACACGGCGGCGGTCGTCGATGATCCGTTGCGGCAAGGGGAGATCGCCGGCATCGACCCTTTCCTGACGCCACAAGGCACGCTGCGCACCACGCCCGCCGATCTCGACCTTGGCACGCCGGAGCGCTCGGGCCTGGACGGCTTCTTCGCCGCGCGCATGCGCCGCGCCGGCTAATGCATGTCCCCAAAGTGCGTTGCGGTTTCGGGATAACGACATGGATGGAACAAAAAGCAAATCAGCGCGACGCTATGTGACGTAACTAACAGGATTTGCTGACTTTTTTAGGGAGAGTATGGGTCCCCGGACCTATACCCAGGAATACGCCTTCGCACGACTCGTTCATTCATGTAAGCTCTGCAGCGGGGTAGAGGACGGACCAGGAGGGCTTTTGGCACTGGCTGCCAGCAACACGACGCGTCTATGGACGCTTGTCGCGAAGGAGTTCTGGCGCAAGACGCGCCGGCGCTTGCGCGCCGGGCCGGTCTATCGCTGGCGCTATTCCGGCCGCACGCCCGAACGCGTGCTGATCGCACCGCCGGACCTGCGGCTGGCCGACCCGCAGATCGCGCTCGAGATCTATTACGGCCGCTATCCCCTGTCGGGGCACCTGGTCGAGACCGGCGGCAAGTCGCCCTTCCAGATCAACGTGCCCAATCACGGCTGGCAAAAGACGCTGCATGGCTTTCGCTGGCTGCGCCACATGCGCGCCGCCGGCACCGAACTTGCCGCCGCCAATGCGCGTGCCCTGGTGTCCGACTGGATCGCCATGCACGGGAACAACATCGCCGGTATCGCCTGGGAGCCCGGGACGACGGCAAAGCGCGTCATCGCCTGGCTGCAGCATTCTTCCGTCGTGCTGCAGGGCGCCGAGTTCCCCTTCTATCGCGCCTTCCTGAAATCGCTGGCCGTCCAGATCCGCTACCTCAGGTCGATGGCGCGCGAAATGCCCGACGGCAAGGACCGGCTGCGCGCCCGCATAGCACTTGCCTTCGCCGCGCTTTCCCTGCCGGCGCCGGCTTCTGCGCTGCGCGGCGCCACCCGCAACCTCGCCGAGGAACTCAACCGCCAGATCCTCGCCGATGGCGGCCATATCTCACGCAATCCGATGTCGGTGCTGGAAATCCTCGCCGACCTTTTGCCGCTGCGCCAGACCTACGCCAACCAGGCGGAAACCCCGCCACAGGCGCTGATCGGCGCCATCGACCGCATGCTGCCGGCCCTGCGTTTCTTCCGTCACCAGGATGGCAGCCTCGCCCGTTTCAACGGCATGGGCGCCACCATCCATGACCGCATCGCCACCATATTGCGGCATGACGACACCGCCGGCGCGCCGCTGCTGCACGCGCCGCATTCGGGCTATGAGCGACTGTCGATGGGCGGCGTCACCGTCATCGCCGACACCGGCCTGCCGCCCCCTGTCGATGTTTCCAACGCGGCGCACGCCGGCTGCCTTGCCTTCGAGTTGTCGTCCGGGCGCCAGCACTACATCGTCAATGCCGGCATCGACACCTATGGCGCCGCCGAGTTCCGGCCGCTGGCGCGCGCCACCGCCGCGCACTCGACCGCCACCATCAACGACACCTCGTCGGCGCGCTTCAGCCATTCGCTGCGCGTCAACGACCTGCTGGGTTCGCCACTGATCGGCGGCCCGCAGAATGTGCAGTGCAAGCGCATCGACCAGAAGGGCGTCCAGGGCTTCATCGCCCGCCATGACGGCTACGTCCCGCGTTTCGGCTTCCTGCACGAGCGCGAGCTGAAACTCTCGTCGAACGGCGATGTGCTGGCCGGCAGGGACCGATTCCAGCGGCCCGGCAATGCCGCGATCCGCAACAATGGCCGTGACTTCATCACCGTGCGCTTCCATGTCCATCCCGACATCAGCCTGCTGCAGGACGAGCATGACCGGCTTGTGCTGACCGCCGACCAGGCCGACAGCTGGGTGTTCACCTCAGGCGAAGTGGTGCCGGAGGTCGAGGAATCGATCTATTTCGCCGGTCTCGGCGGCCCGCGCCGCAGCCGGCAGATCGTGCTTGCCTTCAAGGCGTCCGACATGTCCGAAGTCCACTGGCAGCTGACGCGCACCAGCATTGCCGGCTATCCGGAAAACAACTGATTTGCCGCGCGAAGGCGGCCGGCTCGCTCAAGCCTGCTGCGGGATGCCGAAAGCGTCATATGTGCCGAGCGTCGGCGGACCGGCGAAGGCGAAACGGATCTTGTCGACCATCGCCGCCGCCTGACCGCCGCGGTCGTAGCGCTCCGCGTCCTCGACGGTGCTCCAGACGGTGATTGCCATGAATGCGTCGCGCGCCTGATGCTGCAGCAGCAGCACGGCGCTGATGTTGCCGCTTGCGGCGGATAACGGGGATCACCTCGGTTTCGTAGATCGCCCGCAACCGCTCCGTCGTATCCGGCAACGCCGTGAATTGGCCAATACGGACAAATGCCATCAATGTTCCTCCATCGCGAGGAGATCAGACTACACCCGGGGGCCGGCAAATTGCATATCAAGCCGTCGAATGGCGCACGGCGCTTGATTTCCTGATGTCATGTGCTACGGCGCGGGCTTGCCCCTCCAGCCGTGAAAGGCCGCCAGCCCATGGCCGTCGCCGCCAAGAACATTCCCGCCCCGGACCTCGTTCCCGTACGCCGTGCCTTGCTTTCGGTGTTCGACAAGACCGGCCTCATCGACTTCGCCAGGGCCTTGGCCGCGGCCGGAGTCGAACTGGTCTCGACCGGCGGCACCGCCAAGGCGATCGCCGAGGCCGGCCTGGCGGTGCGCGATGTCTCCGAACTCACCGGGTTCCCGGAGATCATGGATGGCCGCGTCAAGACGCTGCATCCTTCCGTGCATGGCGCGCTGCTTGGCGTGCGCGACGACCCCGAGCATGCCGCGGCGATGCGCAAATATGGCATCGAGCCGATCGACCTCCTCGTCTCCAATCTCTATCCGTTCGAGGAAGTCCGCCGCTCCGGCGCCGACTATGCGGCAATCGTCGAGAACATCGACATTGGCGGTCCGGCGATGATCCGCGCCTCGGCCAAGAACCACGCCTATGTCGCCATCGTCACCGATCCGAGCGACTATGCCTCGGTGCTGAATGCGCTGGAGATGAATATCGGCTCGCTGTCGCTGGATTTCCGCAAGAAGCTGGCGGCCAAGGCCTTTGCCCGCACAGCCAGCTATGATGCGGCGATTTCCGGCTGGTTCGCCGAGGCGCTGGAGATCGAGCACCCGACCTGGCGCGCCTTCGGCGGCAAGCTCGCCGAAGTGATGCGCTACGGCGAAAACCCGCACCAGAGCGCCGGCTTCTACGTCAATGGCGACAAGCGCCCTGGCGTCGCCACGGCGCGGCAGTTGCAGGGCAAGCAGCTCTCCTACAACAACATCAACGACACCGACGCCGCCTTCGAACTGGCCGGCGAGTTCGATCCCAGCCGCTCCGCGGCGGTCGCCATCATCAAGCATTCCAACCCGTGCGGCGTCGCCGAGGGCACGTCGCTGAAATCGGCTTATGCCAAGGCGCTTGCCTGCGATCCGGTCTCGGCCTTCGGCGGCATCGTCGCAATGAATCGCACCCTCGACGCCGAAGCGGCGCAGGACATCGTGCAGACCTTCACCGAGGTGATCATCGCGCCGGGTGCCACGGACGAGGCCGCGGCGATCGTTGCCGCGAAGAAGAACCTGCGCCTGCTGGTCACCGGTGGCCTGCCCGACCCGCGCTCGCCCGGCGCGACGGTCAAATCCGTTGCCGGCGGCCTGCTGGTCCAGGGCCGCGACAACGCCGTGGTCGACGACCTTGAGCTGAAGGTGGTGACGAAGCGCGCGCCGACGCCGGCCGAAATGGCCGACCTGAAATTCGCCTTCCGCGTCGCCAAGCACGTCAAGTCGAACGCCATCGTCTATGCAAGGGACGGCGCCACTGTCGGCATCGGCGCCGGCCAGATGAGCCGCGTCGATTCCTCCCGCATCGCCGCCCGCAAGGCGCTCGACGCGGCCGAGGCAGCCGGCATGTCCGAGCCGCTGACCAAGGGCTCGGTGGTCGCCTCCGACGCCTTCTTCCCCTTCGCCGACGGCCTGCTTGCCGCGGTCGCCGCCGGCGCCACCGCCGTCATCCAACCCGGCGGCTCGATGAACGACAAGGACGTCATTGCGGCCGCCGATGAACATGGCATCGCCATGGTGTTTACCGGAGTGCGGCATTTCCGGCACTGAGCGCGCCGGGGGTTGATGGCGCTCACCCGCCTCGCTCCGCTTTGCGGATCGACCCCCCACAAGGGGAGGGTAAGGCGCTACTCCGCCGGCCGATCCGCCGGATACGGCGTCCTGACCAGGATCGCCATGCCGATGCCGAGGAACAGGATGATCACGGCCATGCCGAGCCGCGCCGAATCGCTGAACGCGGTGATGGTCGCCACCAGGAACGGCGCCAGGAAGCTGGTCGCCCGCCCGGCCAGTGCATAGATGCCGAAATAGCGGCCGGATTCCGCTGCCGTGACGCTGCGCGCCATGTAGGACCGTGACGACGCCTGCACCGGGCCGAAGGCGAGCCCGATCAGCAGGCCGTACATGATGTAGGCCTTCTCCGCCGCCGTGCCGAATAGCCCGCCTGAATCGGTGGTCGGCAGCTGGATCAGTCCGAGCAGCGTGAAGCCTGGGCCGGTCGAGACGACGCCGATGGTGGCGACCGACAGCATGACCAGCGCGATCATCACCACGGCCTTGGAGCCGAGCGCGGTGTCGAGGCGTGCCGCGATCCAGCAGCCGAAGATGGCGACGACATTGAGGATGATGCCGAACATGCCGATCTCTGTGATCGACCACTGGAACATGCCCGCCGCGAACGTGCCTCCAAGCGCCAGCAGCGCGTTGACGCCGTCCTGGTAGATCATGCGGGCGACGAGGAAGCGGAAGATGCCGCCGCGCCTGCGCACCTCGGCCAGCGTCGACTTCAGCTCCGACAGGCCTTCGCGCACCGCCGGCCCGATCGGAATGCCCTTGATGGCGTCGGGCGTGAAGAAGAACATCGGCAGGATGAACAGGAAATACCAGCCAGCCGACAGCGGTCCGGTGGCGCGCGCGTCCTCGCCGAGCTTCGGGTCGAGCCCGAAAAGCGGGTCGATGCCGATGATCGTCTTGCCGGTCTCCGGCGACCCGGCGAGGCAGGTGACGACGAAAATCAGCGCGATCATGCCGCCGAGGTAGCCGAGACCCCAGGCCGTGTTGGAGATGCGGCCGATCTCGCTCTTCGGCACCAGCCGCGGCATCATCGAATCGTTGAACACAGTGGAGAATTCCGCCGCCACCGACGCCAGCGAAAACAGCGCAACGACCAGGAACAGGTTCGAGCCGGGTGCGGCAAACCAGAGCAGGGCGAGACTGGTGATCTTGATCGCGGCGAAGAAAGCGATCCACGGCTTGCGCGGCCCGGTCTGGTCGGCGATCGAACCGAGGATCGGTGACAGTACGGCGATGACCAGCCCGGCCGCCGCGATACCGTAGCCCCAGACCGCTTGGCCGGTGTTGGGATCGCCAGCCATGCGCGAGACGAAATAGGGACCGAAGATGAAGGTGGTGACGACCGTGAAGAACGGCTGCGCCGCCCAGTCGAAGAACATCCATCCCCAGATGCCGCGCCCGGACGCCCGCTGCACTGCTACCTCGGTCATATCCCCTCCACTCGCCTACGTTTCGTCGGCGGCGTCATGTCTGCATGTTTTCCGATGGTCATGCAAACACAAGCGTGGTGCCACGGTGCGTTCGCCCGCTCCATGTTCATTTCCGAGTAAGCGGGAGCAAGGCGTCGACCCCTACCTCCCCTTGTCGGGGGAGGCAGGACCGAAGGTCGGGGTGGGCGTCGGCGCCGCCCCCCGCTGCTTCACAACGACCCCCACGAGTGGGAGGTAAGCCTTCGAAACCCTCACATCCCGGTCAGATCGCTCATCAGCCCGGACGCCACCGACAGCCGCGACACAGTGATGTCGCCGCCTTCGGTGAGCGCCTGCAGCCGCTCGCGGATGCGCGCCACGCGCTCGCCGCCGGCTTCCAGCCAGGCCGCCACCGGATCCGCTGCCTTGGCATGGCCGGTGAGCGCCGCGACGGCAATGCCGCGCCGCGCCGCGCCGATCGTGTCGGTGGCGCGCGATAGCGCCAACTGGTCGTAGTAGTCCGAAGGCGTGATCGAGCGAGCCGCGTCCTCGACACGCGGGATGCGGAAGGCATCGCTGACCGCGAAGAAAGCCTTGGCGGCGGCGACGATGTCGGCGCCGGCCGCACGCGCCGTCAGCGCGATGTCGGGGATGAGCTCCGCCACCTCGCTCAGCGCCAGCTGCTCGGCCAGCCTTTCCGGCGCGCCGGCCTTGAACAGCCCGTGCCGCTTCTCCTCGATCCGCTCGCGCGAGAAGGTCGGCAGCAGCGAAACGAGCTTCGGTTCCAGCGCCTTGCGGGCCTCCTGCAGCTCGGCGATGCGCTGGCCGAGCGGCGCCGTGCCGGCATCGTTCTTCAGATACCAGCCGCTGGTCACATAGATCAGCCGGCTGACCATCTGGTAGAGATCGAGTTGCGTCTGGCCGTCGATCTGGTTGTCGAGCGCATCGATCTCGCTATAGAGCGCCGGCAGCGCAAAACCGTCCCGCACCACGGCAAAGGTGCGCACCACGTCGGCGGCGGTGCGCCCCGTGGCTTCCTGCAGCCGGTTGACGAAGGAGGGCCCGCCGCGATTGACCAAATCGTTGGCGACGACGCGGGCGATGATCTCGCGCCGCAGCCTGTGGCCGTGGATTTCGGCGGCGTATTTCTTCGCCATCCGTTCCGGGAAATAGCCCATCAGGTCACGGTCGAAATGCGCATCGTCAGGCACGTCGCTGGCGACGATGTCGGAAAACAGCACGATCTTGGCATAGGCCAGCAGCACGCCAAGCTCGGCCCTGGTCAGCGGCTCGCCGCGCGCCTCGCGCTCGGCCAGGG